>JACCXO010000017.1 GCA_013696975.1 Nocardioidaceae bacterium | reverse complement strand
AGCGGCACCTGATCGCCGATCTGCGCCGGCTGCGTCGCGACGTGGTTCTGCCGGGTGACTCCACGTCCGTACGAGGTGACGAGGGTCCTCCTCGCTCGAGCTGGTAGGCCCTAAACTCTTCGCGCGGCCAACACGCCGAGGCGATCGGTGGTGGGGCGAGCAGGTCGACATACAGCAGAAGCGGAGGAGTGCGTGACTGATCTCAGCACTCCGTCTGGGCTGATCGCGGTCATCGTGCGACTCAGGCAGGCTCTCGTCGAAAACCCGTTGCCGTTCGACGCGTTCGACGCCGAACCGGCACGCGACGAGCGAGACAAGCTCATTCAGCAGCTCGACGACTACGTGCTGCCGCGGCTGCTGCAGATCGAGGCGCCCCTCCTCGTCGTGGTCGGCGGCTCGACCGGCGTCGGCAAGTCCACCCTCGTCAACAGCCTGGTCGGCAGCTCGGTCACCGAGTCGGGAGTTCTGCGTCCGACGACCCGGTCTCCGGTGCTGGTGCATCACCTCGACGACGCGCACTGGTTCGCCACCGACCGGTTGCTGCCTGAGCTCGAGCGCACGCACGTCACGGCGCACGACCAGAGCACGTTGCAGCTGGTCGCCACAGAAGGCCTGCCCGCTAGGGTGGCGATCATCGACGCCCCCGATGTCGACTCGGTCGAGGAGCGTAACCGCACCCTCGCTGGGCAGCTGCTTGCCACCGCAGACCTCTGGCTGTTCGTCACGTCGGCCGCGCGCTACGCCGACCAGGTGCCGTGGGTATCCCTGCAGGCCGCCGCCGAGCGGGGGGCGGCTGTCGCCCTGGTGCTCGACCGCACCACCCCTCGGGCAGTTCCTGAGGTGACAAGCCACTTGGCTCGCATGCTCACCGCTCGTGGCCTGGACGACTCGCCGCTGTTCACGATCGCTCAAAGCACCCTTGACGAGGACGGACTGCTGCCGGCAGAGACGGTGGCCCCCATTCGGGCCTGGCTCGACTCGCTCGCGGCCGACGCGGCAGCCCGAGCGGCCGTCATACAGCAGACACTCGATGGAACGGTCGCATCCCTTGGTCATCGAGCCCGTAGGGTCTCCGACGCACTGAGGACCCAGGAGCGACTCTTTGCTGAGCTGCGCAAGCTGGTCCTTGTCGGGTATGCCGAAAGCCGAGCCAGCGTGACCACCTCGAGCCTTGACGGCAGCCTGTTGCGCGGAGAGCTGCTCACTCGCTGGCAGGAGTTCGTCGGGTCAGGGGAGCTCATGCGCAGCGTCGAGGATCGCGGCGTACGGATGCGTGATCGGCTGCCGAGTGGCGCTGGGGGGCGGGATCAGCCCGCTGAAAAGCTGAGAGCCGCGCTGGAGGCACAGCTGTGGACACAGCTTGTCGAGGAGGCAGAGTCAGCGGCCGAACGCATCGCCAGGCAATGGCGATTGATGGAAGCCGGTTCGGCGGTGCTCGACGGGTCACCTGCCGATCTCTCGCGGGCCTCCTCCGGAGTCGAGGCCCGTGTCAAAGCCGCCATCGATGGCTGGCAGCGCTTCGTCCTCGACCTGCTGCGTGCCGAGAGCGCTGACCGTCGCGCGACCTCGCGGTTCTTGTCGGACGGGGTTCTCGACGTCGCGATGGCGTTGCTGATCGTGGTGTTGGACAGCAGCAGCACTGCCTCCCATCGCGCCCAGAGTTCGACAGCGCCCGGCCGCCGGCTCCTCGGTGGGGTCTTCGGGCACCAGACCATGCAGCGCTTCATCGACACCGCCGGTGAGGATCTCGCGAGCCGAATCGACCAGGCATTGCGCCCCGAGGAGCAGCGATTTCTGGACGTGCTGGCTCTGCACCGCGTTGCCGACGGCGCGGGTGACCAGCTGCTCGAGCTGTCACGCGAGGTTGACGACACCCGCTGGGCAGGAGCGCAGGCATGAGGGCGCCGGGCGATCAGCCTGATCGTGCACCGGCGGCTGCGTCTGACACAACGCTACGACTCGACGGGCTCAGCAAAGCCGTCGAAGCAGCACGCGGGCGCGTCGACGACGCCTTGCTCGACGAGGCAGCCGAGGTGGTCCGACGCGGCCGGCGCAGACTCGGCTTGTCCAGCGAACACACCATCGTGGCTCTCGCCGGGGCTACCGGGTCGGGCAAGTCGTCGCTGTTCAACGCATTGTGTGACCTCGACCTCGCCGCGGTGGGGTTCAAACGTCCCACGACCTCCTGGGCGTTGGCATGCACGTGGGGCTCCGAGGGAGCCACCGAGATCTTGGCTTGGCTGGGCATCCCAGAGCGCCAGCAGGTCAACCGCACGGGCTTGCTCGACGAGACAGCCGTCGACCGCGACCTGCACGGCCTGGTCCTCCTCGACCTACCCGACCACGACTCCACTGAGGTCTCTCATCATCTCGAGGTCGGGCGGCTTGTCGAGCTGGCCGACGTACTCGTGTGGGTTCTCGATCCGCAGAAGTATGCCGACGCGGCCATTCACGACCGCTACCTTCGCCCGCTCAGCTCACACGCCGAGGTCATGCTGGTCGTGCTCAATCACATCGACGAGATACCGGCGGGGGGAGTCGAGTCCTGCCTCTTCGACGTCAGGCGCCTGCTCGAGCTGGATGGACTGGGGGCGGTGCCGGTTCTCGCCACCTCTGTCACCGAAGGCGATGGCATCCAAGAGCTCCGTGCCACCCTGGTAACCAAGGTCGCGGCCAAGACATTCGCCCTGGAACGAGTGGACGCCGACGTTGCCGCAATGGCGCGCCGGATTCAGGAGGGAACCGGCTCAGCACAACCTGCGGATCTCGGCGCTGATGTCCACAAGCGTCTCCTCGACGCTTGTGCCGATTCCGCCGGGGTGCCAGTTCTCGTCCAGGCCCTGGAGTCAACGGCTCTCATCCGAGCGCGGCGTGCCACTGCCTGGTCGCTCACGGCGCCGCTCGCCAGGTTCCGGTCTGATCCGATGAGCAGGCTGCCTGACGTCGACGGCCCCGCCGACGAGATTGGCGATACGCCGACAACACGTCCGGCCTCGGCGCCAGCCGTGCAGCGGGTAGGAGTCGACGCCGCGGTGCGCAAGGTCGTGGACGAGATCACCAGCGACATGGGCGAGCCCTGGAAACGGTCCGTGCGCGATGCGGCCACGGGGCGGCTGGATGCATTCGTCCGCTCCCTCGAGGCGGCTGTCTCGCGGGCGGACCTGTCCGGAGTGCAGGCGCACGGTGGGTGGAGTGCGGTCCGATTGCTCCAGTGGGCGTTGCTGACGACCGCTGTGGTCGGAGGCATCTGGTCGTTGGCGATCGTCGCGACGGACGCGTTCGCCGGGGAGCGGATCCTGGAACCTGAGATCGGGGGCATCTCGTTGCCGCTGATCTTGCTTTGCAGCGGACTGGCCCTTGGCTTCTTGACGGCCATGTTGGGTCGTCTCGCGGCACGCTCGTGGGCTCGGCGCAAGGCTGCGAACGACGACAGGCGTCTGCGGGCAGTGGTGGCGACGAAGACCGACGAGTTCGTCGTCAGTCCACTCAAGGCTGAGATCGACGCCTACTCACGCTGCCGAGACGGGTTGCGAGCCGCGCTAGGACGCTGAGGCGCATCCCCAGATCGACCTGATCAACGCCACTCTCCACAATTCGGCGCTGACAGCTAGGTGCCTCTTCAGCCGAGCCGCAGGCTGGTGACACCGGCTCGCCGGAGGTCCGCGTGCCTCGCGTCACTTCGCCGCGCCGGCCAAGGCAACTACCGGCCCAACTAAGGAGACAGCATGTCTGAAACGGGGATTTCCATGATTGGTCACGTCGGCACCGACGTCGACTACCGCAAGGTGGGCAGCGGCACTGACTTGAGCACGTTCCGGCTCGCCACCACCCCGCGTCGTTGGGATCGCACCCAGCGGCAGTACGTCGACGGGACCACGAGCTGGATCTCCGTTCAGTGTTGGCGAGCGCTGGCCGTCCACGTGCGCGACTCGGTGCGTCGAGGCGACCCCGTGATCGTCGTCGGCAAGCTCAGGACCGAAGAGTGGACCAAAGACGGGGTGCGCAACTCCCGGTTCGTGTTGGAGGCCGTGTCGGTGGGCCACGATCTCAACCGCGGGGTCTGCACGTTCTCCAAGGTCGCCCGACCAGTTGAGGCGCCTGTCGACGAGAGCCTGGCTGCGGCGGAGGCCTTGCAAGAGATCGAAGCGGCCGACTCGCTCGGCTACGACGACTTCGAGCCAACTGCGACTCCTCTGCGCGAAGCCTCCTGAGCCGATCTGCCCTACGAAGCCGCCCAGGAGTCCGAGGATTGGGATAGCGGCGGCACCGCGTCGTAGGCTTCCTGACCATGGCCGAATACGTCTTCACGTTGCGCAATGTGCGCAAAGCCCACGGCGACAAAGTGGTTCTCGACAACGTCACTCTCTCCTTTCTCCATGGCGCCAAGATCGGCATGGTGGGTCCCAACGGGACTGGCAAGTCCACGCTGCTGAAGATCATGGCGGGGCTTGAAACTGCTTCCAACGGCGACGCCCTGCTCGACCCCGGCGCAACGGTTGGCATCCTGCTTCAAGAGCCACCGCTCACCGAGGGCAGGACGGTCCTCGACAACGTCGAGGAGGCCGTCGGCGACGTCAAGGCCAAGCTGGACCGCTTCAATGAGATCTCGGTCGAACTCGCTGACCCGGACGCGGACTACGACAAGTTGCTGCCTGAGATGGGCGACCTGCAGACCGATCTCGACCATGTCAGCGCCTGGGACCTCGACTCCCGCCTCGACCAAGCCATGGATGCTCTGCGCTGTCCGCCCCCCGATGTCCTGGTCGACCGGCTGAGTGGTGGGGAGCGTCGCCGCGTGGCCCTGTGCAAGCTGCTGCTGCAGCAACCAGACCTATTGCTGCTCGACGAGCCCACGAACCACCTTGACGCCGAGAGCGTTCAGTGGCTCGAGCAACACCTCTCGAAGTATGCAGGCGCGGTATTGGCGGTGACCCACGATCGCTACTTCCTCGACAACGTGGCCGAGTGGATCCTCGAGCTCGACCGCGGCAAGGCCCACCCCTACGAGGGCAACTACTCGACATACCTGGAGACCAAACAGCAGCGGCTCGTCGTCGAAGGTCGCAAAGACGCGAAGCGGCAGCGGATCTTGGAGCGCGAGCTCGAGTGGGTCCGCTCCAACCCCAAGGCCAGGCAGGCCAAGTCGAAGTCACGACTGGCTCGATATGAGGAACTCGCCGCCGAGGCTGAGCGTGGCCGCAAGGTGGACTTGCAAGAGATCAACATCCCGGCTGGCCCTCGGCTCGGTGACGTGGTCCTCGAGGCGGCCAACCTCGCCAAGGGGTTCGGCGACCGAATGTTGATGCACGACGTGGGCTTCTCGCTCCCGCGTGCCGGCATCGTCGGTGTGGTCGGGCCGAATGGTGTCGGCAAGACAACCTTGTTCCGCATGATCACGGGCGAAGAGGTCCCGGACGCCGGCGATGTCAAGGTCGGCAACACGGTCAAGATTTCGTACGTCGACCAGAGCCGCGGCGGCCTCGATCCCAAGAAGAACGTCTGGGAAGTCGTGTCCGACGGGCTCGATCACATCAAGGTCGCCAACTTCGAGATGCCCAGCCGCGCCTACATCGCCTCATTCGGCTTCAAGGGCCCCGATCAGCAAAAAGCGGCCGGTGTGCTGAGCGGGGGCGAGCGCAACCGCCTCAGCCTCGCGCTCACGCTGAAGATAGGCGGCAACTTCTTGCTCCTTGACGAGCCCACCAACGACCTCGACGTCGAGACGCTGCAGTCCCTCGAGGACGCGCTGCTCGAATTTCCTGGCTGCGCGGTGGTCATCAGCCACGACCGCTGGTTCCTCGACCGGGTGGCGACGCACATCTTGGCCTGGGAGGGTGACGCTGAAGACCCAGCCCGATGGTTCTGGTTCGAGGGCAACTTCGCCGACTACGAGCAGAACAAGATCGAGCGGCTCGGGGTCGAGGCTGCCCGTCCCCACGCTGTGACCCATCGACGCCTCACACGCGACTGACGCACGGCTTGCGGGCGGCGCGACAGCAGGCGTCCGCTGCCCACGCACATCATGCGCGCGGGCAGGCCAGCATTGCGCGCGGTCAGGCGGATCGCTCCGAGAGCGTCGGATCCGGTATGCCGGTCTGCAGTTCGTCGGCCACAGCCAGGAAAGCGCGACGCATTGCCTCTAGGTCTTCCGGGGACACCACGTCGATCAAGGCGGCGCGCACACTCGCCACGTGCTCGGGGGCCGCGTCGACAAGTTTCTGCTGGCCAGTTTCGGTCAGGAGCGCATACACGCCACGACCGTCGGAGGCGCACTGTCGACGCCGTACGAGACCGGCGCGCTCCATCCGGGTGACAGTGTGGGTGATCCGACTCCGTGAATTCTTCACCGAGTCAGCGAGCTCAGCCATCCGCAACGAATGCTCCGGTGCCTCCGACAGGCGCACGAGGATCTCATACTCCGGCAGTGACAGCCCATGCTTCTCGCGCAGATCACGGTCCAGCCGCTCCACCAGCAGAGTCGAACCCAACAGGTAGGCCCGCCAGGCCCGCTGCTGGTCGGAGGTGAGCCACTCAGTCGTCATAGTCGGACTCTATCCAACGGAATCGTTCGACTTTCCCGGCTACGGCAGCGGCGACGGACTCCACCACCCCCAAACGCCGCCGACGTTCAGACCCGCTCGACGATCATTGCCATCCCCTGACCGCCACCGACACACATGGTGATGAGACCCGTCGACTTGTCGTGGAAGTCCAGCGAGTTCAGCATGGTTGCCTGCAGACGAGCCCCCGTCATACCGAACGGGTGGCCGACGGCGATCGCGCCGCCGTTGACGTTGAGCCGGTCCAGATCGATGCCGAGATCCTGGTACGACGGCACAACCTGCGCCGCGAACGCCTCGTTGATCTCGACCAGATCTACGTCGTCTATCGTCATGCCGGCACGGCTCAACGCCTGACGAGACGCCTCGACGGGGCCCAGCCCCATGACCTCGGGAGACAAGGCGCTGACACCTGTGGACACGATCCGCGCCATCGGCCTGATCCCGAGGTCGTGGGCTTTGGTATCACTCATGATGACCACGGCCGCGGCGCCGTCGTTGAGGGCGCAGCAGTTTCCGGCGGTCACCACGCCGTCGGGGCGAAAGACCGGCTTCAGCTGTGCAATCGCCTCATAGGTGACACCCGGTCGAGGGCCGTCGTCCGCTTCGACTTTGGTGCCGTCCGCCAGCTCGATCGGGGTGATCTCCCGCTGCCAGAAGCCGTCGGCGATCGCCTGCTCGGCGAGGTTCTGGCTGCGCACGGCGAACTCGTCAAGCACCGGTCGGCTGAGCCCACGCTGCTGGGCGAGGTTCTCGGCGGTCTGCCCCATGGCGATGTAGATGTCGGGCAGCGCGCCGTCCTGGCGAGGGTCGTGCCACAACGTCGCATTTCCTTCGGCCGCTTGGGTGCTGCGCATTCCGGCCACGGCGAAAGCAGCGTTCCGGGTGCCAGGGTGTGAGTCGGAGTTACCGTTGACGAACCGGGAGACCGTCTCGACGCCGACCGAGAGGAAAACGTCGCCCTCACCGGCCTTGATCGCGTGAAAGGCCATTCGAGACGTCTGAACGCTCGATGAGCAGTAGCGCGTCACCGTCGTCGCAGGCAGCTGGTCGAAGCCAAGCAGCACGGCGACCACGCGAGCCAGGTTGAAACCCTGCTCGCCGCCGGGCAGACCGCACCCCAGCATCAAGTCGTCGATGTCGGTCGGATCCAGCTCGGGCAGCTTCGCGAGCACTGCTGCGACCATGCTGGCGGCCAGGTCGTCTGGGCGGACATCCTTGAGCGAGCCCTTAGCGGCTCGCCCGATCGGTGACCGTGCCGTGGCGACGATAACGGCTTCAGGCATGAATCCTCCGGGGCATGGTTGGTTGAGTCCCTGCGAGCCTACTGTCAGTCCCCCAAGAGACGTGGCCTGTCAAGATGAGCTGTGCCCCGACACGTGTTCTCGCTCAAGCCGCGCTGGTCAGACCTGGATGCCTACAACCACGTCAACAACGTCACCTGGCTCGAATACCTGCAAGAGGCCCGTGTCGACACTGTCGACCCGGCCATCGGGCGACCGAGGCGTCTCAACGACATCGAGCGGGCCGTCTTGGGTCGGTTCACCGACTAGGTGGCCGCTCGGTCTCCTCGATGGCGATCAGTTCAGGAGTGGCTTCCGGCTCGTCCGTTGTGTTGACCAGGAAATGCGCTGCCCTGGAGACGTAGGCCCAGAACTGCGCGACCTGGTCGTCCGTCATACCTGACTCTTGCAAGGCCGTGTGCATGTGCGTCAACCACAGATCGCGAGCCCGTGGCGAAACGGCGAACGGTGCATGCCGCATGCCCAATCGCGGGTGCCCGCGGAACTCGGAGTACGCCGTCGGACCGCCCCAGTACTGCTCGAAGAACATGCGTAGGTGCACCTCGGCTGGACCGAGATCCTCGTCGGGGTACAAGGCCCGGAGCTCAGGGTCAGCCGCGACACCGACATAGAAGGTATGGACCAGCCGCACGAAGGTCTCATGCCCGCCAACCGCGTCGTAGAAGGACTGTGTCTGCGAAGTCGTCACGCCTCGATTGTCTCAGCACCAAGGCGCGCACGCAGGGGGCGGCCGCCAAGACTGGCTGCCCGGTCTCGCAGGCACCGACCGGGACGACGATCAAGCTGGACGCCGCGCTGGCGGAGTGACCGCCTCGCGGACTAGTCGCCTCCCTAGCCAGGGATTGGTGTCCCACGTCGCGGAAGCCACGCCAAACGCCAATCTTGACGCTAGGCGCCGCCCTGGCGAAACGTGGGAGATTCCGTCGAGGGGTCGGCGGTTGCTGGCTGGCCGTCGCGTTCGGGCGGCTCGTTGGGCACATCCCGGTGCCACACCATCCGCTGCGGGAGAGGGATTTCGATGCCCTCGGCGTCGAAGCGGTCCTTGATCCGTTCGCGCATCTCGCGTGCGACACTCCATTGCTCTAGCGGTGCCGTCTTGAGCACCACGCGCACCACGACACCGTCAGGGTCCCAGCGCTCGACCCCCCAGACTTCAGGTTCCTCGAGGATATCCGGGCGGTACTCGGCGTCCTCCCACATCTGATGGGCGACGTCGCGCAAGATCTCGCTGACCCGGCCGAGATTCTCTGAGAACGCGACGGGGATATCCAAGACTGTGCGTGCCCAGTTCTGGCTCATGTTGCCGACCGCCAGGATCTCGCCATTGCGGACGTACCAGACGGTCCCGTTCACGTCGCGCAGACGTGTCACCCGCAAGCCGACTGCCTCGACTGTGCCTGTGGCGTTGCCGACATCGATGACGTCGCCGACACCGTATTGATCCTCCAAGATCATGAAGATGCCGCTCAGGAAGTCTTTGACCAGACTTTGGGCGCCGAAACCCAGTGCGACGCCCAGGATGCCCGCGCTCGCGATCAGAGGGGCAATGTTGTATCCGAGCTGGGCGATGACCATGAAGACGACCACGGCAGCGACGACACCGGTGGAGATGCTCTTGAGAAGACCGCCCATGGTGGCGGCACGCTGCTGACGGCGTTCCGCTGCAGCGGCGCTGTGCTCGAGGAACATCTGTGGGACTCGGCCGCGGCTGATGACGGCTGGCAGCGGTCCCTCAGCTGCCCGAGAGGTCACCTTGTTGATGGCGCGGTGCAGCAGCCACCTCACCAGCACCCCGATGACGACCAACACGAGGATTGAGAGCGGTCTCGCTATCAACCAGTCGGATGCTCTCGCCAGCCATGCATTACCGGTCATCTGATCAACCAGTCGACACAGCTCGCCTCGGTCGGTCGGGCAGACAGGATCAGTCACACACTTCGCTTTCTCGTTCGGCTGCTGGCTCAGGCCGGGGTCCTGGATCGGGTCGATGCCACGATTTCGCTGGCGCACCCATGACGGTACACAAGGTTTCGGGGCAGTAACGTTGACCTGTGATCCTCGCAGACACCCCGCTGAACTGGCCCGAACCGCCACCCATGTCCACCCTCGAGGGATTGCTGATCTTCGCTGGCATCCCGCTGCTCATCGTGGTGGCAATCACGGTCATGGTCATGGCCCCATCGCTCGCCAAGGGCAATCAACCCCGTTCCGGGCGGAACTGGCAGGCCGCGTCCGAGTGGTTCGGTGCGCCACGAACCGTGCGGGCCGAGGCAGCGGCCAACCCCCACCAGATCGAGTCAGGGCCCGGCGCAGGCTACAACCCCGCGTCGGCCGGTGACCATGACAACGTTGTGATGGACGAACCAGGTGGAGCTGGCGACCGCGGCCCCCGTGGGGACCGAGATGGAGGTGGCGACCGTGGCGTTGCGACGGACGCAGGTGCGACACACACGGGCGCCCACGCAGTCAGGGGCACCTCGGCCGAAGACCCGAGCCGGGACCAGACAGGTGGTGCCAGTGTCCGCTGGTAACGCCTTCACCCCCATTGAGCGCCATGAGATCGACCGGGCGATCCGCGATGCCGAACGCCTATCGGGGCGTGACTTCTATGCGCACGTGGGTCGCTCGGCCGGCGACAGCCGTCGTACGGCGCTGGCCCTGCACAGCGCGGTGGCTCAACCAGCGAGCAGCATCTTGATCCACGTCGACCCGACCCAGCGCAGCGTCGAGATCGTGACGGGCGCAGACGTTCGCGAGACGGTCGACGACCGGCATGTCGCCCTCGCCGGCCTTTCCATGCAGACAGCCTTCGAGGCTGGTGACTTCACCCGGGGCCTCCTCGCCGTCATACAGCAGCTCGCCGAACTCGCGCGTCCGGTTCGGAACCTGCACACCGACACCCCATAACCGGCGCTGACAAAGCCCCCGGTCAGGGGTGGTAACGGCGCAGCCGCTTGACTAAGGCGGCTCGGCGTCGCGGTGTTGCGCCAGGAGTGATCTGGCCACGTCATCACGCCCCTCGCTCACGTAGCGACGGGCCGCGGGGTGAGCTTTGGTGGTGTCGAGCCAGGCGTCCACGGTAGCGAGGGTCTCCTCGGTCGCGAGCGCCCGGGGAAACATGTACTCGAGAACAGTCGACGCGCGGTGGACGCCTCGCTTTTCCCAGATTCCCTCCGCCACGCTGAGATACCGCTCGAGATAGGGGGCCAAGACGTCTTCTTGGCCAGGCTGGCTGAAGTTGACGGCGATGCTCCGCATCGTCTCGTTGGGTATGTCGTCCCGCTCGATCGTTTCAGACCACGCGTGCGCCTTGGCCTCGGCGGTGGGAAAAGCAGTCCGCGCTCCGGCTGCCGCCTCCTGGCCGGCGATCGTGTTGTCGCGCTCCAGCTCAGCCGCGATCGCCGCGTCGTCGACGCGAGCTTCACGAGCGAGACCGTTCAACAGCTCCCAGCGCAAGTCGGTGTCGACGGCCAGACCCTCGAGGGACTGAGAGCCGTCGATCAGACCAGCCAGCAAGTCGAGCGCCTCACCGCTGCGGGCGGCGACTGCCAGGCCCCGAAGGAAGGTGAGCTGCTGGTCGCTGCCCGCATCGGCGTTGCGGACCAAAGCCAATAACCCGGCGTCCCAACGCTGCGAGGCGGCCGCGCGGTTTGCCGGAGCTGTGTAGACATTGACGGCCTGAGTAGTCCGGGCGATCAGAGAGCGAACGGCGGTCAGGTCGGACTCCGTGCCGATGGCGCGCAGCACCAGCTCGACCCAGTCCCTGGCGCGCATCTCACCGTCGCGTGTCATGTCCCAGGCCGCACCGAAGGCCAGCGCTCGAGCGAGTGAGTCGTCGATGCGGTCGACGTGGGCGATCAGGGTCTCCAGGGATCTCGGGTCGAGGCGGACCTTGGAGTAGGTGAGGTCGCCATCGTTGAGCAGCACCAGGTCGGGTTGCTTGACCCCGATGAGCTCAGCAAGCACTGTCTCGTCACCCGACACATCGGTCTCAACGCTGGAACGGCGCACGAGACCCTCATCGGTCATGTCGTAAAGGCCGACGGCCAACCGGTGGCGACGCAAGGTTGGGAAGTCAGCAGAAGCGCTTTGCTGGATGGTGAACGAAGAGAAGTTTCCCTCGACGTCGACGTCGAAGGCGGGGCGCACCGTGTTGACCCCCGAGGTCTGCAGCCACTCCTTGGTCCACGAGCCGAGATCGCGGCCCGAAGTCTCTTCGAGTGCGTCGAGCAGGTCGGTAAGCTCCGTGTTTCCGTAGGCGTGCCGGTTGAAATAGACGCGCAGGCCGGCCAGGAAGTCGTCCTCGCCCACCCAGGCCACCAGCTGCCGCAAAGCAGAGGCGCCCTTCGCGTAGGTGATGCCGTCGAAGTTGACCTCGACTGCCTCGAGGTCGTAGTTGTCAGCGGCGATGGGGTGAGTGGACGGCAGTTGGTCTTGGCGGTAGGCCCACGTCTTGCGCGAGTTGCAGAAACTGGTCCACGCCTCCGTGTACTGGGTCGCCTTGACCGCACTGTGGTGCGACGCCCACTCGGCGAACGACTCGTTGAGCCACAGATCGTCCCACCACCTCATGGTGACGAGGTCACCGAACCACATGTGCGCCATCTCGTGAAGGATCGTGTTGGCTCGACCCTCGTAGGCCGCTCGGGTCTGCCGGCTGCGGAAGATGTACTCGTCGCGGAAGGTGACGCAGGCGGCGTTTTCCATGGCACCCATGTTGTATTCGGGTACGAACAGTTGGTCGTACTTGCCGAACGGGTACGCCATGTCGAAGGCGTCCTCGAAGAATCCGAAGCCCTGCTTGGTGACCTCGAAGATCTCGTCTGCGTCGAGGTGCTCGAGCAGGGACTCTCGCAGGAAGATGCCGAGCGGGATGTCGCCTCGCGAGCCACGGTAGGTATCACGTACGACGGCATACTCACCGGCCACCAGAGCCGTGATGTAGGTGGAGATCGGCTTCGTCGGATCGAAGTGCCATGTCGCGATGCCGTCGCCGGCGATCTCGGGCGTTGGTGTGGGGGAGTTGGAGACGACCTGCCACCCTGCGGGAGCGGTGACGTGGAAGGCGAACACGCTCTTGAGGTCCGGCTGCTCGAAGGTGGTGAAGACGCGACGTGCGTCCGGCACCTCGAACTGCGTGTAGAGGTAGACCTTGTCGTCGGCTGGGTCGACGAAGCGGTGCAGGCCTTCGCCGGTGTGGCTGTACGTGCAGTCGGCGACGACGCGCAGCTCGTTTTCGGCGCCTAGACCGGTGAGCTCGATGCGGTTGTCGGCGTAGGCCGAGGTGTCGATCGATTGGCCGTTGAGGGTGATCTCGTAGACCGTGGCTCCGACGAGGTTGGCGAAGGTAGTCGCTCCCGGGTCGGAGCAGCTGAAGCTCAGCACGGTCGTGGACGCGAATGTCGTCTCCGAGGTGGTCAGGTCCAAGGTGATGTCATAGCTCGCAACGTCGAGGACAAGTGCGCGTGCAGCCGCTTCATCGCGGGTGAGGTTCAGTCCAGGCATGTGCGCAATCTTCGCATGCGGCTCAAGGGAATGCTGAGCGCGGCTTTCGGCTTGCCAAGAGGCAGAGGTGCGCACCTTTGCGCGCACAAGCCAGAAGACGAGGAAGGGCACTGCCATGACCGAGACATCAGCCGCCACAGAGGTTGCCACCGCCGACTTCTGGTTCGACCCGCAATGCCCTTGGGCGTGGATCGCCTCACGCTGGATGAAAGAGGTCGAGCAGGTGCGCGGAGTCGAGACGCGCTTCCGTCTGATGAGCCTGGCCTACCTCAACCAGGACAAGGATGTACCTGAGGAGTATCGCGAGTTCCTGTCGACGGCCTGGCAACCCGTTCGGGTGTGTATGGCGGCCGCCCAGCAGCACGGCGAAGAGGTCCTCGACCGGCTCTACACCGAGCTCGGCACGAGCTTCCACAACAAGGGGATGGACACATCGCGCGCCACCGTCGAGGAGGCGCTCGCCGCGGCGGATCTGCCGACCGGACTGGCCGATGCGATGGACTCCACGGACTACGACGAGGCCATCAAGGTCTCCCATCATGCCGGCATGGACCAGGTGGGTATGGAGGTCGGCACCCCGGTCATCGCCGTGGAGGGGGTGGCGTTCTTCGGCCCGGTGGTGACCCCTACGCCGCGCGGCGAGGCGGCTGGTCGACTCTGGGACGGCGTGCGCCTTGTCGCTGCCACCGAGGGGTTCTATGAGCTCAAGCGCACCCGGACGGCCGACCCCGCCTTCGACTGACAAGATCGGGGCCATGCGCGTACACCTAGGCACCGATCATGCCGGGCTGGAACTGAAGGACCACCTGGTCGAGTGGCTGCGCGAACGGGGGCACGAGCCCCTCGACCACGGCCCCTATGAGTTCGACGCCGAAGATGACTACCCGGTGTTCTGCCTCCAGGCAGCCATGGCGGTGGTCGACGATCCCGGCAGCTTGGGCATCGTGATCGGCGGCTCGGGCAATGGTGAGCAGATCGCTGCCAACAAGGTCGAGGGCATTCGCGCGGCGCTCGCCTGGTCTGAGGAGACCGCGGAGTTTGCGCGGCTGCACAACAACGCAAACATCGTCTCCATCGGGGCGAGGATGCACTCGGTCAAAGAGGCAACCCGCTTGGTCGAGGTGTTCTTGGTGACGGACTTCACCGGCGAGGAGCGGCACGTCCGGCGGATCTCGATGCTCCGTGACTTTGAGGAGTCTGGAGCTCTGCCTGACGGCCCAGCTGCCAGCGCGGTCTTGGGCTCAGGTCCACCTGACTGAGCCGTCGATCTGGGATTCGAGGGAGGTCCGATGCCAGAAGGCCACACTCTCTATCGGCTCGCCGCTGATCTGCAGCGGGCGTTCGGTGATCACTTCGTCGCGGCGTCAAGCCCGCAAGGCCGCTTCAGTGAAAGCGCCGCGCTCATCAACGGACGCGTCTTGGAATCAGCGGAGTCGGCGGGCAAGCACCTGTTCCTGAGGTTCGACAACGACCTGGTCTTGCACGTGCACCTTGGGCTCATTGGCGGCTTCCGCATCGTCAGTGCGCCGGTGGAGCCACCAGTCGGTGAGGTGCGCCTGCGGCTCGTCGGTCCTTCGTCATACGCCGATCTGCGTGGTGCGACCACGTGCGAGCTCATCAGCATCGACACGCTCGATGTGATCCTGGCGCGGCTCGGACCGGATCCGTTACGTGCGGATGCCGAGCCGGAGCGTGGGTACGCTCGGATGCGCAAGAGCCGCAAGGCGGTGGGCGCCGTGCTCATGGATCAACGGGTGCTGGCCGGCGTCGGCAACATCTTCCGGGCAGAGTCGTTGTTCCGGGCGCGACTGCATCCGCTCACGCCGGGGGAGCGGATCAGCAAGCGCCGATGGAACGCGTTGTGGACCGATCTAGTCGCTTTGATGGCGTACGGCGTCGAGACCGGTCGAATCGACACCGTCAGGCCCGAGCACGAGCCAGAGGCGATGGGACGTGATCCCCGAGTGGATAAGCACGGTGGTGAGGTCTATGTCTATCGCAGGGCCGGGCAGGCATGTCACGTCTGCGGTACCCGGGTGAAGTCGCAGGTGCTGGAGGGGCGCAATCTCTACTGGTGCTCGGTCTGCCAGCGCCGCCGCTGATCGCCCTCGCGCTGCGCATGGCCGGCGCTGCGAGGTACGTTGCTTTCGTTGATCCCATCGCTCATCTCGAGGAGTGTTCGTGCGCGCCACTGTCCTGAACTGTTCGCTCAAGTCATCCGACCAGCCGTCGAACACCCAGCAGCTGACAGAAGT
>JACCXO010000013.1 GCA_013696975.1 Nocardioidaceae bacterium | reverse complement strand
GGCCCCACCGGAAAGAGCTGCGTGCCGGGCGAGCCCGGGGAGTTGCAGCTGGCCGGTCCGGCTTTGACTCCCGGCTATCTCGACGAGCCAGGCCTGAGTGCCAATGCGTTCGTCGAAAGAGGTGGGGCGCGGTACTACCGCACCGGTGACCGCGTCGTGCTCCGCCCCGATGCGAAACTCGAGTTCCTGGGGCGGATCGACCGACAGGTGAAGATTCGGGGTCATCGCGTCGAGCCCGGCGAGATAGAGGTCGTGTTGGGTGGCCACCCAAGCGTGGAGCGGGTGACCGTCGTCGCGGCGCCCGTCGACGCTCCCCACGGGAGGCGATTGATCGCTTACGTCCAACCGCGGCAGTCCGTGAGGCCGGGAGAGTCCCTGGGCGTAATCGAGGATCTGCGCGCATATCTCGCCTCGCGTCTTCCGGATTGCATGATTCCCGCGCAGCTTCGGCTCATCGATGAATTGCCGCTGACTCCTGCGGGAAAGCCGGATACCGCACACTTGCCGGTCGTCGCGCCGAAGGACTACTCCACCTCCACCGGTCGCGTTGGCACCCCGGCCGCAACCGAGACGGAAAAGCTTTTAGCGGCAGTGTGGAGCGGCCTGCTCGGCATCGACCCGGTGTTCAGGGAGGACGACTTCTTTGCGTTGGGCGGTGACTCGATCGCCGTCTTGGAGGTCTTCTCACGGCTGGAAGCACAAGTGCCTGCGCTACCCGCACCGACGGCGATGTATCGCCACCGCACGCTTTCGGCCTTGGCCGAGGACATCGACGTTTCGAGGTCTCTTGCGCCTGCTTGCATCAGTCAGCCGGCCGACGTCGTCGGACCCTTCGCCCTGACGCCAGCGCAGCGCGGCTTTCTCCTGGCCGAGGCGTTGTCTCCCGGTGCGAGGTCGAGTTGGCTGGCGTGTTTCCGCCTTGCCGGTCCACTGGACACCGGGCTGTTCCAGCAAGCGATCGACCTCTTGGTCGATCGCCACCTCATGCTGCGCGTGGTCATTGCGGCCGATCAGCGCCCGCCGACGCAGCAGGAGATCCCGACGCCTGCGAAGCTTCCGGTTTACTGTGAAGTGATTGAGCCTGCGGAGCTCCACCAGCGCATCGCCGAAGAACGTGAGCATCGGTTCGACTGTTCGAGCTGGCCACTGATTCGACTGCAACTGCTTCGGCTCGCGCCCGAGGAGTATGCCTTTGTGGCTCATGCGCATCATCTCATCGGCGACGGCTACAGCGTCGTGCTTCTCGGTCAGGACTTGATGGCGCTGTACGACGGGCTCGCATCGGGAAAGCCAGCTGCGTTGCCGCGGTTGCGCAGCACGTTCCGGGACTACGCCCAGTTGGTCCTGGAGGACTCTGCTGGATCGGACACATCCCCAGGCGGCTGGGCTGCTTCCGATCGCGAGCCCTGCCCGGCTCCCCACATCCGTCGGAGGGACACGGCCGCCGTCATGTCTGGCGGTGCTCCACCGAAGGCGAGTTTCACCGTCGACCGTGGAATTACATCGGCTCTGAGGCGGGTGGCGGCCTCGGAGGGAACGACTCCCTACGCGCCGCTGCTGACGGCGTACTATCGAGCCCTCACTCGGCTGACAGGTCAGCACGATCTCCTTCTCGGCGTCGCCATCACCGGCCGCGACTACTCCTTGCCCGACATCAGCCGCATGGTCGGACCGCTCGCCACCGTGCTGCCGGTGCGCGTGCGTGAAGCCGGCCCGACGTTTCGAGCGCAGCTGCGCCACATCACGCACGCCGTGACCGCGGCTCGAGCGAGCGGCGCGACGATGCAGCAACTCGTCAGTCGGTCTCTCACCTCCATGCCCGGACCGCCATCGTTTGGCGCCCAGTTCCTGTTCAGCTTTCTCGACTTCGACTCCTTGGGTCCCATCGCCGGCGAAACGATGAGCCTGACGTGGGACGAAGTCGGCACAGATCTGGAACCGCCCCCTATCGGCACTGACCTGCTGATCACCGTGCGCCCCGTCGATGGCGGTCTGCGAGTGACGCTGCGCGCCTCTGCCGCTGTCATGAAACCGGTGGAACTCCGCGACTTCGCCGACGAGCTTCGCCGCGAGCTCGCCCAGATCGCCGGCTCTTCGCCGCTCGAGCCGAGCATCACGACGGCCCGGTCCGAAGTTCTCGACGCGGCCCTCATCGGCTATCTTCCGGCGCCGCGCGATTTGGCTCCACTCGCCGGCATCCCGGCCTCGGACGGGCTGCGGGAGGTGATTCGAGCCGGACTGTTTCCCGATCGACGGGCGCGACTGTTAGAAGAGCTGTCCACGCCCCTGGGGCGCTCCGGATTCGTTTGCCTGCCAACCTTCGCCGATGAGCTATCGGCGCGCAGTGGCGACGCGCTCGCGCGTGACGCTGCCCAGGCGGTCGAGTTCGCTACCAGTCTCGGGGCAGGGTGCGTTTCGCTGGCCGGCATGATCCCGGCACACACGGCGTACGGCTTCGACGTCGTGCGCGCGCTCGGTTCTACAGCGGCTCGGGTTACGACCGGTCATGCCGCCACCGCGGCCTCGGTGGTGAAAACGACGATGGCCGCCATGGCGCAGACACGTCGTGACATCAGCGAACGCACCGTGGCACTTGTCGGGCTCGGGTCCATTGGGAGATCGTCCCTTGAGTTGTTGCTCGCCCTGGAGGTCGGCTCTCCGAAGCGGTTGGTGCTCTGTGACGTGGCTAGCCGCTCGCGGCACCTAGCGGAATTCGCAACTGAACTGAGCGCCCACGGCTATGCCGGTGAGATCGCTATCTGCGGCTCGGATCCATCGCTTCCCGCGCAAGCGTATGAAGCGGACTTGATAATCGCCGCCAACAGCGCCGACCGGCCGATTCTCGACATCGATCGGTTGCGACCGGGGACGATCGTGGTCGACGACTCTTTCCCGCACTGCTTCGATGCCGGCGCCGCGATTCGGCGAATGGAGCGCCAAGGGGATGTCTTGGTTGTCGGAGGCGGCTTGCTGAGGTGCGGACCATCAGAACAAAAGCTGGCAGACGACCTTGTGATGCCCGCCGGTGCGAAGCACTGGTTGAGCCTTCGCCTCCGGGACACCATCGCGTCGTGTCAGCTCGAGTCGCTGCTGCAAGCGGATCGGCCTGACCTGCCGGTGGTGCACGGGCTCGTGGACGTTCCGCTCGCCCTTGCCCATTGGGAGGCGCTGGCGGTGGCCGGCGTTGAAGCGGCTCCCCTGCACCTCCTCCAGCACGTCGTGACCCCCGAGTCCCTCCGCAACTTCTCCCACTTCTGAGCCTTCCCTAGTGGTCCGTCTGGTAAATAGTGCGGTAGTTTGGCGGGTGAATTCAGGGGATGGCCAGGTGCCTGGCGAACCAACATTCCCTGGGAGGATGGCCGGCGTTGTTCGCCCCGGGGACCTCTTCGCCGTTTCGTGTGCCGGGACGTGAGAGCACTCTCATCGTGCGCTCATCGTGAGTTCATCTCCTTCTCGGACTCTGAAGGTAAGACAACCGAAGGAGAATGCAATGAGCCGAAAGAGCACAACGATGGCAGTAGCGGCGGGGGCACTGGCGATGTCGGCGCTCGTCGCAACTCCGGCGCACGCCGAAGAGCGCACCTGTCGCGGCACCCTCGGGGCGATCACGGTCGACAACTTGAGAGTCCCACAAGGTGCCTCCTGCACTCTGGAAGGTACGAAGGTCAAGGGCACAATCAAGGTGGAAAGCAAGGCGACGCTGCGTGCCTTCAGGGTACGCGTGGTTGGCAACGTCCAATCAGAGGATGCGCGCCGGGTGGTAGTACGCGGGTCCTCTGTTGGGGGAAGCATCCAACACGTTCAGGGCGGGTCAGCGGTCGTCAACCGCAACCAGGTCACCGGCGACGTACAGATGTTTTCCAACGCCGGGGAGATCACGATCAACCGCAATCGGATCAACGGCAACCTGCAGTGCAAGTCCAACTCCCCGGCTCCCACCGGAGGAGGCAACATCGTTGGCGGCAACAAAGAAGATCAGTGCAGATCTCTCTGATCGAGTGATGCTCTCACCGCCCGGTGGGGGCAGTGCACTTGGCGGCCCCGACAGGCCGACACCGTGCCGTCTAGGTAACCCCCACAGCTTGCAGTTCGGCCACCAGCTGAGCCCAATACCTCCTACTGGCTAGGAACGGCACGAACGCCTCGGCTCTATCAGGGCACCGCCTCTAGGGTGGTGCCGTGGACGCTGACAGCCTCGACCAGTTGCTGCTGGTGGGCTCTGGGGTCCTCCTGCTCGCCATCTTGGCGGTTAGGGCGTCAGCCCGTGTCGGCCTTCCCAGCCTGTTGATCTATCTCGCCATGGGCATCTTGCTAGGCGAATCGGTGCTCGGAGTCGAGTTCGATGACGCGAAGACCGCGCACGCGCTTGGGTTTGCGGCACTTGTCGTCATCCTCACCGAGGGTGGTCTCACCACGAAGTGGGCTGAGGTGAGACCGTCGATCACACTCGGGGTTGCGCTTGCCACCCTGGGCGTGGCGATAAGCGTCGGCGTCGTCGCGGTGGTCGCGCACTTCGCTCTCGG
>JACCXO010000010.1 GCA_013696975.1 Nocardioidaceae bacterium | reverse complement strand
CCGAGAGCGCCGGCTCCGAGAACGCTGGCGCCGAGGGAATTGGCGCTGAGGGCACTGCGAGCGGCCCGGCTGCGGCTGCTAGGAGGCCGGCGGTGTTGGTGCAGGTGGTGATCTCGTTGGCGTCGCTGCTCGGCATAGATTCCCGCAGTGGCTACCTGGACGGCTACGGGGCGATCAACCCTTCGGTGATCCGGGACCTGATCGAGTCCACAGATGTGACCATGACGCGCCTGTTGTGTGACCCGGTCGCCGGGTCGGTGATGGTCGCCGACCTCACCCGATACACGCCGACGGCCGGTCTGAAGCATGCCACCGGGTTCCGGGACCGGCACTGCCGGCTACCGGTGTGTACGGCCCGGGTCCGACATCTCGACCACATCCAAGCCAGAGTCGATGCAGGGCTGACTACCGAGCAGAACCTGCAGGGGCTTTGTGAACGGTCCCATCTGGCCAAACATCATCCCAGCTGGCATGTCCACGGTGACGCCACCAAGCGTCGTCACCTGGACCACCCCCACGGGACACCGGTTTACGTCTACGCCACCGCCAGCCACCGGATACGGGACCGGGCCGCCAAGACAACTCGACGACACCATCGACCTGCCCGGTTGGCTCAGCCACACCCAACGTCTCAAAGCCGCCCTCCACCAGCATCGACAACCTGGCGCCGCCTAATGCTGCAGGTATATCGGCCATTGGCCATGGGCGCCAAGGCGGGCATACGGATGCCTTGCGTGGGCGGACGCCTTGCCGTGGTGCTGCCGGCGCTGTAGTCGGGGATATGAGGCGCTCGCCGCCCGTTGCCGCCTAGCCTGTAAGGGTGACGATCCATTCCGAGCACCCGTTCGCCACTCCCGACCAGGAGCGGGACCCGGCTCGCCGTTTTCGCGGGCGTCTCGGTGGCACTGTCGCGCTTGCCACCACGGGTGTTGGTCTGGATCGGGCTGGGCTCACTGTCTCGTCCTTGATGGTGGCGGCGGGAGAGCCCGCCCACCTCCTGGCTCTACTCGACCCGGATTCGGCGTTCACGGGGGCGCTGGTCGGGGCACGCGTGGCCGTCATACAGCTCCTTGAATGGAAGCACCGAAATCTGGCCGACGCGTTCGCCGGGCTGTTCCCCGCTCCCGGAGGTGTCTTCAGGTTGGCTGAGTGGGCGCCGACAGCATGGGGCCCAAGACTGGTGGATACCTCGGCATGGTGCGGCGTGCGTCTCTCCGACGTCGAGCCGATCGAGGTCGGCTGGTCGCTTCTCGTGGACGTCGCCGTTGAGGAGATCCACATCATGGACGAGGCGCAGCCGCTCATCCACCGTCGCGGCCGCTATCAACGACCCGACTAGGCGTTGGGCAGGACAGCACGCATCGCGGCAATGTGCGTCGGCGTCGATCCGCAGCACGCGCCAATCAGGTCGACACCTAGCTCATGCAGGCGCAAGGCGTGTTCGGCCAGCGCAGCCGGGGGCACGTCGTACTCAAATCGGTCCCCGACGAGCTGGGGGAGTCCGGCGTTGGACTGACCCACCAGCAGCAGGCCGTCAGGACGGGCACCCACGAGCTGTTGGGCGATCGCCTCCAGCTCCTCCAGGCCGCGGCCGCAGTTCGCACCCACGGCGTCGACGCCTGCCGCTGCGAGTGCCGTCACGGCAGCAGCAGGTGTCACACCCATCATCGTGCGCAGGTTGGTGTCGAAGCTCAAAGTGACCGCGACGGGCAGCTCCGGGACCACTGACCGGGCTGCATCAACAGCTGCCTGTGCCTCAGCCAGATCGCTCATCGTCTCGATGAGCACGAGGTCGATGCCGCCGGCAGCCAAGCCGCTCAACTGCTCGGCGAAAATGCCGGCTGCGTCGTCTGGTTCCAACGTGCCCAGGGGCACCAAGAGCTCGCCTGTTGGGCCGATACCACCGGCGACCAGGCAGCCATGGCGTTCGGCGACAGCGCTGGCGATGGTGGCCCCCACCTTGCTCAGCTCTGCCACCCGCTCGCCGACGTTGTGCATGCCCAGACGAGGACGGGTGCCTCCGAAGGTGTTGGTCGTGAGGATGTCAGCACCGGCTTCGGCATACTCACTGTGAATCGCCTGTATGACGTGCGACCGCTCGACGTTCCACAGCTCGCCGCACCCACCGCCCTCGAGACCGCGCTCTTGCAGCAACGTGCCCATGCCGCCATCGAAAAGGACTTGTCTCCGGCCCCCGAGCAGCTCGACCAGGGATGTCACGCGGGCGTACCGCCGTCAGGATCGAGGGAGGAGAGAAACGACGAAAGCGCCTCGGGGGACCACTCGGCTTCGAGCCGGGCAACGACCTGTTCGCACACGTCTGTGGGACTGCCGTCAGCCGGCACCCAGACCGCCCGCTGCCAACCGGCCAGGTACGCGTCGCTGTCCACGGCGCCCAGTGTCATTGCCGCCGAGTCGATCGCTTCCTGGAACCGGGGCGCCAACGGAGCCTTGGTCATGTCGTCGCCTTCACGGGCCACAACGAGCGAAGGCAAGTCTCGCCAATACGTGATCTGGTATTCCGACATCTCGCCGATGGTAGCCCCGCCGAGGGGCCTACCTGGACCGCGCTCGCCCAATGCTCGGAGTCTGAGACGGCAAGGTCAACGGTCGGACTTGAGTCGAGCGTCTCGACCGGCGTCCGACAAGATGGCGGTGTGAGCACCGATGAAGCGGCGGACGCCATCAATGAGTCAACCGCCTTGAGTGTGGATTGGTTCGGTACGCCGCTGACTCCGCTCGCGGGCGGCTACAGCGGCGAAAGCTTCACCGTCGGCGGCGGGGACGAGCAGTGCGTGGTGCGCATCTACGCTCGCGATCCCCGACGCGCTCTCATCGACGCGAGTCTGCTGAGGCTGATGCGCGGCCTCCTGCCCGTGCCCGAGGTGCTCGAGGTCCGTCCGGCTTATGACGGCAACCCGGCCGTGTTGGTGACCCAGCGCCTCGAAGGTGCTCGCCTGGACTTGGTGCTCCCGGGGCTGGACCAAGACCAGAGGGTCAGGGTGGGCCGCCGCCTCGGTCATGCCCTCGGGGTCCTATCGGGTGTGCCGCAGTTGAGGTTCGGCGCGTTCGAGGACGAGGAATTCACCATCTCGCGTCGGCCCGCCCCAGCAGCCGACCTCACGCAGTGGGCGCAGCACTTCCGCGACGCCGGACGCCTGGCCGCGTGGACGCAAAGGGACTGGACCGACCTGCTCTGCCTCATCGGTGACGCCGAAGATGTTCTCACGATGGCTGAACCGGGCCGTCACGTGCTGGTGCACAGCGACTTCAACCCTAAGAACCTCCTCATCGACCCGGAGTCCCTGAAGCTCACCGGTGTCCTTGACTGGGAGTTCGCACACGCTGGCTCGCCCTACACAGATCTTGGCAACCTGACCCGTTTCGAGCGCCACCCAGACTTCGTCGATGCGGTCGTCTCCGCGCTGTCGGACACGGCCCCGCCGCTCGCATCGGAAGCATTCCAGCTGGGTCGGGCCGTTGACCTGTGGTCACTCATCGAGCTCGCCGGCAACGAACGTCTGGACGTCGTACGAGAGCTCGCAGGCGCTTTGCTGCTCGCTCAGGCACGAGAGGCGGACCTGAACGCGTGGCCATGGTCCACATCTCGCGTTGACCCCACCACCCCTCGCCATCTACCCTGACAGGTGCGCTTTGGGCCCGCATGACCTCAGACGGAGCAGGCTCGTGCTCGTACTTCTCATTGGGTGACCTCAACTCGGGGCTTTCAGAGGACGCGATCAGGGCCTTTGGCGTGCACGCACTACCTCTATCCATCCGACGGAGCACTCCAGCCCTATGACCAGCAGCGTCGAAGCCCCTCCTGCCGCACAGCAGACACCGCAGATTGCGGTCAACGACATCGGATCCGCGGAGGACTTCCTCGCCGCTATCGATGCGACCATCAAGTACTTCAACGACGGCGACATCGTCGACGGCATCATCGTCAAGGTTGACCGGGACGAGGTCCTGCTCGACATTGGCTACAAGACCGAGGGCGTCATCCCTTCGCGCGAGTTGTCCATCAAGCACGATGTCGACCCGAGCGACGTGGTCGCTGTGGGAGACGTGATCGAGGCTCTCGTCCTTCAGAAGGAAGACAAAGAAGGCCGCCTCATCCTCTCCAAGAAGCGTGCGCAGTACGAGCGCGCCTGGGGCACGATCGAGAAGATCAAAGAAGAAGACGGCGTGGTCACCGGCTCGGTTATCGAGGTCGTCAAGGGCGGTCTCATTGTCGACATCGGCCTGCGTGGCTTCCTGCCCGCGTCGCTCGTCGAGATGCGTCGTGTCCGCGACCTGCTCCCGTATGTCGGCCAAGAGCTCGAGGCCAAGATCATCGAGCTGGACAAGAACCGCAATAACGTCGTCTTGTCGCGCCGGGCATGGCTCGAGCAGACTCAGTCCGAAGTCCGCCAGAACTTCCTGACCCAGCTGCAGAAGGGCCAGGTCCGTCCCGGTGTCGTCTCCTCGATCGTCAACTTCGGGGCGTTCGTCGACCTCGGCGGCGTCGACGGCCTGGTCCACGTCTCGGAGCTTTCCTGGAAGCACATCGACCACCCGAGCGAGGTTGTCGAGGTCGGCCAGGAGGTCACCGTCGAGGTGCTCGACGTCGACATGGACCGCGAGCGGGTCTCGCTGTCGCTCAAGGCCACCCAAGAAGACCCGTGGCAGCAGTTCGCTCGAACCCACCAGATGGGTCAGATCGTGCCCGGCAAGGTCACCAAGCTCGTCCCATTCGGCTCGTTCGTACGGGTCGAGGAGGGCATCGAGGGTTTGGTGCACATCTCCGAACTGGCCGAGCGCCATGTCGAGATCCCCGAGCAGGTTGTTCAGGTCAACGACGACGTGATGGTGAAGATCATCGATATCGACCTGGAGCGTCGCCGGATCTCGCTGTCGCTCAAGCAGGCCAACGAGGGTGTCGACCACACGTCCGACGAGTTCGACCCGACGCTGTACGGCATGGCCGCCTCCTACGACGATTCCGGCAACTACCTCTACCCGGAGGGCTTCGACTCCGAAACGGGTGAGTGGCTCGAGGGCTATGAGCAGCAAAAGGAGGCGTGGGAGAAGCAGTACGCCGAGGCCCACACCCGCTGGGAAGCTCACAAGCAGCAGATCGAAGAGGCGCAGAAGGCTGACGTCGAGGCCAGCGAAGCCTCCGCGTACTCCTCAGACGACAAGCCCGCTGAACCGTCCACAGGCGGTACCTCTGCGCCGTCGCCAGTCGACACTGCGACCGGTTCGCTCGCCTCAGACGAGGCGCTGCAGGCTCTGCGCGAGAAGCTCACCGGCGGCGGTCAGTGACCAGAGGCTGAACTCACCAGCTCGGCAGCCAGGATTCAGATAACCCATCGTCGGCCCGTCCTCTCC
>JACCXO010000143.1 GCA_013696975.1 Nocardioidaceae bacterium | reverse complement strand
TCGCCGCCGAGGAAAGGTTGGCGGCTCTCGGGTAGACTCGCCCCGCTTCGGGCTGTGGCGCAGTTTGGTAGCGCGCGTCGTTCGGGACGACGAGGCCGCAGGTTCAAATCCTGTCAGCCCGACCATTTCGAAAAGGTCCGGTCAGCGACTGACCGGACCTTTTTCATCCCGAGCAACGCGCTCGTCTCTCAGGCATCGGAGGTCAGCTCGGCTGCTACGAGTTCGGCGATCTGGGCTGTGTTGAGGGCCGCGCCCTTGCGTAGGTTGTCGCCGCAGACAAACAGGTCAAGTGTTTGCGGGAAGTCGAGGGCCTGGCGCAGGCGACCCACAAAAGTCGGGTCTGATCCCACCACATCCGCGGGCGTCGGGAACTCACCGCGATCCGGGTCGTCGATGACGACGACGGTTGGCGCCTGGACCAGAGCCTCTCGGGCTTCGTCCACATCGATGTCCTCGGCGAAGACGGCATGTACGGCCAACGAGTGGGTGGTGATCACCGGCACCCGGACGCAGGTCGCCGACACCTTCAGGTCAGGGATATTCAGAATTCTGCGGGACTCGTTGCGCACCTTGAGCTCTTCGCTCGTCCAGCCGCCTTGACGGAAGGACCCGGCCATCGGTATCACGTTGAGAGCCAGCGGCGCACCGAAGAGGGTTCCCTCGCCCAGCTTGTTGGTCACGGTGGCCCGCACGTCACCAGCGGCGGTGCCAAGCGAGCGGTTGCCGGCCACCACTTCGAGCTCGTCGTAGAGCCGGTCGACGCCAGGCTGACCGGCACCCGAAGCGGCTTGGTAGGACGCGACCACGAGCTCGCGTAGCGTCCAGCGGCGGTGCAGGGCACCCAGCGCGTCCATCATGGTGAGCGTGGTGCAGTTCGGGCTGGCGACGATGCCCCTGGGTCGGTTGCGGGCCTCCGCACCGTTCACCTCAGGGACCACGAGGGGCACATCGGGATGCATCCGGAAAGCGCCCGAGTTGTCGACCGCCACAGCGCCCTTGGCGACGGCGATTGGCGCCCATCTCGCGGACACCGCGTCGGGGACGTCGAACATCGCGACGTCGACACCAGCCAGAGAGTCTCCCGTCAGCTCCTGTACGACGATGTCCTCGCCACGACAGCGCAGCGTCTTGCCTGCGGAGCGTGCCGACGCGAGGAGCCTGATCTCGCCCCACACGTTCTCACGGGTCGACAAGATGTCGAGCATGACCGTGCCCACTGCTCCGGTTGCGCCGACAACCGCCAACGTTGGCAGATTGCCGCTCATCGCCCTGTCCCTCCGTAGACAACCGCCTCGACCTCGTCGCTGTCGAGGTCGAAGGCCGAGTGCGCTGCCGTGACAGCGGAATCGATCTGATCCTCATCAATGATGACCGAGATGCGGATCTCCGAGGTGGAAATCATCTCGATATTCACCCCCGCCGAGGCGAGCGCCGCAAAGAACTTGGCGGTGACACCAGGATGGCTCCGCATCCCAGCGCCGACCAAGGAGACCTTGCCGATCCGGTCGTCATACAGCAACTGTTCATATCCGACCTCGTCGCGCAGACGGGACAGGGCGGTCATCGCGACCTGGCCGTCCTCGCGAGGCAACGTGAAGGAGATATCCGTCCGCCCGCTGGATGCGACAGAGATGTTCTGCACGATCATGTCGATGTTGATTGCCGAGTCGGCGAGTGACTCGAAGATCCGCGCCGCCTCACCGACCTTGTCAGGCACGCCGACGACGGTGATCTTGGCCTCGCTTCGGTCGTGCGCGACGCCGGAGATGATCGCTTGCTCCATCGGGTCCACCTCACTGGAGTCGATGACCCACGTGCCGGTCTGCTGTGAAAACGACGACCGCACGTGGATGGGCATGTTGTAGCGTCGGGCGTACTCGACACAGCGCAGGTGCAGGATCTTGGCGCCTGAGGCGCAGAGCTCGAGCATCTCCTCATAGGACGCGCGTGGGATGCGCCGAGCCTTGGGGACGATCCGTGGGTCAGCGGTAAAGATGCCGTCGACGTCTGTGTAGATCTCGCACACCTCGGCGCTGAGGGCGGCCGCCAGCGCCACTGCCGTCGTATCGGAGCCGCCGCGGCCCAGCGTAGTGATGTCCTTGGTGTCCATCGATACGCCCTGGAAGCCAGCAACGATGGCGATGTCACCGCCGCCCAGAGCGTCCACGATGCGACCGGGGGTGATGTCGATGATCTTGGCGCGACCATGTGACGAATCGGTGATGACGCCGGCTTGGCTGCCGGTGAAAGATCGGGCTGTCTGGCCGAGGTTGGAGATCGCCATCGCCAGCAGCGCCATCGCGATGCGTTCGCCTGCGGTGAGGAGCATGTCGAGCTCGCGACCGGCGGGAAGCGGTGATATCTGTTCAGCGAGGTCGAGCAACTCATCGGTAGTGTCGCCCATCGCAGAAACCACCACGCATACGTCGTAGCCGGCCTTCTTGGTGGCAACGATTCGCTGCGCCACCCGCTTGATGCTCTGGGCGTCCGCAACGGAGGAACCTCCGTACTTCTGCACCACGATCCCCACCTGTTTCTCCCTCGGTCAGAGGCTATAGCTGACTTGGTCAGAGGCGGTCTTGGCTGATCGAGTCAGAGGTCTTGTGCTGCCTCGAGACGGGAGGCCTCGACTGCACCGATCTCAGCCGCATCCAGCCGGTCATGAGCAATGACTGACTGTAAGGCCCGCAGCGAGGCGCTGGCCTCCGCGCCCCAGCTCGACACATACGAGAACT
>JACCXO010000134.1 GCA_013696975.1 Nocardioidaceae bacterium | reverse complement strand
ACTCCGTGTGCCAGCCGCTGAAGGAAGTCCTGCCACCCGTCCCGAGGCGTCTGGAGGATGTCGTCGTCTTCGTACATCTCGTCGATGATGGTTTCCACGACGGCGTCCAACAGGTCCTCACGACCCGGGACGTAGCGATACAACGACATCCCCTCGACCCCAAGGGTGCTGCCAAGACGCCGCATCGACAACCCCGCCAGGCCGTTCCTGTCAATAAAGGCGACGGCGGCCGCGACGATCCGGTCGCGGTCGAGGGGGACGCGTGCAGATGGGGGAGCGGCGCCGCTGACTACGAGCACATCGGCGTCCACCACTGCATTGTCCTCGACCGCCATGTGTGAGCCCTCTTTCTCGAACTCACAGTATAGGCGCCGGAGGCTCGGCCACGGCCCGATCGGCAGCGTGTGAGCGGAAGCGGGGCAGCTGCCGTTAGCCGTTGCGTGCGGCAGCTGCCGCATCCGCCCCTGTCAGCTCCGGTAGGCGGCGTCGCTGCTGACGTCGCCCTCGGTCGCGACGCGTTCCTTGCGAACCTCATCGGTGACGGTTTCGTTTTCGGTGACTACTTCGGTGCCAAGCCGTACGCGCTCGACCGGTGTCGTCGTCTTCTGGACCACGGGCTCCTCTTCGAACAGTCTGATCTCGTGCTCGTTCTCCTGAATCTCGGCACCGGCTGTCGCCTTGTCGATATTGGCCTCGGTGATGGGCTCGCGCTCCAGGACCGCCCTCTCCTTGCTTACCGGCACGGTCTGGGTGACCTTTTCGGTCACCACGTACTTGCGCAGTCTCGCCCGGCCGACCTCCTCGGTGCGCGTCCCGACCCGCAGTTGCTCCTCCGAGCGGGTTACGGCCCCATCCGTGCTCTGCCTGGACGTGTCGTTGCCCCCGGACGTGGGCTGAACGTCAACAGAGCCATCTCCCACCCCGTAATAGGCGTAGAACTCACGCTCTTCGTCGGGGGACAGGTGGCCGTCCGCGCTGACGTTGGGCGCACCCTTGATCTTGTCATTGTCATAGGGGACCGTCAGCCGGTCGCCCGAGAAGGTCGCCTCGCTCAAGGGTACGAAGCTCTCACTCGTGCCGAAAGAGCCTGTGTTGACTGTGATCCACTCTGGTCGCCCGGTCTGGTCGTCCAGGTAGACCTCACCTACTTTGCCGATCTTCTTGCCGTCGACACCGTAAGCGTCAGCGCCGCTCACCTGATCGATCTGATTCTGCTCGAGCATGTTGACTCCTGTTCACGTGGACAAATTGGCCGCGCCTTCGCCCGAACCTGGGCATGGACACATCCCGGCTTGACGCAAGACGTTTACACTGTAAGGATCGATCACCTCAACCACAAATTTACGGCCTAAATGGCTTGGCTGCTATGGTCATTGCCACTTATCCCGTCAGGAGAATACCGTGACCGAATCAAGAAACTACTCAGCGCAGTCGAATCAATCCGGTGAGCGATCAACGAACGATGTCGGCAGCTATGCGGCTGAGACCAACGAGCAGCGACGTCGAGAGGAGTTCGGCGGATTCAATGTAGGCGCCGACTTCTTCGGCTGGTTGGTTGCCGTCGCCATGACGGTGTTGCTCGCGGGGATCGTCGGGGCCATCGGCGCAGCGGTCGGTTCTACGATGGACGTCAATCGTAGCGAAGCCGAAAGGCAGGCTGGCACCTTCGGCTTGGCGACGGCGATCACCCTGCTCGTGGTGTTGATGCTCGCCTACTTCGCCGGCGGATACGTCGCAGGTCGAATGTCTCGCTTCGATGGGGGCCGGCAGGGCGTGGGTGTCTGGCTGATCGGGCTACTCATCACCTTGCTCGTCCTCGGCTTGGGCGCTGTGTTCGGTAGCCAGTACAACATCTTCGACCGGGTCAACCTGCCGTCGATGCCGATTCCTTCAGACACAGCAACAGTGGGCGGCCTCATCACCTTGGCGGCCATCCTGATCGGCACGCTGGTCGCGGCCTTCCTGGGGGGCAAGATCGGTCAGCGCTACCACAGCAAGGTCGACCAGGTGACGGCTGACAACTCCCCGATCACCTCGCGCTAAGCGAACCAGCAACGCCATATACCGGCTCGCCTTGAGTCAAACGCGACCAATACATACAACAACAGATTGGAATGCACATGCACGGACAAAGTGTCGCGGCGATAAGCGTCGGGGACAGTTTTCAGAAGGGTTTGGACACATTCTTCGCTTTCCTGCCCAACCTGTTGGCATTTCTTGTCATCTTGGTCATCGGCTTCATCGTCGCCAAGATCGTCAAGAGCATCGTCGCCAAGGGACTGCAGAAGCTGGGGCTCGACGAGCAGCTGCAGAAGTCGCCAGCTCGCAGCTATGTGGACAAGGCCGTGCCGGGTGCCAGTCCCTCGAACGGGATCGCCACAGTCGTCTTCTACCTCGTCTTCGCGTTCTTCTTGTTCTCCGCGATCGGGGCCCTGAAGATCCCCGCACTCACGTCGTTCATGAACGACGTGCTCGCCTATCTGCCGAACATCATCGTGGCCATCCTGATCTTCGTCGTGGCCGCGGCGATCGCTGGTGCAGTTGCCACGGCCATCGTCAAGTTCATGGGTGACACCCCGACCGGCAAGGTGGCCGCCACCGTGCTACCGGCGATCGTCATGGTGATTGCCCTGTTCATGATTCTGCAGCAGCTCAAAATCGCCGAGCAGATCGTGCAGATCGCTTTCGCTTCGACCATGGGCGCCCTCGCATTGGGACTCGCCCTCGCCTTCGGGCTCGGCGGACGCCCGATCGCCCAACAGATGCTGCAGGAGGGCTACGACGCTGCCCGCCGCAACAAGGACCAGATCAAGCAGGACATGGAAATGGGTCGTAACCGAGCGCAGTCTCAAGCGGACCAGGCGCAAGCCCAGTTCCAGGGCAGCGGCCAGCAGCCAAGTGGCTACCCGGCGCAGAGTCAGGGTGGATACTCGTCTGGCGCGACGAGCTACTAATTCGCTTCCGAACACCCGCTATCCCCGAATCGCGGCCACAATGCCGCTGATTCGCGGGATAGCGGTGTCTGGTCGCAGGAGGCTCAGTCCCCGTGTGGAGCGCCGCTCGAAAGCCTCTGCGGTTGCGTCGTTCGAAAGCCTGCGCGGTACGCCGCTCGAAAGTCGCCCTGTGGAACTGGCTGTACGCAGCCCCTCAGAAGTTGATCATTTGTTCTGGGTATCTGCTTAGGTGAAGTAGTGTTGCGGTTGTGGACGCGAACGGGCACCCCGAGGCAGGGGTGGACTACCCGACGACCTACCAGGACCTGTTGGCGTGGTTCCCGGACAACAAGGCCT
>JACCXO010000127.1 GCA_013696975.1 Nocardioidaceae bacterium | reverse complement strand
ACCATCAACATGGTCGGAGGCTTCGTGGTGACCGACCGGATGCTGCAGATGTTCATCAGGCGGCCTGGCCGCCCGTCGAAGGAACCCCCGGCATGACCCCGATCTGGGCTCAGCTGGCCTACCTGATCGCGGCCGTCTGCTTCATCTTGGCGCTGAAGGGCCTGTCGTCGCCGAAGACCGCCCGCAACGGCAACCTCATCGGCGCGGTGGGCGCGGTGCTGGCATGCGTCACTGTGTTCTTCGCCAGAGACCTCGACCATCTGACGCTAATTCTTCCAGCGATCGCCGTCGGCAGCGTAGTCGGTGTCGTGGGTGCTCAGCGGGTGCAGATGACGCAGATGCCGCAGCTCGTCGCCCTCTTCAACGGTGTCGGTGGGGGAGCAGCCGCTCTGGTCGCACTGCTTGAGCTGCAGCACCTGGGCGCCCTCAGCGACGTGGGTGATGTGCCTGAGTTCGACCTGGCCGCGACGGCTTTCACGATCGTGATCGGGGCAGTGAGCTTCTCGGGGTCGCTCGTGACGTTCGCCAAGCTGCAAGAGCTGATGACGAGCCGTCCAGTCACCTTCCCTGGTCTGCCGGTGCTGTTCGGTGGCGCGTTGTTGGCGAGCGTCGGGTTTGGCGTGGTGATGGTGCTCGACCCGGCTATCTGGTCGGGCGTCGTGCTCGGCCTGCTCGGCCTCGCTCTCGGCGTGCTACTTGTCTTGCCGGTCGGCGGCGCCGACGTGCCGATCGTCATCTCGCTGCTCAACGCGTTCACGGGTCTCACAGTCGCGGCCGGTGGTTATGTGCTGGGCAACACCGTTCTGTTGGTGGCGGGAACGCTGGTTGGCGCGTCCGGCACGCTGTTGACCAAGTTGATGGCGGCCGCGATGGGTCGATCGCTGCTCAACACACTGTTCGGCGCTCTCAAAGGCGGGTCAACGCTCGGAGCGGGCGAGATATCGGATCGGCCGGTACGTTCGGCGGGGCCGCAAGACGTCGCGATCCTGTTGGGCTACGCCAACCGCGTCATCGTCGTACCCGGGTATGGTCTGGCGGTTGCGCAGGCGCAGCACGCCCTGCGGGAGCTCGCTGACGTGCTCGGCGACAAGGGCATCAAAGTCGACTACGCGATCCATCCCGTCGCCGGTCGCATGCCCGGACACATGAACGTGCTGTTGGCCGAGGCGCAGGTGCCCTACGAACAGCTCAAAGAGATGGACGAGATCAACGGCGACTTCAAGCAGGCTGATGTGGTGCTCGTCGTGGGTGCCAACGACGTGGTCAACCCGGCGGCCAAGACGACGCCGGGCGCTCCGATCTACGGTATGCCGATCCTCAACGCAGACGAGGCGCACCAGATCGTCTTCATGAAGCGCTCGATGCGGCCGGGGTTCGCGGGCATCGAGAACGAGCTGCTCTTCGACCCGAAGACCACACTGCTCTTCGGCGACGCGAAGGACACCATGAGCAAGCTCCTCGCAGCCGTCAAATCCCTCTGACTGCAGTGCTCTCGGTTAGACCACGCCGTAGAGGCGGTCGCCCGCGTCTCCCAGACCGGGCACGATGTAGCCCTTCTCGTTGAGCTTTTCGTCCATGGCCGCAGTGACCACGGTGACGGGGATATGCAGTCCCTCCAGCTCTCGCTCCAGCCGTGCGCATCCCTCCGGTGCGACGAGCAGGCAGATCGCGGTGATGTGGTCGGCTCCGCGATCGACCAGGAAGCGGATGGCGTCGGAGAGGGTTCCGCCCGTGGCCAGCATGGGGTCAAGCAAGTAGCACTGCCGTCCGGACAGATCCTGCGGCAGGCGCTCGGCGTATGTTGATGCCAACAGCGTCTCCTCGTCGCGAAGCATGCCCAAGAAGCCGACCTCAGCAGTCGGCAGCAGCCGCACCATCCCCTCGAGCATGCCCAACCCCGCTCGCAAGATGGGCACGACCAACGGCTTCGGCGAGGCGAGCTTGACCCCATCGGCACGCGCCACCGGTGTGGTGACATGCACCGTTTCCGTGCGCACCTCACGAGTCGCCTCGTAGGCAAGCAGCGTCACCAGCTCTTCGGTCAACCTGCGGAAGGTCGGTGAGTCCGTCCGTTCGTCACGCAGGGCAGTGACCTTGTGGGCGACGAGTGGGTGATCGATCACGAAGATCTGCATGTTGGTCAACCTATCGGGGGCCGGATTCGTCGCAATCGGGCTCGCCAGAGTTGCCGTGATCTGCGAACATCGAGGGCATGAGTGTCACAGACGCGGAGTCGTCAGCCGCGATCGACTTCGCCCTCGCGGTGTCGAGAGAAGTCGGCGTCTGGACCCTCGCTACCTTGCCTCCTCGGGCCGCTACAGAGCTAGATGTGTTGATTCGTGCGCTCGCGCAGTTCCCTTCTGACGTCGGAACTCTCGGCATGGTGAGTGTCGACGAGGACTATTTCTTGCTTGCCAGAGTCGCCGGCGGGCATGTGCGCCTATTGCTATCCGACGTGGGCGCGGCGACCGAGTCGCCACTCGCGCGTGCTGTCGTCCATCGTTTGCAGCTGCCACCGCCCGATGACGACGACGACCAGGTCCAGCCTGCCGGTGACCTCGGAATCGTCGCGGATCTTGGCCTGTCCGCGATGGAGTTGGGGGCGCTGTGTGACGAGGCGGACCTTTTTCCTGACGAGATCCTCGCTGACATCGCTGATCGGCTCGGTTTCGGTGGGCAGTTCGATGAGCTGCTCGACACGGTGTCGACCTAGGTGTCGCTGCCCGCGACCCCGCCTGGCGATGAGGAAGCGATGCGCGCCGCCCTGGCGGTGGCGTCGCAGGCTGACGACTCAGCCGACATACCCGTCGGTGCTGTCATCGTGTCTTCAACGGGGGCCATCATCGCGTCGGCTCGCAATGAGCGTGAGGCGACGCAGGACCCGACCGCTCACGCCGAGGTGTTGGCCATCCGGCGAGCGGCTCAGCGGCTTGGGCTCTGGCGCCTGGAAGGTTGCACCATCGTCGTCACGCTCGAACCTTGCACCATGTGTGCCGGTGCCATCGTGCTGGCCCGGGTCGCCCGCTTGGTGTTCGGTGCGTACGACGACAAGGCTGGCGCAGTCGACTCCCTCTGGGATGTGGCCCGCGACCGCCGCCTCAACCACCGCCCCCAAGTGTTGGGTGGCGTTCTCGCTTCCGAATCTGGAGCCCTGCTGCGCGCGTTCTTCGACACCCATCGCTGATTTCGGCGCCAGCCGGACTCTCCGGTAG
>JACCXO010000006.1 GCA_013696975.1 Nocardioidaceae bacterium | reverse complement strand
CGGCCCGTTGGGGAGCCGAGATCGACGACCGCGATGCGCCCGCCCGGGCGGACCAGGCGCTTCATCAGATCCCATGCGGAGCGCCACTGCTCCATCAACGACAGCGAGTAGGTGGCCAGAGCGGCGTCGAACTGCTGCCCGTCGCGAGCGAAGTCGTCGACTCGCAAGCTCGTGGCGTCGGCGTTCATGAGATCGACGTTGCGCCATCCGCGCTTGCTGGCGCGGTTACGCGCTTGCGCCAGCATCGAGGTGCTGCGGTCCACACCGGTGATCGATCCTTTGGACCCGATGGCCTCCTGGACGAGCGAGAAGTTCAGACCCGTGCCACAACCGACATCGAGCACGCGGTCCCCCACGCTCAGCGCCATCGACTCGATCGCGCGAACACGTCCGGGGCGTTAAATCGGCCGTTCGAGCGAGACGGCGTCGTACCAGCGAGCGACTGCCTTGTAGACCGGCTTGCGGATCATGTGGGCCGTCCACGGGCGCCGCAGTTCACGGTTCGAAGATACGGGAAGATGGGGGCCGAGATGAGGTGACTGGCGTGATCGCACACAAGAGGGCCGACCGGCTGACTGGGCTCGGCACGACCATCTTCGCCGAGATGTCGGCACTGGCTTTGCGGACGGGCTCGGTCAACCTTGGCCAGGGGTTCCCCGATGTCGACGGACCGCGGGAGATCATCGACGCGGCCATCTCCGCCTTGCGGTCCGGGCGCAACCAGTACGCCCCTGGATGGGGTGTGCCGGAGCTTCGGCTAGCCATCGCCCGGCATCAACAGCGTTTCTATGGCATCGAGCTCGACCCCGAGGCCGAGGTGTTGGTGACGACCGGTGCCACCGAAGCGATAGCTGCGGCCCTGCTGGCACTTGCCAATCCCGGCGACGAGGTCATCGCGCTCGAGCCGTACTACGACTCCTATGTCGCGAGCATCGCCATGGCGGGGGGCGTCCGGGTGCCAGTGACCCTGCGCGCACCTGATTTCCGGCTCAATCTCGACGAGCTGTCGGCAGCCCTCACGTCTCGGACTCGCGCTCTCCTGATCAACACCCCGCACAACCCGACCGGCTCGGTCTTGACCGATGACGAGTTACGCGCCATCGCCGAGCTCGCCTGTGAACGTGACCTGTTGGTGATCACCGACGAGGTCTACGAGCACCTCACCTTTGACGACATATCGCATCGACCCCTGTGCACGTATGACGGCATGCGCGACCGCACCTTGACCATCTCCAGCGCGGGCAAGACCTTCTCGTTCACCGGCTGGAAGATCGGGTGGGCCACCGGCCCGGTCCCACTCGTCACGGCTGTGATGCAGGCCAAGCAGTTCCTCACCTACACCTCAGGCGCACCCTTGCAACCGGCGATCGCTGAGGCGCTGGCACTTGAGGATGGCTATTTCGACGCGTTCAGAGCAGGTATGCAGTCCAAGCGCGACCGGCTCTGTGCCGGCCTGGCAGCCGTTGGACTCGACGTGTTCCCGCCGCAGGGCACCTACTTCGTCACCACAGATATCCGGCCGCTGGGCTTCGACAGCGGCTACGAGTTCTGCCTCGAGCTGCCAAGGCGGTGCGGCGTGGTGGCCATCCCGCACGAAGTCTTCTACGACGACAAGCAGGTCGGCAAACCGCTGGTGCGATGGGCCTTCTGCAAACAAGACGCGGTTCTCGACGAGGCCATCGGCCGGTTGGCAAGAATCGCCCCCTGATCGGATCCGCGGCTCCAGGCACGACAGCGGGAAGTGGTCTTGGACCATATGCAGCGCGCACTTGGTGATGCGGTGCAGCCGTGCTCGCGATCGCTTACCTCTCGAGCAGAGGAAGTCGCTGCTCTCCGAGCGCACCCTCAGTTGTCGCGGTCTCAAGCGAGGGCGTGTTCGAGATCAGCTGCCGAGTGTAGGGCTGTTGTGGGTTTGCGAGCACCTCGGCCGTCTCGCCGTACTCCACGATGCTTCCCTCGGACAGCACCACCACCTTCTGTGCGATCGAGCGCACCAGCGGCAGGTTGTGGGTGACGAAGACCATGGAAAGCCCGAGATCATGTTGAAGCTGACTCAACAGCTCGACGATCGCCGCCTGCACGCTCACGTCGAGCGCGGAGGTGACCTCGTCGCACACCAGGATGGACGGGGATGAGATCAACGCGCGCGCAATCGCGACCCGCTGGCGTTCACCGCCGGAGAGCTGGTCAGGATACCGCCGGGCGTAGCTCGCGGACAGCGACACCTGCTCCAGCATCTCTCCTACTCGCTGTTCGGCGTCGCGCCCCCTGGCGATGCCGAAGACGGCTAGCGGCTGTCCGACTGTCTCGCCGACGGTTCTGCGCGGGTTCAGCGAGCCGTACGGGTTCTGGAAGATGTACTGGATCTGGCGACGGGACTCCGTGCTGCGAGACCGCGCCGCCGTCTCGAGCTCCTCGTCGCCGAGCCGGATACTGCCCGACCAGTCGCGGTGCAGCCCCGCTATCGAGCGGGCCGTGGTGGTCTTGCCAGACCCGGACTCCCCCACGACGGCCAGGCACTCGTGATGCTCGAGCTGCAGGTTGATCGAGTGCAGCACCTCGACCTTGCCGTAGCGCGCCACGACGTTCTCCAGAGTTAACACCGCGGAGCCGGTGTGAGCCCGCGCCCCCTCGACGGGATCACCGGCCCTGGTCTGCGTCTGGGTCACGACCTCGAGTGCCCGAATACAACGCGCGCTGTGCTCCGGTCCGGCCGGCGCCAGCGGTGGGACCTCCGCGTCGCACTCCGGGATGTGCATCGTGCAGCGGGGAGCGAAGGCGCAGCCCGGGGGACGCCGCCCCGGCGACGGTGCATGCCCGGGGATCCCGAGCAGACTACGGCCGCCGGTGAGGCGCGGGATCGCGCCGACCAGCCGTCGGGTGTACGGGTGGGCCGAGAACTCGAACAGCTCCTCCGCGAGGCCGAGCTCGACCACCCGCCCGGAATACATGACAGCTACCCTGCGGGCCAGTGCGGCAACGACTGCGAGGTCGTGGCTGACATAGAGCGCAGCGACGTTGTGTGC
>JACCXO010000091.1 GCA_013696975.1 Nocardioidaceae bacterium | reverse complement strand
CGTGGTGAGGCGCCGAAGGTCTACGAAGATGGACAACAGATGCGCGACTTCGTCCACGTCTCCGACGTGGCACGGGCCAACGTCTTGGCGGTTGAGCAGGTGGCGTCACGGGAGGATGACAGCTTCTTGTCGTACAACGTTTGTTCAGGTGAACCGATCTCGATCCTGGGTGTGGCGACGTTGGTGGCGCGTGGCACCGGGCGAGCGGATCTGGTGCCCATCGTCACCGGAGACTTCCGGGCGAGCGATGTGCGGCACGTCGTGGCAAATGGGGAGCGCGCGCGAGCACAGCTCGGCTTCACCGCATCCGTGCCGCCTGACCGGGGTCTCATGAGGTTCGCGACCGCGCCCCTGCGCTGAACTGGCGGCTGTGCCGTGCCTGGTCGAGGAGTGAGCACTCTCGAGGTGGTGCTCACCATCCGGTGAAGAACAAGTGTTGGACGGTCACGGCGAAGCCGACCTGCAAGGCGAGTCCCATGCGTCGCCATCGGGGTGGAAGAAGCGCGCATCCCAGGAGCAACCACGGCATGAATGGCAGCCAGATGCGCTCGACCTCGGCCTTGCTCATTCCCGACAAGTCAGCGACTGCCACCATCAAGACGCCGGCAGCGCTCAGCCAGACAACCGGCCGCTCAGCTACGGTCGTTCGTCCCCAATTCACGACTCGTCTGGCTACTTCGGCGATCGACGACCCCACGAGCGGTCCAGCGCTGAAGCACATCGCGGCAAGGTTCCCCCAGATCCAGTAGCTGGTCGGCCGACGGCTCGCCACGCCGTCCCAGTACCGCTCGCGCAGCACCGGGTAACCCTCCCACCATGCGAAGCCCGCCAGTGCGAAGATGCCGACGACGGCCAACGCGGCGGCCACCGCCCACGGCAGAGCCCGCCAGCTTCGAGCAGCTGCGAGCACCGCCAGTGCCACGATGCCGAGCAGCACCAGGCCGTACGACATCATCACGCAGTAGCCGAGCAGGAGGCCTGACAGCATGCCCCATGCGGCGACGCCGCCCCGGTGAGAATGCGTCGCCGCCACCGCGAGACAACAAAGGCCCCACGCGGCGATGGCACCGAACACCGCGTCGCCTGACACCGCCATCCAGATGGCCGCGGGCCCGAGCACGAGGAAAGGTGCCGCCCGCCGTGCACCCTGCTCTGCGCCGAGTCGCCGCAAGGTGAGCATGACGGCGACGGGAGTGGTCGCAGCAAGAAGCAGAACCACCAAACCGGCGGCCAGACCACTGCCGAGCCCGATCCGCACGAGCAGCACGAAGAACAGCAGCGCCCCAGGCGGGTGACCGGCGATGTGAACCTGCCAGTTGTTCGGGTGACTGTAGGGGATGCGTTCGACGTACTCGTGCAGTGTGAACGAGACGTTGCTGACTTGGCGGGCTGTGTTGAGGTACTCGTACTCCGTGTTCAGGATGTGGCCGATGCCGTCCAGACCGTCAACGGTGGCGAGACTCGCGAGCCACGCGACGCTGAGCAGGAAAGCTCCGACCAGCAGCCGACTCCACCGCCAGTTGCTTGCAGCAACGCCGGCGCCGAGAACACCGACACAGCCAACGACTATCGCCGCGACACTGCCTGGCCCGACTCGCGGGTCCCAGGCGACGTGTAGAGGAGGAAATGAGAAGACATGCACGTTCCAGTCCCAGGCCGCAGGGACCGCCATCGCCAGCACCATGAGGGTCAGGGCGATAACCAGTCCACACGCCGGAGCCGCCGAGCCGAGCCGGCGCATCCACCAAACCATCACAAGAGAGTAGACAGGGTGTCGTCACCATTGGGTGAGCAGCAGGTGCTGCACAGTCGAAGCGAATCCCACCTGCAACGCCAGCGCGGGCCATCTCCTCACCCGCCATGGCAAAACCGCTCGCCGTAAGCAAAACGTCACAGTTCCGTAAGCAAAAGTGCCCTCCTGCTCCGGGCGGGCGCTCTAAGGTACTTCGCATGTCGGCCCGATGCCAGTTGGTGCTGCCCTGCAGGGACGAGGCGGCTGCCTTGCCGTCGCTCCTGACCTCCGTGCCACCAGACATCGAAGTGATCGTGGTGGACAACGGCTCTCGCGACGGCACCGCCGGTGTGGCAGCCGACCTCGGCGCGACCGTCGTGCAGGAACGGCAGCCCGGTTATGGCGCAGCCGTTCACGCGGGGGTGTTGGTCGCAACGGCGCCCCTGGTTGCGGTCATGGACGGTGACGGCTCCATGGACCCCCGAGATCTGACACCGCTCATCGAGCTGGTCGAGTCGGGACAAGCGACGATGGCCGTCGGCCGTCGTCGAGCCACCGACCCCAGGGTGTTGCCCTGGCATGCGCGGGTCGGCAACCGGGCAGTGCTGAGCTGGCTACGTCACCGCACCGGACTCGACGTGCACGACATTGCTCCGATGCGCGTCTGCGGGCGACAAGCGCTGCTCGACCTCGGCGTGCAGGACCGACGTTTTGGTTATCCGGTCGAGCTCTTGGTCCTCGCGCAGCAGGCGGGTTGGGTGCTTGTCGAGTCTGACATCACCTATCGACCGCGCGCCGCCGGTACGAAGTCCAAGGTCTCTGGCTCGTTGAGCGGCACGCTGCGCACCGCTCGCGACTTCGCCAAGGCGCTGCCGTGAGGTCGCAGGCAGGGGTGCTCGTCTTGGCCAAGGCGCCAGTTCCCGGCGTGGCCAAGACGCGGCTGGCGCAGGGTGTGGGCGTGCAGGTGGCTGCGGACCTTGCCGCCGCTGCATTGCTGGACACCCTTGACGCCTGTGCGGAGTTCGCGCCTCCCGCGGCTCGCCTGATCGCGTTGGCCGGTGACATGCGGTTGGCGCAGCGAGGCGCTGAGATCAGCCGGCAGCTGCAGTCCTGGCGCGTGGTCAGCCAGTCAGGGGCCACCTTCGCCGAGCGGCTCGTGCGGGCTCATCACGACGCGGCGCTGCTCTGGGGGGGCGATGTTCCGGTGGTGCAGATCGGGATGGACACCCCGCAGCTTCGCGCCTGCGACCTGGCTGCGCTGGCTGATGCGGTCGCTGACTCCTCGTCGACGTGTCTGGACGCCGCCCTCGGTCCGGCCGCCGATGGTGGCTGGTGGGGGCTCGCTACGCGCAGGGCCGGGTACGTCGACCAGCTGGTCGACGTACTCATGTCCCAACCAGACACAGCTCGGCAGACTCTGCGTGCGCTCGTCGCCGCCGGTGCAACGGTCGGAGAGGTGCACGAGCTGACCGACGTCGACACGCCTGACGACGCCTTCGTGGTCGCGGCGCAATGCAGCCAGACCCGCTTCGCCCAGACGCTGAGCCAGGTGGGCGGTGTCGCCATGCCGGCCACCGAGGCAATCCCCTGCCGAGCCAGCTCGAAGGCGTCCCCATGACGAGAGCCACTCGCTTCGTGAGCCAACTGTCAACTCGCCCGCCAGCCGTCGAAGCGTTTGCGGATGCGCTGCGTGGCGCACCCTGTCAGGTCGTCGGGCTGGACAGGCACCCTGGTTCGTTGCCCGCGACGCGCTGGCGAGCCGACGCAGACCACAGCGACGACGCGTTGCTGAGCCGGTGCTCAGGCGCAACAGTCGACATCGGGTGCGGGCCAGGACGGATGACGAAGGCGCTGATGGCACGCGGAGTCCATGCTCTGGGTATCGACATCGTCGAGGAAGCGGTCCACCAAACGCGGGCGCGGGGCGGCATCGCGCTGCAGCGAGACGTGTTCAGGTGGTTGCCTGGAGAGGGCCGCTGGGACACTGCGCTCTTGGCCGACGGCAACATCGGCATCGGCGGTGACCCTCGCCGCCTGCTGGGTCGGGTCGGCGAGCTGCTCGCTCCCACCGGAAGGCTCGTCGTTGACTTGTCCACTCCGGGTGGACCCGTCATCACCCACCGCCTCCGGCTCGAGGTGAACGGTGTCATGTCACGACGATTTCCCTGGGCTGTCGTGCCTGCCGACCAGATCGAGGCGTTGGCTGTCGCCAGCTGCCTGCGCGTGCTCGAAGTCGTCAATTCTCGAGGCCGCTGGTTCGCCGAGCTGGGCAAAGGCGGCTGACGATGCGCTCTCCACTGTCGCTGATCCCGCACCCTGACAGCTTCACGTCGAGGCTGCGTGGGGCTGAGATCGCAAGCCGGGTTGGGCTGTGGCTAGGTGTCTGCTTCTTCGTCGCCTTCGTCACCGGTCTCATCAGCCATGCCGCCCAGGACCAGCCCGGCTGGTTGACGTTTCCGACCCGGCCGGTCTCGCTCTATCGCATCACCCAAGGCGTGCACGTCATATCGGGAACTGCCGCGGTGCCGTTGCTGCTCGTCAAGCTGTGGTCGGTCCTTCCCAAGCTGTTCGACCGATTCGACTTCCACAACATACGTCGTCTGGCGCTGCAGCTCGCCGAGCGACTCTCGATAGCGCTGCTTGTCTCGGCGGCGATCTTCCAGCTTGTCACCGGACTGGCCAACTCAGCGCAGTGGTATCCGTGGGCGTTTTCGTTCCGTTCCACTCACTACGCGGTTGCCTGGATAGCCATCGGCGCGCTGATCTTGCACATCGCGGTCAAGCTGCCGGTGATCCGCCAGGCTCTGGGCGGACCGCTTGACGATGACGTTGCCCGCACGGGCGAGCAGGGCCTCAGCCGTCGCGGGTTCTTGCGAACCACCTGGGTCGCCACCGGAGTGGCGGTCCTGACCACTGCCGGAGCGACCGTGCCGTGGCTTCGTGACATCTCCATCTTCGGGGTCCGCTCAGGCGACGGACCGGCTGGCATACCGATCAACGTGAGCGCCGCCGCAGCCCGGGTAGTACCGGCCGCCACAGATCCGGCATACAGGTTGGAGATCGTCAACGGCGACAAGCAGGTCATGCTGACGCGCGCCGACCTGGGGGCGATGGAGCAGACGAAAGCCGTGCTGCCCATTGCCTGCGTCGAGGGTTGGAGCGCTTCGGGGGAGTGGGCTGGGGTTCTCGTGCGGGACCTGCTGGCGCTGGTCGAGGCAGCTGAGGACGCCGATGTGGAGATCACGTCGCTGCAGAAGCGGGGGACTTTCCGACAGACCACGATGCCTGCGCATTTCGCCCAGGACTCGCTCACCCTGCTGGCGCTCGAGCTCAACGGTGAGGGCCTCAGCATCGATCATGGGCATCCATGTCGCATCATCGCTCCCAACCGTCCCGGGGTGTTGCAGACCAAGTGGGTCGCGCGAATCCAGGTCCTCGCATGAGAGTGATACGCGGTCTGCTCTTCGTACTCGGGTTGGCGGGGCTGGCCTGGGGTGCGAAACAAGTAGTCGAACTCGGTTTCGACGACATCGTGGCCGCAGGCGTGTGGCTCGTCGCGGGGGTGCTGGCACACGACGGTCTGCTGGCACCGACCGTTGTGGTGGTGGCGTTGATCGCGATGCGGCTGCTCCCGGTGTGGCTGCGAGGCCCATTTACGGCCGGGTTGGTAGTGCTGGGTTCGGCGACGCTGCTCGCCATCCCCGTGCTCGGTCGGTTCGGGGCGCGCTCCGACAACCCCACCTTGCTCGACCGTGACTACGTCGGTGGTTGGCTGGTCCTCGCCGCTATCACCGTCGGCTGCGTGGCGGTTTCAAGCCTGATCTCCTGGCGGCGCTCCAGGTCTACCGCGCAGTGAGGCAACCCATGGGGGGATGCACATGACGCGGGTACTGGTGGTCGACGACGACCCCACGGTGCGCGAAGTTGTCTGCTCCTACCTTCGCGCCGAGCGCTATGACGTGAGCGAGGCCGGCGACGGCGAGACCGCGTTGGCGATGGTGGCGGACGATCGACCCGATCTCGTGGTGCTCGACGTGATGCTGCCCGGCGTCGACGGACTGGAGGTATGCCGACAAGTCCGCGCCACCACTGACCTTCCCGTCATCCTGCTCACCGCCCTGGGGGCAGAAGCAGACCGGGTGGTGGGGCTGGAGCTCGGTGCGGACGACTACCTGACGAAACCATTCAGCCCCCGTGAGCTGGTGCTGCGCGTCGGGTCCGTGCTGCGCCGGAGAGGGGAGCCCGCCCCACCAGACCTCGACGTGGTGCGGGACGGTGACTTGGTCATCGACGGGCCCCGACGCCAGGTGTACCTCTTCGACCGAGCCGTACCGTTGACAATGCGTGAGTTCGATCTCTTGCGGTTCTTCGTCGCCAACCCAGGGACGGCGTTCACTCGCGTCGAGCTGCTCGACAAGGTATGGGGCTGGTCCTTCGGCGACCAGTCCACGGTGACGGTACATGCGCGGAGGTTGCGCGAGAAGATCGAGACCGACCCCACCTCGCCGACGCGTCTGGTCACGGTGTGGGGTGTCGGTTACCGATGGGAGAAGTCGTGAGTTCAGACACCTGGACTGTCATCGCCATCGCAGTGGGATGGTCGGTCACGGTGGGACTCGTCGGACTGGTCATCGCCTATCGAGTGCGACGGCGATCGCTCAAGTGGGCTTTCGCCACCGTGGCGGTCACCAGCGTGCTGGCGCTGGTGGCGGGCGTGGTCGGCACGGCGCGGGCGATGTTCTTGTCGCAGCATGACTTCGGCGTGGTGCTGCTGGTGTCACTCGTGGCGGGTCTGGTCTCCTTGATCTTCGGCTGGTTGGTCGCGTCGTGGGCCGTGCGCGGTGCGCGTGCGGTGCAGGAGGCGGCCCGGCTGCTAGGGGTGGAGGGCACCTTCGTTCCACCACCCGACACCGCCGCCGAGCTTGCGGACTTGTCCGCTCAGCTGGCCGGCTCGTCCTCGCGCCTTTCTGAGTCCCGTGAACGTGAGCGCATGCTCGAGGCGTCGCGGCGAGAGCTGGTTGCGTGGGTGTCGCACGATCTGCGCACGCCGCTCGCTGGTCTGCGGGCCATGGCCGAGGCCCTCGAGGACGACATGGTCGACGATCCGGCCCGATATCACACGCAGGTGCGAGAGACGGTCGATCGGATGACGCGCATGGTCGACGATCTGTTCGAGCTGGCGCGCATCCAGGCTGGTGCTCTGCAGCTCTCGCTCGAGTCAGTTCCGCTCGCTGAGGCAATCAGCGAAGCGGTGGCGATCAGCAGCCCGGTGGCAATGGCCAACGGCATTCGGCTTGGCGGGTATGCCGAACCAGGGGTGGCCGTAAGAGCCGACTCGCATGAGCTCAGCCGCATGATCGGCAATTTGGTGGCAAACGCCATTCGACATACGCCCAGTGAAGGACGGGTGGAGGTGACCGGACGGGTCAGCGGCGACGCGGTAGAGCTGGTGGTGAGCGACGGCTGCGGCGGCATCCCCGAAGCGGACCTTGACCGTGTCTTCGACGTCGCTTGGCGAGGTAGCCATGCGCGGACTCCGGAGGCGGATGCTGGTTCCGGCCTGGGGCTCGCGATCGTGCGAGGGATCGCCGAGGCGCACCGCGGCAGCGTGGAGGTCGCAAACTCCGACGGCGGCTGTCGGTTCCTCGTCCGACTGCCGGCGCAGCGCGAAGACTCTCTGGCCGGCTGAGGCCTTCGGTGTGCCTCGGCGTGGGGTGCCCGACGGGTCGTAGGCTTGAGGGGATGCGTTACACGGAGTTCTGGGACCGGATGGAGTCTGCGTTGGGGCCTGGTTACGCGCGCACCTGGGCCCGTGAGCACGTCATCGCCGGCCTCGGGGAGCGAACGGTCGAGCAGGCACTCGCGGCCGGGTGGGACGCGAAATCGGTATGGCGTGAAGTGTGGCTCACCTTGAAGCTACCTCCACGAGACCGATGAGAGCTTGCGGCAAGCTTCCGTTGGGCGGTCGCTTCGAGCCCCTCGATGTCAGGGGGTCGTTGCGGACCCGTTGAGCGGGCGCTTATCGGCTGGGGCAAGGTGAGTGAACTCGGTCTGCTGGGCGGCGGGGAAAGCGGCGTGTCGTATTGGCTCGAACACGTGTTCGGGATAGGTTTTCCTCAGCGCCGCCGAGCGGAGTTCCTTATCCACAGTGGTGTCGATAACCGCAGGATTGTCGGCGGGTCGCTCTAGCGTTCTTCTCGACAACGAAACTGAGGGTCCGTCTCGACCCTCCAAACCTGATGGATGGCACTGGACATGGCTGAAGCAGACCGCGCAAAGGCACTCGACAACGCACTCGCTCAGATCGACAAGGCGCACGGCAAGGGATCGGTCATGCGGCTGGGTGACCAAGCGCGGGCACCGATCGAGGTGATTCCGACCGGTTCCATCGCGCTCGACATCGCACTCGGCATCGGCGGCCTCCCGCGCGGCCGCGTCGTCGAAATCTACGGACCCGAGTCTTCCGGCAAGACGACCGTCGCCCTGCACGCGGTGGCCAACGCCCAGCGGGGCGGCGGCATTGCCGCGTTCATCGACGCCGAGCACGCCCTCGACCCCGACTATGCGGCCAAGCTGGGTGTCGACACTGACGCCTTGTTGGTGTCTCAACCTGACAACGGCGAGCAAGCCCTCGAGATCGCCGACATGCTGATCCGATCGGGTGCGCTCGACATCATCGTGATCGACTCTGTGGCCGCGCTGGTCCCTCGTGCTGAGATCGAGGGCGAGATGGGTGACTCACACATGGGTCTGCAAGCGCGACTCATGAGTCAGGCGCTTCGCAAGATCACCGGCGCGCTGAGCGGCTCGGGCACCACCGCGATCTTCATCAACCAGCTTCGCGAAAAGATCGGCGTGATGTTCGGCTCTCCCGAGACCACGACAGGGGGGCGAGCGCTGAAGTTCTACGCTTCGGTGCGGCTCGATGTGCGACGCATTGAGAGTCTCAAGGACGGCACTGACTTCGTCGGCAACCGCACTCGCGTCAAGGTAGCCAAGAACAAGGTGGCGCCGCCCTTCAAGCAAGCAGAGTTCGACATCATGTACGGACAGGGGATCAGCCGAGAGGGTGGGCTCATCGACGTGGGGGTTGACAACGGTCTCGTCCGCAAGGCCGGCGCTTGGTACACCTACGAGGGTGACCAGCTCGGGCAGGGCAAAGAGAACGCGCGGGCATTTCTGCTAGACAACCCCGACCTGGCCAACGAGCTCGAAAAGCGCATTCTCGAGAAGCTGGGCATCGGCGCCTCCGTCGTGGACGAGACGGTGGCGGAGCCGGTCGACATCGACTTTTGATGCCACGGCGGCGGGAGCAGGCGGAGCCAACCGACCACGACCGTGATCTCGGCCTCCCGGCCGACCCCGAGTCGGTTGCACGGGCCATCGTGCTGCGCAAGCTCACCGGCCAAGCCCGGTCGCGACACGAGCTCGAGGTGGCCTTGGCTGCCAAAGACGTGCCCTCCGAGGTGGCGGCAAGGGTGCTCGACCGCTTCGAGGAGGTGGGGCTCGTCAACGACGCTTCGTACGCCGACGCCTGGGTGCAGTCTCGCCGGTCAAGTCGAGGGCTTGCTCGTCGGGCGCTGACGCAGGAGCTGCGCCGCAAAGGCGTCTCTGACGACATCGTTCGCGACACCGTCGACGCCATCAGCCCTGATGATGAGCGGACCGCGGCTTACGCCTTGGTGGAGCGAAAGCTGGCGGTCACTCGGACACTCGAACCACATAAGAGATTTCGTCGGCTGGTCGGCCTGCTTGCCCGCAAGGGCTATTCGAGTTCGCTGGCCATGGCCGTCGTGCGCCAAGCTATCGCCGAAGAGGAGAGAGCCGGCGCTCGCTCCGATGCTTGACCGTGATACACAGCCGACCTACGGTGTGACAAAGAAGTAATGACGACGTCCTGACTGTTTGACTGCACTGCACGAATCAATCTTTTGCGCTACTGATTCTTGTTAAACCTGAGATTGCCGGGGACCCCCGGGCGGCTCACCGACACACTCAAGGAGGACCGCAGCACCCGCCCAACAACCGACATGCCTCCTGCCGCCTGTGGTGGCAACTCAGGTGAACTGAGCGACCTGTCTTCGCTCGGGATGTGTGACCTTGCGTCGGTTCGGCGTCGTTGCCTCTCAGCGCAACGCGACGGCCGGCTTGACGTCGGTCTGACGAAGGGAGACCGACGTGCCGGTGTTTGTTTTGGTGCTTGTAGTCATCGGGGGTGTGGTTCTCGCTCTGGTTGCGCTCGCCCTGGTCGCCTTTGTCGTGGTACGACGCAAGAGTCGACGCAAGGCTTCCATTGAGCCCGCGGCGAGAGCGACCGGTGTTGACCTGACTCAGCCGGCGACCGCTGCCGACGACTCAGAACAACCGACTGCGCTCGACCCGCTCGTCAGGACTTCGCTGAGCGGAGGACACAGCGAGGCGGCCGTTCTCGCTCACAAACCTGACCCGCTCGAACAAGCTCAGGTGCTGCAGCAACAGGCTGAGAACGAGGTGGCCGTGCTGCGACGTGAAGTTCATGAGCAGACCGCTGATCTCGAACGGCGCGAACATCGACTTGCGGAGCGTGAGAGTCGTCTCGACAACGACGCCCGACTCCTCGACGAACGCGCACACGGTCTGGCGCAGCTCGAAGATGACGTTGCTGTCCGCAAGGCCGAGCTCGTCGACGTGGCCGAGGATCGGCGCCGAATCCTCGAGCGGCTAGCGAGCCTGACAGCCGAACAAGCCAAAGCCGAGGTCATCAGCGACATCGAACACGACGCCAAGCGGCAGGGCGCGGTCAAAGCGCGTGACATCGAGGCCCAGATACAGGCGGAAAGTCAGACCCGGGCGAGGCGGCTGTTAGCTACCGTCATCCAGCGGGTGGCGTCTGAGCAAACGGCAGAAGCGGTCGTGTCCGCGGTGCATCTGCCCAGTGACGACATGAAGGGTCGCATCATCGGCCGCGAAGGGCGCAACATCAGATCCTTCGAGCAGACGACCGGGGTCAACGTGATCGTCGACGAGACACCGGACGCGGTGCTGCTGTCATGCTTCGACCCCGTACGTCGAGAGACGGCCCGACTGACGCTCGAGAGATTGCTGTTCGACGGACGCATCCACCCGAGCCGGATCGAGGAGATGCACCAACGCAGTCAGGCCGAGGTCGAGCAGGTCTGCCAACGAGCCGGCGAGGACGCCCTGGTGCAGGCCGGCATCACCACCATGCATCCGGAGCTGGTGACGGTGTTGGGCCAGCTCAAGTTCCGCACGTCATACGGCCAGAACGTGCTCAAGCACCTGATCGAGTCGTGCCACATCGCCGGCCTCATCGCCGATGAGCTGGGGCTCGACCGGAAGCTGTGCGGGCGAGCGGCGCTGTTGCACGACATCGGCAAGGCGCTCACCCATGAGGCTGAGGGCTCTCATGCAATGGTAGGTGCGCAGCTGGCCCGCCGGCTGGGAGAGTCCGAGGACGTCGTCCACGCGATTGAGGCTCACCACAACGAAGTCGAGCCGCGCACGGTCGAGGCGATCATCACCCAGGCTGCCGACGCCATCAGCGGCGGCCGGCCGGGAGCCCGGCGCGAGTCTTTGGAGTCCTACGTCAAGCGGCTCGAGCGACTGGAAGAGATCGCCCGTGAGTGTGAGGGCGTCGACAAGGTTTTCGCCATGCAGGCCGGTCGGGAGGTGCGTGTCATGGTGTTGCCCGACGTGGTCGACGACATCCAGGCCCAGGTGCTCGCCCGCGACATCGCCAAGCAGGTCGAGCACGAGCTGACCTATCCCGGCCAGATCAAGGTGACCGTGGTGCGTGAGTCTCGGGCCACCGAGATTGCCCGCTGACCGAGCCGGGCGCCACGTCGGGGCGCCCAGTTCGCCCGGACGCGACTTGATGCAGCCGGTTTCCTCACTCTCGCTTCGACTGTTCAGGGTTGGTGGCGTTTGGGCGGGACGAGCGAGCCGCCGTACCCTTGACCGGTTATGACAGGCACCCTCATCGACACCTCCCACCACGCCGCGCCCGCGACGGCACTCGGTGCCGCTCCCGCGGAATCGGCGCGCTCCTATGAGGTTCGCACCTACGGCTGTCAGATGAACGTGCACGACTCAGAACGCCTCTCTGGCCTGCTCGAGGACGCGGGCTATGTCAGGGCGGCATCCGGTGAGGTCGCGGACGTGGTGGTCTTCAACACCTGCGCCGTCCGAGAGAACGCCGACAACAAGCTCTATGGAAACCTCGGTCACCTGGCCCCGGTCAAGGCGGCTCGCGAGGGCATGCAGATCGCCGTCGGGGGCTGCCTGGCCCAGAAGGACCGGTCCGAGATCACCCGCCGTGCCCCGTGGGTGGACGTGGTCTTCGGTACCCACAACATCGGCTCCCTGCCGGTGCTGCTGGAGCGAGCGCGAGTCGGCCAGGAGGCACAGGTCGAGATCCTGGAATCCCTCGAGGTCTTTCCCTCGACGTTGCCCACCCGCAGAGAGTCAGCGTATGCCGCCTGGGTCGCCATCAGCGTCGGCTGCAACAACAAGTGCACGTTCTGCATCGTGCCGGCGCTGCGCGGCACCGAGAAGGACCGCCGGCCTGGAGACGTGCTGGCCGAAGTCGAAGCTCTGGTAGCCGAGGGCGTGGTCGAGGTGACCCTGCTCGGGCAGAACGTCAACTCTTACGGGGTGGAGTTCGGTGACCGCTTCGCCTTCGGCAAGCTGTTGCGCGCATGCGGAGAGGTTGACGGGCTGGAGCGGGTTCGCTTCACTTCGCCTCATCCCCGTGACTTCACCGATGACGTCATCGCCGCGATGGCCGGGACGCCCAACGTCATGCCGCAGCTGCACATGCCGCTGCAGTCCGGCTCGGACGTCATGCTCAAGGCGATGCGTCGCTCGTACCGCCGCGACCGGTACCTCGGCATCCTCGACCGGGTCCGCGCCGCCATGCCCGAGGCCGCCATCACGACCGACGTCATCGTCGGCTTCCCCGGTGAGACGGAGGCAGACTTCGAGGACACGCTGTCGCTGGTGCGTGAGGCGCGCTTCAGTGGGGCCTTCACGTTCCTCTACTCAAAGCGCCCGGGCACCCCAGCTGCCACGATGGCCGATCAGCTGCCCCGAGCGGTGGTGCAGGAGCGATACGAGCGCCTCGTCGAGCTGGTCAACGACATTGCCTGGGCGGAGAACAAATCCTTTGTCGGCCGCGAGGTCGAGATCTTGGTCGCTGAAGGGGAGGGACGCAAGGACGCAGCGACTGAGCGCCTCTCCGGCCGTGCCCGTGACAACCGGCTTGTGCACTTCACTCCTCCGCCAGCCGACCAGGGCCCGCCGGTCCGGCCGGGCGACATGATGACCGCCCAGGTGACCTACGCCGCCCCGCACCACCTGGTGTCCGACATACCGGCGCCGACTGTACGACGTACGCGCGCCGGCGACGCATGGCAGGCGCGAACGGCGACCAAACCGTCAGCCGTCTCACTCGGTCTACCGACCGTAGGTGCCCCCATGCCCCTGGAGCCGATGCGATCCGCCTGCTCTGCTTCGCAACAGGGCGGGCTCTTAGCTTAGTGACCGCTCGACGGGATGCGGTTCTAGAAGCCGAAGCTGACAACGGGACGCAGGATGCCGTCGGCCACACCTTGCAAGACGCTCAACTCGTGAGGTACCACCGGGTCGGGAAGCTCGTCGAGCCTGAACCAGCGAAGGTCTGCGGCCTTGTCGGGCTCCAACAACCGAGGTTTCCCGGACCAGCGGGTGCACGAGAAGAAGAAGTCGACGCGCTCGTCGTCCCACTGGTGATCGCTATGAGTCCGGTGCATCGCGCACAGCGGCGTCAAGTCGGCAACCTCGATATCGACTCCGATCTCTTCGCGCGCTTCTCGGATCGCCGTGTCATAGACCGACTCGTCAGCCTCGACGTGTCCGGCCGCAGCCATCGCCCAGTGGTCGTCCATGTAGCCGGTATTGGCTCTCAGCTGCAGAAGCACCCGCTCGCCTTGCTGTAGCGCGATGTACGCGGCCGGGACGACCCGGAAGCGCGGGGTCATGCCAGCTGACGGCGTCTGCGTGAAGGCGGGATCGGCGTGACTGCGGTGATCGTGTTTTGGTGGTCAGGCATGATCACCGCAGCGCCGCTCTCACGGGGCGGGCGGATAAGGAGGCGCCGAAGGTGGCAGGGTCGAGTCGTCCTCAGAGTCGGAGTCATATCCAGGTCGAGGCGCCGACACAGGCGCAGCCGAGTCGGAGCTCGGAACCGACGTCGGACTCGTCGGCTGAGGAGCCGACGGCGATGACGTGCTCGTGCCAGCGGCGGGGTTGATCGGTTCGCTCGTGCCCGCATCGGGATCGATCGGTCCGCCAGCAGTCGCCGTCGTCCCGCTGCTGGTGATGTCGGGAGTCTTGTCGAGCTTGTTCATCCCTTCGCCGATCTTGCCCTTGCCCGTGGCGATCTTGTCGCTGTACTTGCCCTTGGTCTTCTTGTCTGCGAACTCACCGGCCTTGTCGAGCCCCCCGCTGATCTTGTCGCCGTGCTTGCCGACCACGTCAGCCGCCTTGTCCTTGAACTTGTCCAGAAATCCCATCACTACCTCCATCGATGTGTGGATCGGTTGACCTCCCATTGTTGCCCATGGCAACGAGGAGGCGAACGCGCATGCTCAAAATGTCCCGTGTTCTCGGCCGATTGCAAGAAATTTCGTCCGTGAAGGCGGGTCGGTTGGGCGGCCGTTTGCGCTACCAACGTTATCGGGGCCCGCTCGAGGCTGAGCGACTCCCCTTTCCTTGCGATTACGTACGCTTTGACACATGCGAAGAATTCCTCACCGTGGTCGTACAGCGATTGCCACCACACTGACGATGCTGACGATGCTCGGTGCAGGGGCATGCTCAGGCGCGGCCGAGCAGGCGGAGCTGCCTGAGCCGGCACCCGAGCAGGCGGAGCTGCCTGAGCCGGCACCCGAGCAGGCGGCGATGCTTGAGCCGGACGTCTTGCGCGCGGGCGAGTCAGAGCCGGTGGAGGACCCTTACTACCCCGAGATGAGCAACCCCGAGGTCGACGTTCTGCACTACCTCCTCGCGCTCGACTGGGACGGCGACCAGCTCACGGGGGAGACCACGGTGACGTTTCGAGCGACCGAGGACACCGACTCCGTCCGACTCGATCTGTCCAGCGCGCTGGAGGCGGGCCAAGTCAGCCTCGATGGTGAGGCGATCGAGCACGAGCAGGCCGACGACGGCATCGCGCTCGAGACAGGTGCTCTATCGCCCAGCGATACGCACACGTTGGTGATTCCTTACGCCGGAACCCCCGAAGCGACACCGGCGCCCAGCGCCCGACCTGACATGACCGAGGGGCTGGGGTGGAATGTCGACGAAGACGGTTCGGTCTACACGTTCCAGGAGCCGTATGGCGCCTTCACTTGGTACCCGGTCAACGACCACCCCTCTGACCAGGCTCTCTATGACGCGGCCATCACGACATACGACGGCACGGTCGGTGTCTTCAACGGAACTCTGGAGGCAAGTGCCAGGTCGGGCGATGCCACCACGAACACCTGGCACCTTGATGCGCCGGCGGCGTCTTATCTGGTGACCATCGCCATCGGCCCCTACACCGAGCACATGCATGCCACGTCCGGTGGGATGGAGATCTCCTATTGGACACGGCCCGAGGACGAGGCATTACTGCCGCTGCTCAAACATGACTCGAACGTCGCGTTCGAGTGGGCCGAGGAGCACATCGGTGACTATCCGTTCTCCAGCTTGGGGTTCGTGGTCGTCGGTGGCTCCAGCGCCATGGAAACGCAGACCATGATCACCGTCAGCCGGGGAGCGGTGGAACGTGCCGACGCCGTGGTCCTGCATGAGCTATCCCACCAGTGGTTCGGCAACAGCGTGACGCCTCGCGACTGGAAGGCTATGTGGCTCAACGAGGGCTGGGCGATGTATCTCCAGCAGTGGTTCGAGACCGACACCGGCCGCAGCAAGTACGCCGGCGGCATCGAGAACTGGCGGTCGTACGACGTGGCCGCACGGCGGAGCTCCGGACCACCCGGTGACTTCGACCCGGATTCGTTCGGCGACGTAAACGTCTATCTGGGTCCTGCGCTCATGCTCGACCGCATTCGCCAACGGCTCGGTGATGCCACATTCGAGCGGATCGTCAAGACGTGGTTCGCCGAGCATGAGGGCGAGACGGTCGACCGGCAGGTGTTCACGAGCTGGCTCAACCGTGAGACGGGAGTCAACTTCACCCGGCTGATCGCGACGTGGCTCGACTCTGAGCGCACCCCTCGTTAGAAGCCACTCATGGGCACCCCTCTTTTCGTCGCGGTTGTCGGGCCGACCGCTGCGGGCAAGAGCGGTTTGGCTGTGGAGCTGGCGTTGGCGGTCGGGGGTGAGGTCGTCAATGGTGACTCGATGCAGCTCTACCGCGGCATGCACATCGGAACCGCCAAATTGCCGCCGGCCGAACGGCGCGGTGTTCCTCATCACCTGCTCGACATCCTCGATGTCGGTCAACCCGCCGCGGTGGCTGAGTTCCAAGGTTGGGCTCGCGAGGCGATCGGCGACTGCCGTTCTCGCGGGGTGACGCCGATCCTGGTTGGTGGGTCGGCCCTCTATCTGCGCGCGGTGCTCGACGAGTTCGAGTTTCCCGGCACCGACCCGACTCTGCGTCAGGATATCGAGGCGGACCTGGCTGAACGCGGCGCGACGGCTCTGCATGCCCGGCTGCAGACGCTCGACCCGGCGGCTGCCGCATCCATCCTGCCGGGCAACACGCGTCGCGTCGTGCGGGCACTTGAAGTCATCGAGTTGACCGGTGGGCCGTTCCGGGCCAGCCTGCCCGAGCACGCCTATGCCTTCGACAACGTCATCCAGGTGGGAATCGAAGTCCCCCGAGAAGTGCTCGACGAGCGCATCGAGCAGCGCGTCGACCAGATGTGGCGGGCAGGCTTCGTCGATGAGGTGCGCGGGCTGGAGGCTCGTGGCCTGCGTGAGGGACGGACAGCGAGCCGCGCTCTCGGCTACCGGCAGATCCTTCGTTTCCTGGCGGGGCTTTGCAGCGAGGACGAAGCGCGTCTCGAGACCGTCATCGGGACGCGCAAGTTCGCGAGGCGCCAAGCGACGTGGTTCAAGCGGGATCCCCGCATCGAGTGGCTGGCTTATGACGAGCCGGAGCTCCTGACTCGTGCTCTCGACGCCGTACGATCGAGCGCGTGAGCTTCCCGTTCATCAAAGGCCACGGCACCCACAACGACTTCGTCGTGCTTCCTGACCTCGACGGCTCCATCCACGGCGACCTCGACCCAAGGGTTGTGGCCGCGGTGTGTGACCGGCGCGGTGGGATCGGAGCCGACGGCGTGCTGCGGGTGATCCGCAGCGGGCACGAGGCGCCTTGGTTCATGGACTACCGCAACGCCGATGGGTCGGTGTCAGAGATGTGCGGCAACGGGATCCGGGTGTTCGCGCGATATCTGGCCGAGGCCGGCCTCGTTGACCCGGCGAAGCCGCTGGCGGTCGACACCCGAGACGGTCTCAAGCATGCGACGTTCTGCGACGACGGTGAGATCAGCGTCGACATGGGTGTACCGACTGTGGGAGACGCGGTGACGGTAAGTGTCCGCGGCCAGGCCCTGGATGCGGTGAGCGCCGACATCGGCAACCCCCATGCGGTGGTGGTCATCGACTCGCTCGACCAGGCCGGAGACCTGCGTGACTCGCCGTTCTTCTGCAGCGTCGAGTTTCCACACGGCGTGAACCTCGAGTTCGTCGAGCGTCGAGGTAACGGGCACGTCGGGATGCGGGTCTTCGAACGCGGCGTGGGTGAAACCTCGTCGTGCGGCACGGGAGCCTGCGCGGTCGCCGCGGTGATGGCGGCTCGGGATGGTCGGACGTCCCCGACGTCGTACACGATCGACGTGCCGGGCGGAGTGCTGACGGTGCGTCTCGACGCCGACCAGCACGCTCATCTCAAAGGCCCTGCCGTCCTCGTCGCCGAAGGGACCTGGACCGCCTAACCCCACCCCCCCTTCCTGTTGAGTAGCCAAGCTTTCTGCGTTCAGTAGCCAAGTCTTCTGCGTCGAGTAGCCAAGTTCTACTAATAGAAGCCGCCATGTCTGCTGGTCGAGTGGCCAAGCTATTCCAGTCGAGTGGCCAAGCCGCCCCTGCTTGGATCTAGAGCATAAGGAACGGCAGGAAATGGGGTCGTGGGGACGTGCCTGTCGTCGTACAGTGGGAGGCGATGACAGCAAATCGACACGAGTATGACGACGGTGCCGCCGCCATTGATTCCCAGTCGCGAGCGCGCCGCACCTCCGATATCGAGCTGCGTGACGACTCCTTCTTCGATGAACCGGCACTCACTGAGGCCATTGACGGCGTGGACATCCACGACACTCAGCAAGGCGCTGAGAATGACCCGGCCTGGGGCGTCGACGCCGAGGACTCCTTCGACCAGGGCGACTACGAGCTCGACGAGCGCAACGCGCTGCGACGGGTGCCCGGATTGTCGACCGAGCTCGAAGACGTCACGGAGGTCGAGTACCGCAGGCTGCGGCTCGAGCGTGTCGTGCTCGTGGGGGTTTGGACCGAAGGCACCGTCGAGGATGCCGACAACTCGTTGGCCGAGCTGAAGCTGTTGGCCGAGACGGCTGGCTCCCGGGTGTTCGATGCGCTCTCGCAGCGGCGCCAGAAGCCCGACCCCGCGACATACATCGGGCCAGGCAAAGTCGACCATGTCCGCATGGTCGTCGCCGAGACCGGCGCGGACACGGTGATCTGCGACGGAGAGCTGAGCCCCTCACAGCTGCGCAACCTGGAGGACCGCGTCAAGGTCAAGGTCGTCGACCGCACGGCGCTGATCCTCGACATCTTCGCCCAACACGCTCGCTCCAAGGAGGGCAAGGCGCAGGTGGAGCTGGCTCAGCTCGAGTACCTCAAGCAGCGTCTCCGCGGTTGGGGTGGCAACCTCTCCCGGCAGGCTGGGGGCCGGGTCGGTGTGCAGGGTGGCGGTATCGGTGGCCGTGGCCCTGGTGAGACCAAGCTTGAGACCGACCGCCGTCGCATCACCACCAGGGTCGCCAAGCTGCGTCGCGAGCTCAAGCACATGCAGACCGCGCGGGTGACCAAGAAGGCTGAGCGGGTACGGCGAGAGATCCCGTCAGTGGCGATCGCCGGCTACACGAACGCTGGCAAGTCCTCTCTGCTCAACCGCCTCACCGGCGCCGGCGTTCTCGTCGAGGACGCGTTGTTCGCCACGCTCGACCCCACGACCAGGCGCACCACGACGACTGACGGCCGTGTCTACACCCTGTCGGACACCGTCGGGTTCGTACGTCACCTGCCGCACCAACTGGTCGAGGCCTTCCGCTCAACCCTCGAAGAGGTGGCCGAGGCAGACCTGGTGGTGCATGTGGTCGACGGGTCGCATGCCGACCCGGAAGGCCAGATCGCAGCCGTCCGTGAGGTCTTCGCCGAGATCGAGGCTGACCACGTCCCCGAGTTGATCGTCATCAACAAGTCCGACGTCGCTGACCCGCTGGTCATCTCTCGTCTGCTGGCCAGAGAGCCGCACGCGGTCGTGGTGTCGGCCCGCACCGGGGCAGGCTTCGACGACGTACTCGCGGCGATCGAGGCGGACCTGCCGCACCCGACTATCGAGGTGGACGCACTGTTGCCCTACCTGCGAGGCGACCTGCTCAACAAGATCCACGAACACGGCGAGCTGTTGTCGGTCGAGCACGTCGCCGAGGGGTCCCGCGTGCACGCGCGCGTTCACGCTGGGCTCGCTGGCGAGTTGGCAGCGTATGCCGCGCCGGCGGCGACGCGCTGAGTTGACACAGTACGCCGCACGCTCGTTCATCTGTCGCTGAACTTTCTCTGGTCGCTCGAAGCCGCTCGGGAGTGAAGTCTTGTGGATGGCGCACCCGCGCCGGCCGACCCGTTGGGTAGCCTCGGGTGGATGTCCGCCAACGCCGCCGCCCAACCTCCTCCGGTGGCTGACGGCGTCAAGCAGAGCGGCGGCGATGCGGCAGCGACTCGGGTCAAGCCCTCGCTCGCGGAGGTACTCGACGCGGCGGTCGGCAACCTTGGGGGAGAGTACCGACCCGGCCAGGTCGAGATGGCCCGAGCCGTGCAGTCGGCGATGCAGAGCGGGCAGCACCTGTTGGTACAGGCGGGCACGGGCACCGGCAAGTCGCTGGCCTATCTGGTGCCCGCGGTGCTGCACCACGACCGAGTCGTGGTGGCCACTGCAACACTGGCGCTGCAGCATCAGCTGGTTGAGCGTGATATCCCTGCCTTGCTCGACGCGGCCGCTGACGTCCTCGGCGCGCGGCCGTCATACGCGGTGCTCAAGGGACGCAGCAACTATGCGTGTCTGCACCGGGTGCGCGACGGGGTGCCCGACGATCAGGGCACTCTGGTCGACCTGCCAGCGGGCAGCATGGGGGCCGAGGTGTTGGCCTTGCGCGGATGGGCCGAGGTGGAGTCCAAGGGGGGCGGAGTGGGAGATCGCGACAGCGCTCCGCCGCACACGGATCGACTGTGGCAACAGGTGTCGGTCAGTCATCGAGAGTGTCTCGGTGCTGCCAAGTGCCCTTATGGCATTGAGTGTTTCGCCGAGCGCGCGCGTGAGAGGGCGATGGCTTCTCGTCTGATCGTCACCAACCACTCTCTGCTTGCGATCGACGCGATCGAGGGCGTCCCGATGATCCCCGAGTATGACGTTGTGGTGGTCGACGAGGCTCACGAGCTCGCCTCTCGGGTCACACAGGCCGCCACGGACGAGCTGACCGTGGCGATGATCGAACGGTCCGCACGTCGGGCCAGGAACTTCCTCGACGATGGCGAGGCTGAGGAACTCGGCGACTCGGCTGACGGCTTGCGCGCCGCCATCGACGACACCGAGCCGGGGCGCGTCGACCGACTGCCCGATGCGCTCGCGGGGGCGCTGACGATGATACGGAACGCGGCCAGGGCTGCGTTCTCGGCTTTCCCGAAAGAGTCGAGCGACGCCGACGCCAACGCTGCACGCCAACAAGCGCGAGGGATGGTCGACGAGATCCGCAAGATTGCCGAGCGGTTGGCCGCGCACGATGAGGCTGATGTCACGTGGATCGCCGAGCGAGACCGGAGCAGGGGAGGGAGTCAGCTGTGTGTGGCACCTCTGCAGGTCTGGGGACAGCTGCGCAGCAGGCTGCTGAGCGACAACACAGTGGTATTCACCTCCGCCACCTTGAAACTCGGTGGCGACTTCACGGCGATGGCCACCTCGATCGGGCTCAAGCCGTCTGAGCGAGCCGACCACTCCATCGACACTCCTAACGACGTGTCGGCGCTGGCGGCCGTGGAGGTGGATGACCGAGACGGGCAGCGCTCGGAGACGCCGACCGCCTCGGCCAATGACGAGACACCGGAGGTGCTCGAATGGCGAGGCATCGACGTCGGCTCCCCGTTCGACTACCAACGCCAGTCGATCCTTTACGTCGCAAGGCACCTTCCGACGCCTGGGCGCGACGGGATCGGGTCTGCCCAGCTTGAGGAGATCCAGGGGTTGGTCGAGGCGGCAGGAGGTCGCACGTTGGGGTTGTTCTCATCGCGGCGCGCCGCTGAGGCCGCCGCAGAGGCGGTTCGTGAAGCCCTGCCGCATCTGCCGATCCTCTGTCAGGGCGATGGCCAGCTGTCCCACCTCCGGGCGGAGTTCATCGCCAACCCGGCTGTCAGCCTGTTCGGCACCTTGTCGCTCTGGCAGGGCCTGGACGTGCCTGGCCCGACCTGTCAGCTCGTGCTCATCGACCGGATCCCGTTTCCGCGACCCGATGACCCGTTGATGTCGGCGCGAGCCCGCGCGGCCGACAAGGCGGGTTCCAACGGCTTTATGGCGGTGTCGGCAACTCACGCGGCTCTCTTGCTGGCGCAGGGGAGCGGGCGTCTGATCCGAACCCAGGCCGACCGCGGGGTCGTCGTGATCCTGGATCCGCGGCTCGCAACGGCCCGCTACGGCAGCTTCCTGCGCGCGTCCCTGCCGCCGATGTGGACCACGTATGACGGCTCCGTCGCCCGGGCTGCGCTTCAGCGCCTCAGCGCCTGACTCATCAGAGCTTGCGCATGACGGTGACGACCTTGCCGAGGATGGAGGCGAGATTGCCGTCGATGGGGGAGTATGCCTCGTTGTGAGGAAGCAGCCACACCTGACCGGCCTTGCGCTGCAACGTCTTGACCGTCGCCTCGCCGTCGATCATGGCCGCCACGACTTCGCCGTTCTCGGCGGTCGCCTGTTGGCGAACGACAACGAAGTCGCCGTCGCAGATCGCGGCATCAATCATCGAATCGCCTTGAACCTCGAGCAGGAACAAGGTGCCTTCACCGACAAGCCGACGTGGCAACGGGAACACCTCCTCGACGCGCTCCTCAGCAAGAATCGGACCGCCGGCGGCAATACGTCCGACGACCGGAACGTAGATCGCCTCAGGACGCTGGTCACCAGAGCCGGTTTCATCGATGGTGGTGAGAGTCGCTGCTCCCACTGAGGGACGAGAAGCCGTCTCTGGGATCAGGACCTCGACGGCTCGGGGGCGGTTGGGATCTCGCCTCAGGAAGCCCTTGTTCTCCAGCACCCGCAGCTGGTGTGCGACTGACGAGGTGCTGGTGAGTCCTACGGCGACCCCGATCTCGCGCATGCTGGGTGGGTAGCCTCGCGACTCGACTGAGTCGCGGATGTGGGCGAGAACTCGACGCTGGCGCGGCGTCAGGCCCGCCGCATCAGGCGGTCCGTCGGGCAGCTCGTGGACAGCGGATTCGGGGTCGTCTTGCGCTCGGGCCATTGTGATCACCTTCGAGATGCGGATAGTCATGGGGTATGGGTGACGCCAGCTTGAGCTTGACCGTGCCATGGCAGGTGGTGCCCGGCCCTCGCTTGAGCTGATGAGGAAACCGTAGACCTCGGCGCCGACCCTTTCAAACA
>JACCXO010000059.1 GCA_013696975.1 Nocardioidaceae bacterium | reverse complement strand
GGTCGCGGCAGATCTCGGTGACCTCGGCGTCAGGTGCGTAGGACTTCTTCGTCATACCGACATCTTGCCGCAGTGGATTCGAACCCGAGAGTCGGTCTTTGCTAGGGTTGTGCGTCGCTCACCGGTTATGGTGCGGCGCCCACGTCCGGGTGGCGGAATAGGTAGACGCGCTAGCTTGAGGTGCTAGTGCCCGTATAGGGCATAGGGGTTCAAGTCCCCTCTCGGACACCAGATAGCCCCGCTACCTGACGTCGAACGAACTGTCGCCTTGAGGCTCCTCTTCGGTGACCTCGATATGCTCGACATCCGCTTGCTCCGGTCCGCTGCGGCACCAGTTACACATCGCCTGTACCGCACCCGGTTCACCCTCGAAGACGGCTTCGACGGTCCCGTCAGGGGCGTTGCGTACCCAGCCCACGACCCCAGCCCTGTTAGCCTCTGTCTGGCAAGCGTCACGGAAGAAGACTCCCTGCACTCGACCATGAATTCGGACCTGGCGGCGGATCATGTCAACACCTTCCCTTGGCCAGTCGGTCAGATCAAGACTTGCTCACGCTTGGGTTCTTGCTGGCGGTAAACCGGTCGACCGCGGAGGTGGTTCCCCGTGGCCAGCGCCGCGAACCAGACGCCGGCAACTCCGAGGACCAGGCCACCGAAGGCATCGGCCACGTAGTGCCAGCCGAGGTAGACGGTCGAAACCACGGTCAGGAAGAGGAAAGACCACAGTGCCGCGCGGACCCAGACATGCAGCCGCAGCAGGTGGGCGATGACACAGATCGTCACGGTGATGCCCACGTGCAGCGACGCAAAGGCTGCGATGGTCTGCACCGCCTCTGTGGCCCAAGGGTCTGACAGAACCTCTGCTCGCTCGGCGATCATCAAGTTCTGGAGGCTGGTCACCGGGGTGTGCTCCAGCTTGGTGAAGAGGTCGGGCTGGGCATACTTTGGGCCGACCGCGGGAAACGCGAAGTAGGTTGCCGCCCCCAGCGCCCAGTCGACGGCCACTGCCGTGACCAGCCACGAGCCACCGGAAACATTCCGCGACCAAACCAGAGCGGCGGCAAGGGTTACAGGCACCACGGCAATCCAGGCGATGTAGACGAACGACATGAAATGAGCCGCCCACCCCGTTCCCAAGACGTTCTGCAGGAGCGCGGCCGGGTCGTTGCCGAAGAACATGAATCGATCGATCTTGGCGAATGCGTCATCGAAGAGATCATGGTTGACGTAGGGGACGTAGCTCTTGAGGTTGCGGAACGAGACGTACGTGAGATACCAGCTGCCCAGTCCGATCAAGGCGAAGCGGACGTGCTCGAGTGGCCAACGCTCACGGGTAACGACGACGACCTGATGCCAGGTGCCGGTCAACGCGCCCGCCCGACTGGCACGAGAAACCGCCCTCGGAAGCACATCGGTCAGGTATCCCAAGGCCAAGATGATCGGAAGTCGCACATAGGTGGGTCCGACCAGACTGTCGGGGTCGCGGAAGGGCAAATCCTCGACAACGGCGACGATCAGTGCTGCCGCCGTCATGGCGATCGCGAGCGCCGTGGCCACCCTGAAGCGTTCCCTCCACACGTCGGAAGCGTACCCAGTACACTCGGCCGGCGGCGAACCCTACAGCCGCTGATGCACCAGCAACGGCAGCACCAGTTCGGCGCCCGCTTCCCTTAGCTTGGCCGCAGCGACGGTGATCGGCCACGACGTCGAGGATGCGTCCACGACCAGGAGAACCGCTGAGCCACCGAGCTGCTGCATGCAAAGCGGATCAAGCACCAGGTGCTCCCTCCACCACGCCGCTTCTTGACCCGAGTTGAGTTCACGTATGTCGGCCGGCACCTCGGTTACGGAGACCGCGGCCCTGGGCAGCGAGCCGACGTTCGCCAGGTGATCGGCGACCGCACCGGCGATTCCCGTGACGTCGCCACTGACGGCGAGGCTGACCACCACCTCTGGACGTCGGGCCCATGACGTCCGCCAGCTCTTCAGGGCCTCGACACTGGCCTCGCAGACCACAGGCAGGGCTTCGGTGTCACCTGCCGAGAGCGCGGCCACGGTCTCTCGCCACTCCGGGGCATCGGCGAAGATCAAGATCCGGCCGGTCTCGGCCATCAGCTGAGCTGGAATGCGGCCACGCGTTCCGAACTCGCCGCCCGGCCACATCTTGCGCGGGGCAAGCTCATGCGTGTCGCCGCGCAGCAGCCTGCTCACTTCGGCCACCACCTCGCCCTTCGGACGGGCGGACAAGGGAGCGGACAGGATCCTTCGACATACCGAACAGCGTCCGCAGGGAGCCGCCGTGTCGTCATCGAGCGACTCCTGCAGCAGCTGCATGAGACACGACTCACTGCGCGTGTAGCGGCGCATGATGTCTGCTTCGCGACGGCGGGTAGCGATGATGGAGTCGTAGTGTGCAGCGTCGAACTCCCACTCCACGGGCAGGCGGACCCAGCCAGCCTCGACCCGCTCGACCACACCCTCGACCGCCAGCTGCTTGAGCAGAAGCTCGACACGGCCACGGCGAAGCCCGGTCTCGGCCTCCAAAGCAGTCACGGAGGCGGCGCCCGGCCTTGCTCCGGCAGCCGCGGCCGCAGACGCGTCCAGTCCGGCGAGCAGGCGATGTACGTGGTCCGGATCGGGGATTGTCGCCGTCGCGAAGTAGTCCCAAACGCCCTCGTCGGCCGCCGAGGGAAGCAACACCACCTGGGCGAGGTCGATCCCTCGACCGGCGCGGCCGACCTGTTGGTAGTAGGAGACAGGAGACGGCGGGGAGCCCAGATGGACGACAAAGCCTAGATCTGGCTTGTCATAGCCCATGCCGAGGGCAGACGTCGCGACCAGCGCCCTGACAGAGTTGTCGCGCAGTGCGTCCTCGAGGCGAATGCGCTCATCGCCTTCGAGCCCTCCGGTATAGGCAGCCACCGGGCAGGCTGCTCCATGCACGGATTGGATCACCCCCGCCAGCCGGTCGGCGTCAGCCACCGTGAGGGTGTAGATGATGCCGCTTCCCGCCAGGGCGGGAAGGTGTTCGACAACCCATGCGTATCTCTCCAGAGGGCTCATCGTGTCGGTGACACTGAGCTCGAGACTGCTGCGCGCGAGAGGTCCGCGCAGCACGAGCGTGGAGTCGCCCAACTGTTGGGCGACATCCGTTGTCACGCGCGCGTTGGCGGTGGCCGTGGTGGCGAGCACCGCGGTCGCGGGGTTGAGCCGCTGAAGCACGTCGGTCATCCTGCGGTAGTCGGGCCTGAAGTCGTGGCCCCAGTCCGACACCGCGTGCGCCTCGTCGACGACGACCAGGCCGAGTCGCCCCGCCAGCGTGTCGAGCACTCTCCGCCCGAAACCCGGATTGGCCAGCCGCTCTGGTGAGACCAGCAGAACGTCGATGCCGTTCTGCAGCAGTGCCTGCTCTATCCCACTCCAATCGGCCAGGTTCGAGGAGTTGAGCGTCGCCGCCCGCAGACCCGCCCTGCCGGCCGCGGCGATCTGGTCTCGCATCAGCGACAACAACGGCGACACCACCAGCGTCGGACCGTCGCCAGCGGCCCGCTTTACGGCGGTTGCGGCCCAGTAGACCGCCGACTTGCCCCAGCCAGTGGCCTGCACGACGAGCACTCGGGCTGCCGGTTGAGCCAGAGCTGCCACGGCGATGGCCTGGTCGGCTCGAAGCCGAGCTCCCGTGCCCGCGAGCGCCTCGATCACCTGCCCAGCGATAGCGGCTTGTTCGGCAGTGAGCTGCGCTTCCCGGTCACTCATCACCAGGAACGTTAGCGGCCGTGCGAGGATCGGATCGTGTGGGAGGAGAGGAGCAACACCAATCGGGAATGGGTCAGCGAAGCGATCAGGCTGGTCGAGGCCGATAGCAACCGATCCGCCGACACTCATCTGCACATGTTTCCGCTTCCCGCTGACTGGGGTATCGACCTTTATCTGAAGGACGAGTCGGTGCATCCGACGGGAAGTCTCAAGCACCGCCTGGCTCGGTCGCTTTTCCTCTACGGTCTGTGCAACGGCTGGATCGACGAGGGCACGACGATCATCGAGGCAAGCTCTGGGTCGACGGCAGTGTCAGAGGCTTACTTCGCCGGCCTGCTTGGTCTGCCTTTCATCGCCGTCATGCCATGCAGCGCCTCGGTCGAAAAGCTCGAGGTCATCCGCTTCCACGGTGGCACCTGCCACCTCGTCGACGACCCGGCCACGATCTACTCAGAGGCACGCCGGCTTGCCGCTGAGACCGGTGGTCACTTCATGGACCAGTTCACGTACGCCGAGAGAGCCACGGACTGGCGCGGCAACAACAACATCGCCGAGTCGATCTTCGACCAGATGCGTCTCGAGCGCCACCCCGTCCCCGCCTGGATCGTGCTGGGCGCCGGCACTGGTGGCACCTCCGCAACCATCGGCCGTTTCGTCCGGTATCAACGGCACAACACGAAAGTGTGTGTCGTCGACCCAGAGAACTCGGCTTTCTTCGAGGGGTACGTCAAGAACGACTCCTACCACACGACCGGCATCGGTTCGCGTATCGAAGGCATTGGGAGGCCGCGCGTGGAGCCGTCTTTCCAGCCATCGGTCATCGATGCCATGTCGACGGTGCCAGACGCCGCTTCGGTCGCCGCGGCTCGCTGGTGCAGCGCTCATCTGGGTCGATCCGTCGGAGGCTCAACCGGCACAGCCGTGTGGGGTGTTGTGCATCTCATCGCGGCGATGCGGTCACGCGAAGAGCAAGGCAGCGTGGTGACGCTGCTTTGTGACGCAGGCGAACGCTACCGAGGTACGTACTACAACGACGACTGGGTCAAGGAGCAAGGAATGCATCTCGAGCCGTACACCGACGTACTCGAGAGTTTCTTGTCGACCGGCTGCTGCGCCGACCCGGCCAGCCCGCCGATCCCACCAACTGCGTAGCCCGCCGCAACGTAGCCTTCGCTGTCATGGACGCCAACGGATGGGACGAACGTTACCGAGAGGTCGACATGGCCTGGGGCAGTGACCCCAACCAGTTCGTGCGCCGGTTGTGCGAGCGGCTCCCGGTCGGACAGGCCCTCGATCTCGGTTGCGGCGAGGGACGGAACGCCTTATGGCTGGCCCGAGTCGGGTGGAAGGTCATCGGCGTCGACTTCTCCGCTGTCGCGATCGAGAGGGCCAAGGCGCTGTCGCAGCGCGAGTCGGCACGCCTAGCCGACCGCATCCGTTGGCGCTTGGCGGATGTCACCGTCGACAGGCCGAGGCCGAAGTCCGCCGACCTGGTGCTTCTCAGCTACCTGCATCTGTCTGCTCAGCAAAGAGGCGAGCTGGTGCATGCAGCGGCGCTCGCTGTCAGATCTGGCGGGCATCTGGTCGTGGTCGGGCACGACCGGCGCAACCTGGATGAGGGAGTAGGCGGCCCGCAAGATCGAGCTCTGCTCTACGCACCCGACGAGCTGGCGCATCTGCTGGTGGGCACGGGGCTGGTGGTGGAGCTGGCTGAAACGGTGCAGCGACATACCGTCCATGGAGTCGCGTTGGACACCCTGGTGCATGCGAGACGGCCACGCGACGACGCCTGATCACGCTGCTTGGGCCTGGATTCAAGCCTAGACACGGCCTTTATTCAGGCGTAGGATTGGACGCATGCAGACACTGCCGATCTCGAAGGTAAAGGACAAGCTCAACGAGCTGGTCGACGCCGCCTCGCTCACCCGCGAGCAGATCACTATCACCAAGAACGGTTCACCCGCCGCCGTGCTACTCGGTGCCGATGAGTGGGAGTCAATTCAGGAGACCCTGTACTGGCTGTCACAGCCGGGTATCCGCGAATCGCTGGCTGAGTCTGAGGCCGACGCGATCTCCGGAAGGGTCTTCGACGAGGCGCAGATCCGGAGCGAGTTCGGCGTGCCCAAGCGCGACCGCTGAGCTGGCCAGCAGTGAGCTATGAGGTGATCCTTACCGCCACTGCGCGGCGCGACCTGCAGCGCATCCCGCCCCGCATCGTGCCAGCCATCATCGAGTTCGTCTTCGGTGACCTTGCTACGTCGCCACAACGGGTCGGCAAGCCACTGAAACGGGAACTGTCGGTTTCCTTCAGCGCCCGCCGCGGCCCCTATCGGGTCCTGTACCAGGTCGACGACGAGGCGAAGCTGGTGACAATCCTGCGGGTCGCGCATCGAGCCGACGTCTACCGACCTGGCAACTCGTAGGCCGGCCATCGGCGAACGGGTTATTTCTCCGAGACGGTGACACCGAGGATGCTGAGAGGTTGAGCCGGTTGCTCGCCACCTCCACCTCCGACGCCCTGCTCGGCGATGTAGTCCACGACCTCCATGCCGCCGGTGACCATCCCGAAGATCGAGTATCCATCGGGGTCGGGCAGCTCGGTGTCGTCATAGACGATGAAGAACTGGCTCCCGTTGGAGTTCGGATCCGGGGTGCGCGCCATCGCCAGGCTGCCCGGGGGGTAGGTGCCGTCGGCGGGTGGGTTCTCGATGCCGAAGGTGTAGCCGGGGCCGCCTTGGCCGGTGCCGGTCGGGTCACCGCACTGCAACACGAAGATGCCCGCGGTGGTCAGGCGATGACAAGGGCTGTCATTGAAATAGCCCCGCTCGGACAGGAAATTGAAGGACGCCACCGTCTGCGGCGCCTTATCGCCATCCAACTCGAGCGTGATGTCACCGCAGTTCGTCGCCAACACGACCTCGAACGTCTTGCCCTCCGCCGTGCCCGGGTCGGGTGCGTCGCCGAACTGTTGGGGTTCGGCGGGGGGCTGCGGAGCGTCACCGCAGTCCCCAGGGGTGCCAGTCGACGCGACCCGATCGCTGGCTGCGCGATCGGAGTCGTCGTCCTGGGGCAACAAGTACACGATCGCGACGATGGCAGCGATGCAGACCGCGACAGCGAGAGCCACCACGACAGGTGTGGTCTTGGCGGCGCTGTTGCGAGTTGAGGTCGAGCCGTAGTGCCGGGGACGCTTGGTGTTGGGCATGGCCGACACCTTATGAGACGGAGTCGTCGAGCCGTCGTACATCCCCACCTCGACGAGGGTCAGCGCCTGGACCGCGACGACTGATAGCCGCCACCCCACCGAAATAAGTGTCGAGCGCTGACCACTGCACCACCTCGTCGCTTTCGGCCAGCCGGCTCAACACACCCTCGTCGAAACCAGCCTCCACATGCACCCGGCCGGGCACCGGGTTGAGCCGCGGCGCCTCGATGGCGGCTTGCGCGGTCATGCCTGAACCCAGGACCTTGACAAGCACCTGCAGGAGCGCTGACCTGATGCGGCTGCCTCCGGCCGCACCTGCGACGAGCGCTGGCCCATTTTCGTCCAACGCGACGAGCGGCGACATCATCGAGCCCATGCGCTCCCCTGGGATCTCGGTGCCGCGCACCAACTCTCCCTCGCCGAGCATCGAGTTGAGGTGCAGACCTAGGTTCGGCAACCACACGCCAGAGGACAATCCGAGACTGGTTGTGAGACTGCACGCGTTGCCTTGCGCGTCGACTACGGCAAGGCTGGTCGTGTCACCCCGCTTGGCCGGTGCCCGCAAGGCACGGACCAGGCGCACTGCCTGCTCAACTGGGTCATCGGTGAGCTCCAGCGCTGCCGCCGTGCCGAGCAGGTCGTCCAGGTCGTCGCCTCGCGCGTGCACCTCGTGCTCGCCCAGGACGACGGTGTGAGGGGTCGTCTCCTGGACGCGATATGCCGCCAGGTCGGCCATGCTCAGATCGCCTCCGTCTCCGATGGCAGCCACGATGGCCTCTGCGATGCGACCGGTGTAGTAGGCCTCCGGGCCTTCGTCGGCAAGCACCTGCAGAGCCGAGTCCAGGCCAGGATGATGCAGGCGCCCGCCGCCGGGCAGCACCGTCTCCTCGTAGCCGTAGATGGAGCGGCCTTCGTTGATGAGCAGTGCAGCGGCCACGGTCTTCAAGACCTTCGAGTGCACCGGTGTGAAGGAGACCCCCGCGGTGGCGTGGGCCATCGCGGGGGCGACCAGATCTCGCCACGGTTTGGTGCCCCAGCGCTCATGCAGGGCGGCGAGCCCGGCGGGCACTCCTGGGACGGCGACGGTCGATGCGCCAACGGCGTACTGGACCAACTGTCCACCGAAGTCGATCGAGATCTCAGTCGGCGTGAGGGAGCGCCGCCCACCCAGACCGGGAACGGCTACAAAGAAGTCCAGGCAGGAGGTCGACTCGGTCTCTGCGTCGTAGTAGATGGCGTAGCCGCCGCCGCCGAGGCCGGTGAACACCGTCTCGGCGACGCACGAGGCGAGCGACATGGCCACCGCCGCATCCGCCGCACCGCCGCCATCGCGCAGGATCTCGGCACCGACTTCGGCGGTGACTGGGTTGCCGGCGGCGACGGAGACCGGTAGACGACGCGTGGACATCAACATGGTGGGTTGCCGAGCTGTGGTCAGCGGGTTCCGGTGTAGGTGCCGCTGATGGTGTGCCCCTTGCCGAGCACGGTGATGCCCTCATCGGTGACGGTGAACCCAGCGGCCCTGTCAGCGTCGGAGTCCAGCCCGATCTGGCAACGGTCGGGCACCACCACGAACTTGTCGAGAATCGCGTTGACCACGTGAGCGCCACGACCGACCCTGACGTTGTCCATGATGACGCTGCGCTCGATCCTGGCCCCGGTGGAGACATAGACATCAGTGCCGATCACCGATGACCTTATCGCCGCACCGGACACGATGGAGCCTGAGCAGACGATGGCGTCGTCGGCCGACGCCGATTCGACGAATTTCGCCCCAGGCAGCTGAGGCTGCGACGTGAAGAGGGGCCAGTCCCGGTTGTAGAGGTTGAAAACTGGCTCGACGGACACCAGATCGAGGTGAGCCTCGTGATAGGAGCTCACGGTCCCGACATCACGCCAGTAGTCGCGGTCCTTGGCGGTGGACCCGGGTACGTCGTTGCGCTTGAAGTCGTAGACAGCCGCCTCCCCTCGGCCGACCAGCATCGGGATGATGTCTCCGCCCATGTCGTGACGTGACAGCTCGTCGGCGGCGTCTTGGCGCAGCGCATCGACCAACGCATCCGCCGAGAACACGTAGTTGCCCATGGACGCGAAAGACTCGTCAGGGCTGTCGACCAACCCGGGTGGATCGGCTGGCTTCTCGATGAAGTCGGTGATCGAGATGCCGTCCTCGCCGGTGGCTATGACGCCGAAGTCGTCGGCTTCCTTGCGTGGTACTCGGATGCCGGCCACGGATACCCCCGCACCCGACTCGATGTGTGCCTGCACCATCTGCGAGGCGTCCATTCGATAGACGTGGTCGGCGCCGAACACCACGATGATGTCGGGACGCTCGTCAGCGATCAGGTTCATCGATTGGTAGATCGCGTCGGCGCTGCCCTGGTACCACTGCTTGCCCAGGCGCTGCTGGGCTGGGACCGTCGTCACGTAGTTGCCCAGTAGGTTGGACATCCGCCAGGTCACTGAGATATGCCGGTCGAGCGAGTGCGACTTGTACTGCGTCAACACGCAAAGCCGCAGGAAACCAGCGTTCACCAAGTTGGAGAGAGCGAAGTCGATGAGGCGGTAGCTCCCTCCGAAGGGGACCGCCGGTTTGGCCCGGTCCAGCGTCAACGGCATCAAACGCTTGCCCTCGCCGCCCGCGAGGACGATTCCCAACACCTTCGGCTTGGCCATGCTTGACCCTACTGTGATGGCCGCCGACTTGGCCGATCGGCCGGTTCGCGGATTGAGCCCGCTAGGGTCGGCCAATGCGCGTCGGACTCCTCACCCGTGAGTATCCGCCTGCGGTCTATGGCGGGGCTGGTGTGCATGTCGACTTCCTCGTCCGGCACCTTCGCGAGGTCGCGGGGATGGAGGTGGATGTGTCGTGTATGGGCGCGGAACGACCGGACGCACGCGCGTTCGCAGAGCAGGACAGCCGCTTCCCGGACGGTAACGCTGCCCTTCATGTGCTGTCCACCGACGTCGCCATGGCGGCCCACTGCGGCAGTGCCGACATACTCCACTCACACACTTGGTACGCCAACCTGGCCGGTCATCTCGGCGCAATGCTCCACGACATACCCCATGTCGTGTCAGCGCACTCGCTGGAGCCACAACGTCCCTGGAAGGCCGAGCAGCTCGGTGGTGGCTACCGGCTCTCTTCGTGGGTGGAGCGCACTGCCTTCCTCGCGGCCGACGCCGTCATCGCAGTGAGTCGAGGGATGGCGGCTGACGTCTTGACGGCATACCCGCAGATCGACGAGGAACGCGTCCACGTCATCCACAACGGCATCGACGCGCACTTCTACCACCGCGACCCGCGGACCGATGTGGTCGAGAGCATCGGGATCGATCCGTTGCGACCGTACGTTGCGTTCGTAGGCCGTATCACCCGGCAGAAAGGCGTACCCCACCTGCTGCGCGCCGGCCAGCGGTTCGACCCCGCTGTGCAGATCG
>JACCXO010000054.1 GCA_013696975.1 Nocardioidaceae bacterium | reverse complement strand
GGTACGGGAACATGTCGAGCAGGTAACGACGCTCTCGGCTGCCGTCGTCGACCGCCTTGAAGGGGTCGAGGTCGGCCCAGACCTTCAGCCACTTTTCCTGGGTGGCTTCGATGTCGTATGCCGCTCGGGGCTCGCCCGCCGCTCGGGGCTCGTCGTGCTGCGCGCTCATGACTCGTGCTCTCCTGGTCTGCTTGCCTGCTTGCCTGCTCTTGTGGTTCGCCGGCCCCTGTGTGGCTATCCCTGTTTCGTGGGGAGGCGATCGTGGTCTGGACACAAAAAAACCCCTCACACGTGAGGGGCAGCCGCGCTGTCGTGGACCGGGGTCAGCGCGGCTAGATAAGGAGCAGGACCTGATACATGTGCCCAGCCTATCGCAGTGCTCTTGATGTCGGCAGCCTCTTTCCTGAGACGCCTGCCCAGCCGATTGATTCGTCCGAGGAAGGATCTAAGGCTCGAGAGGTGCAGGCTGTGACGGCGCGGGCGCAGACGGCTTGGATTCGGACGGTTCCGGCTCCGGCGGCGCGGGCTCAGAAAGTTCCGGCTCAGAAGGTTCCGGCTCAGAAGGCGCGGGTTCAGACGGTTCCGGCTCCGACGGCTCCGGCTCAGAAGGCTGGTCCTCCGTCGGCGCGGACGGCTCTGAAGGTTCCTCGGTTGGTGGATTCTCTGTGGCCGCAGCTTCAGACGGCTCACTGCCCGTCGGAGGCGGAGTGGCGCCCGCGGTGGGGCTTGCTGGCTCTCGTGGAGGATCGACCTCACTCACTGAGGGAGTGTGCGGGTTAACCGGGACCAGATCCTGCTTGTCTGTCGAGGACTGCGCGGTCTCCACCAGGCGGGCAAGGGTCGGCTGGTCTTGGTTGTTCGAGCCGGTAAGGGAACCAGCCGACTGGCCAACGACCAGCTCAAGTCCTGTGAGGACGGCGAAGCCGATCATGAGCGTCGCGAGGGAGCTTACTGCCACGGCCGGCCAGCGCATTCCACCGTAGCGACGCTTTCCCTGAAGCGGTCGGAACTCGCGCCGCGCGTCCGCGATTGTCGAGGCGGCCTGTGGAGCAGGGGCCATGGGTGTCATCGCCAGGGTGTCTGTGACACCGGTGTCGTTGGCTGGACGGCTTCGGTCGGGGACGATGGGCAAGGTCTCGCGAATCGCCTGTGTGCTCCGCTGGATGGGGTGGATGACCAGGGCGGTGCTGATAGACGCGACGACACTCATCACCACGGCACCCAAGACAGTGCCAGCGACGCCGAGCGATGATGCCGCAAGCGCCGCCGCCGCAGTGGCGAGCGCTCCGGCAAGGATCTGGGGGACGCTCACGTCGAAGCGTCGGTCGTGGCCGCGCTCGTCTTCAGGCGGCAGTGAAGAACCGGTGAGCTGAAGGGTGGGCTGTGATGGGTGAAGCAGTGGCGTTGGCTCGACTGAGGGATCGGTCGGGCGTGGGCGGGGCGACATTTCAGAACTCCAGGCATGGCAAAGAAGGAACGGGCTCGATGGGTTGCGGCGACTGATAAGCCGCCATGTCCATGGTATGGGCGGAAGGGTTCGCCTCCCAACGCCATACGTGGCTAAGGTGCGTGAGCCCGCCCACACCTAGCCGACGGCATCCGCATGTAACGTCGACGTGGTGAGCAACCTTGGGATCACCGTTGGCGATGTCCGACTCACCTGTCGTGTCCGCGGTGGTCCTGACGCCTACAAGCGGGCGAACTGACCCGCCTCCTGCTTGGGGGTTGTCAGATACGCGATGAGGTAGAGCCCCGCGCAGACGATGAGGAGCGAGCGGTAGCCCACCGTCAAGGCCAGGTATTCAAGACACCCACCGAACATGGCACCCAGCAGGTTGGTGCCGAAGGCGGTGGTGGCGTTGCTGGTGGTGGCGAAGCGCTGCGCGAATATCACGTTCGCGGCCATGATGGGGATGAAGGCGATCACGATGGCGACGACGAGCCTGAGCAGCAGTGGCAACGACAGCACCCACGAGGTCGGCACCGCCCAGGCGAGAAGCAGACCCCCAAACAGCAAGGCGTACATAGTTCTGATCGGCGGCACCGCGAAGCGCCTCGTGATCTCCACCGCCGCGAGCACGGCAAGCAGGACACCGCCGAACACCAACGCGTTGACCAGCCAGGTGGTGCCGAAGTAGAGCGCGAAGCCGGTGATGTTCTTGGTCTCCAGCAACAGAAAAGCCGCACCAAGGAAGAAGAGGTCTCGGTAGGCCCACATGCCTTTGGTTTCCCGACCAGCGACCAGCCCGACGGATAAGACGCTGACGAGCAGGATCAACCCAATGGCGACGACGTAGATCCACGGGATTCCCAGCAGTCCTTCGTCGCTGTTGACATAGAGGAACGGATGATTATCGGTCGAAGGCGGCGGGACCACCCCGGCCGGTTCCCAAGTCGTGTCGCAAGCCTGGTCCGCTTCGGTGAGCCCCGCGACCATGACGGCAAGCGAGATCGCCTCAGGGTTCGACAATAGACAGGGCGCACGGCCGAAGACCTCATCCAACGTTCCCGCGAGCCGGTCGACGAGCCATGGTTCTCGATAGAAGTTGTACATCGCGAACGCCCCACCGGGCGCGAGGTGGTCGCGCGCTGACGCCATCGCCTGCTCGGTGAAGAGATAGCTCTCGAGGCGCAGGGCGCTGGCACCGGAGACCAGGGTGAGCGAGTCAGGCAGGGCGAACAGGATGAGGTCGTATGACTTGTCGGTGCGTTGCAGGAAGGCCCTGCCGTCATTGACGTATGTCGTGACGCGCGGGTCGTCATACGCACCGTCGGGGTTGTTCTCTTCGCCGAACTCCAGCAGCCTCGGGTCGATCTCGACAGCATCCACATGCTCAACCCCTTGGGACAGCGCGATGGACACATCAGTGCCCGTGCCTGCCCCGACGATGAGCATCTCCTTCGGCGGGTTTGGTACCCGCAGGTAGGGCTCGAGGTAGAACGGCTCCTGCTCCTGCCGCAGGGCAGCTGAGGTCAGACGCTGATGCGGGATCCCGTTCACGTAGACCTGCCACAGCGTCTCGCCCTCGGCGTCGGCCTGTTCAAAGGTGCTGACCTGGTAGTACGGCGACCAGAAGACCTTGTCGAGGTCCGTGTCCTGCGAGAGCGGATAGCCGAACAACGCCAGCAGCGCGACCACCAAGGTGACGGACACAGATCTGCCCATCTTGCCGAACAGCACGACGAAGAATGCGGCAACGACGATAAACCAGATCAGCGGCGGTGCTCCCAGAAAGGAGAAGAGCGTGAAGAGCGCGATGCCGGCCAACGACCCGATCAGGTCGAAGCGATAGGCGTCCAAACGCTCGAGTTGGTGGAAGCAGTCGGCGACCAGCTCACCCGGCCCGGCCAGCACAGCGGCAACGGCGAGGAAGATGACCGGGAGGGCCACCCAGATGGGAGGTCCGGATGTGCCGAGGCTGGTGAAGAAGATGACCGAGCTGTCGGTGCGATCGACAGTGACTGGGTATGCCGACACGAAACCGACCAACCCCAACAGCGCCATCGGCGAGTAGTAGGGCAGTCCTCGGTCAGGTTTGCTCGCCCGCAGAAAGCCCAGCCCGATGCCCAGGAACGAGCCCAGCAGGACGAAGTTGCTGAAGTAGCTGAGGTGCAGAACCTTGGCGCCGGACCACCGGATCAGCGACAGCTCGAGGAGGAGCATCAGTGCGCTGGCGACGACCAGTCTCACTCGTGCCGACAATGCGCGCCTCCGGCGAATCTTGGCCCCGTCGTCATGACGGGCTGACTGACGACCAGCCTGCGGGCCAGATCGCTGCGTCACATGGTGACACCTGCAGGAAAAGCGCGCTTGCCGCACATCCGAAGGGCGAGCGCTGCGACAAGGTGGAGAAAGGTCGCCCCGCTGTTGTGTTTGCGATTCGAGCGGCACACTGGACGCACGAGAGAGAGACTCTCGACATTCGACGACTGAGGGTTCGATGAGCACGACGGAGACTGAACAAGGCACGGAAGGCTCGTACGTCGAGTCGGGCAAGGAATTCGAGCGCGACACCAACTACATCGCCACCCGCATCACCGCGGACGGCCGTGACGGCTATCCCGTCGAGCCCGGTCGCTATCGGCTCGTGGCGGCGCGCGCCTGCCCGTGGGCGAACCGCGCGATCATCGTCCGGCGTCTGCTCGGCCTGGAGGATGTGCTGTCGATGGGCATCTGCGGGCCCACTCACGATCAGCGCAGCTGGACCTTCGACCTTGATCCGGGTGGTGTTGACCCAGTGCTCGGCATCGAGCGCTTACAAGACGCCTACTTTTCTCGTTTCCCCGACTACTCGCGTGGCATCACAGTTCCTGCCGTCCTCGACATACCGACCGGTCAGGTCGTGACCAATGAGTTCCGGCAGATGACGATCGACTTCTCCCTCGAGTGGCGTGAGTTCCATCGCGAGGGCGCTCCTGACCTCTACCCGGAGCGTCTGCGGGCAGAGATCGACGAAGTCATCGACCTGGTGTTCCGCGACGTCAACAATGGCGTCTACCGCTGCGGTTTCGCGGGTTCGCAGGAGGCTTACGAGCGGGCTTACGACCGGCTCTTCGCCCGGCTCGACTGGTTGGGCGACCGGTTGTCGTCACAGCGCTACCTCGTCGGTGACACCATCACCGAGGCGGACGTCCGACTTTTCACGACTCTTGCCCGCTTCGACGCCGTCTATCACGGCCACTTCAAGTGCAACCGCACCAAGCTGAGTGAGATGCCGGTGTTGTGGGGCTACGCGCGCGACCTCTTCCAGACGCCCGGCTTCGGCGACACGACCGACTTCGACCACATCAAACGCCACTATTACGTGGTGCATACCGACGTCAACCCGACACAGATCGTTCCGGCGGGCCCGGACCTGACGAACTGGCTGGAGCCGCACGATCGAGAGCAGTTGGGCGGGCGTCCCTTCGGCGACGGTACGCCGCCTGGGCCGCCTTCTCCCGCCGAAACCGTCCCGAGCGAGCACACACCTCTGATCTGATCCGCCACGGGAGGCGTGGTTTGGGCTTCGCTCGGGTGGGCACACAGACACGTTGAGCGGGTGCGCCGACCCGCGTCCCCACCGTCTCGCGAGGAGCCCCCGTGCCCGATGATCGTCAGCCCGACCAGACCGCCCCCGCCGTCGTAGGACCCGCCGGGGCACCAGCGGGAAGCGGCACGTCGCCGGACTGGCGTGCCCAGCAAGGCGATCAACTCACCTCAGCTCAAGGTGTGCGGTTGCCGGACGCCGACCACTCTCTCAAGGCCGGGCCGCGCGGACCGACGTTGATGGAGGACTTCCACTTCCGCGAGAAGATCACGCACTTCGACCACGAGCGGATCCCAGAGCGGGTTGTTCATGCCCGCGGTGCCGGCGCTCATGGGGTTTTCCGCGCCTATGGCAACGCGGCCCAGTGGACGCGAGCCGCCTTCTTGTCGGGCAAGGACGCCGAAACCCCTGTCTTTGTGCGCTTCTCGACCGTGCTGGGGTCTCGGGGGTCGGCCGACACCGTGCGAGATGTGCGCGGCTTCGCGGTCAAGTTCTATACGGACGAGGGAAACTTCGACCTGGTCGGCAACAACATGCCCGTCTTCTTCATTCAAGACGCCATCAAGTTCCCCGACATCATCCATGCGGGCAAGCCGCACCCAGACCGTGAGATCCCGCAGGCACAGTCGGCGCACGACACGTTCTGGGACTTCGTCTCGCTGCACACCGAGGCCACCCACATGGTGATGTGGCTGATGTCGGACCGGGCGATTCCCCGCTCGTTCCGGACGATGGAAGGGTTCGGCGTCCACACGTTCCGGCTGGCCGATGGCAAGGGGGGCACTGCGCTGGTCAAGTTCCATTGGAAACCGGTGGCGGGCATCCACTCGCTGGTCTGGGAGGAAGCCCAGCTGGCTGCCGGGATGGACCCCGACTTCCTCCGCCGCGACCTGGCCGACGCGATCGAGGCTGGCGCCTTCCCGGAGTGGGAGCTGGGCTTGCAGGTCATGCCCGACAGCGAAGACCAGATGTTCGAAGGCATCGATCTCTTGGACCCCACGAAGATCGTGCCCGAGGAGCTTGCGCCGGTGCAGCCGGTGGGGCGGCTCACCCTCAACGCCAACCCCACGAACTTCTTCGCAGAGACCGAGCAGATCGCCTTCCACACCGGCCACCTCGTCCCTGGCATCGAGGTCACCGACGACCCGCTCATGCAGGGTCGGATGTTCTCCTATCTCGACACCCAGCTCACTCGGCTGGGCGGACCGAACTTCAGCCAGCTGCCTATCAACCGGCCTCGGGTACCCGTCAACGACATGTTGCGCGACGGGATGCACCAGACCGCCGTACACACGGGGGTCGCGCCTTATCTGCCGAACTCCCTCGGTGACGGTAAGCCGCAGGTCGCGGACGCGAAGGCCGGCGGCTACGTGCCGACGCCCCGACGGATAGCCGGTCCGGTCGTCCGAGAGAGTCCGGTCTCGTTTGAAGACCACTACAGCCAGGCCACCATGTTCTGGAACAGCATGACCCAAGTCGAGAAGCTGCACATCGTCGAGGCCTTCACGTTCGAGCTCGGCAAATGCTACGAGCAGCCGGTGCGTGACCAGATGCTGGAGAACCTCGCCAAAATCGACGCGGAGTTGTGTATGACGGTCGCCGAAGGACTCGGTATGCCGACCCCGTCAGGTGTTGCGACCCCTGACGGGAAGGCTGAGCTGATCGTCGGACTGGACGTCTCGCCGGCCTTGTCGCAGCTGCCGCTCAAGCCGGGCCCCATCGCCGGACGCAAGGTGGGCGTGCTGGTCGACGACGGTGCCGACCTCGCCGGAGTCAGCAAGCTGCGCGACTCACTCGAGTCGGAAGGCGCCGTGCTTCACGTGATCGCGCCACACGGTGGCATGGTCAAGAAGGGTGCCCGAAGCGAGGTCGTCGAACGAACCCTGCTCACGACCCGCTCGATCGAGTTCGACGCTGTGGTTGTTGCGGACGGGGCGGGCTCCATGACCGACCGCCGTGCCATCACGTTGCTCGAGGAGGCGTTCCGGCACTGCAAGGCGATCGCAGCCTGGGGTGATGGGGCCAACCTGTTGGCTGCGGCCGGCATCGAGGCTGACGCGCCAGGAGTCCAGGTGAGCGAGAAGGCAAGTTCCGCACAGCGCAAGGCGCTGGTGCGGGCGATGGGCATGCACCGCGAGTGGGCGCGCTTGCCACAGCTGCTCGAGGAAGTCGTCGCTACCTAGGTTTCGCCGATGCGGGTGGCCACTTGGAACGTCAACTCGATTCGTGCCCGCATCGACCGGGTCGTCGCCTGGCTCGAGCGCAGCGACGTCGACGTGTTGGCGATCCAGGAGACGAAGTGCCGCGACGACCAGTTCCCGGCTGGGCGGCTGGCGTCGCTCGGCTACCAGGTGGCTCACTTCGGTCTGTCGGCGTGGAACGGGGTCGCGCTGGTCTCGCGGGTCGGCCTGGGCGACATACAGATCGGCTTTCCCGGGCAGCCGGGATGGGGTGAGCCAGTCGCTGGGGAGCCGCGCGCTATCGGCGCGCTGTGCGCAGGAGTCCGCGTCTGGAGTCTGTACGTCCCCAACGGGCGAACGTTGGGAGACCCGCACTACCTCTACAAGCTCGACTGGCTGGCTCGGCTGCGCGCTGCCAGCGCACAGTGGCTGATCGATGATCCACGTGCACAGATTCTGCTCACCGGCGACTGGAACATCGCACCCCAAGACGACGACGTGTGGGACATGCGCGTGTTCGCACACTCGACGCACGTGTCCCCGCCCGAGCGGGAAGCTTTCACGGCGATCCTCGAGACGGGATACACCGACGTGGTCCGACCGCACACTCCCGGTCCAGGGGTCTACACCTACTGGGACTACACCAAGCTGAGGTTCCCGCGTCGCGAGGGCATGCGGCTGGACTTCGTGCTCGCGAGCCCTGCGGCAGCTCAGCGCGTCACCGCTGCCGAGATCGACCGGCAGGAGCGCAAGGGCAAGGGCGCCAGCGACCATGCACCCGTCGTCGTCGACCTTGCCTAGCGTTGGCCGTCGTTGCGTGGCCGTGCCCTCGAATAGCGCTGGCCGTTCTTTGCCGGCCTTGTCCTCGGCCAACCCTGGCCGTCTGTGCTGGCCGTCTCCTTGGCTGTTCCTGACCGGCCGGCTTGGAGCAGATCAAGCATCTCCCGCAGATCGAAGAAGCGCGCGATGTCTAGGGCTGATTGCGGTCCCCGGGTGGGGTCGGCCCCGGCTCCTAGCAGGGTCTCGACCACCGGTCGGGACTGGCGGAAGACGCCGGCCGCTAGAGCCGTCTGACCACGGTCGTTGACTCGGCTGTGGTCGGCACCGCGCTCGACCAAGGCTTGCACCAGCTCGACGTGTTGGTGGTATGCCGCCACGATGAGAAGCGTGTCTCCTGCCCTGTTGGTGAGGTTGACTGGCAAACCTTGATCGACATACTCGCCGAGCACTCGGTCACCTTCTCGCGCCAGGTCGAACATGGATGCCAGGAAGCTCAACTCGTCGGGGCTCAGCTCCTCCATGGGCAGCAACTGTAGGTCGGTGATTCGGTTGCCGGCGAAGAAGGGCCAGCAACCTCACCAGGCAGGCACCTAGACCGGCCGCCTTGGCTCGTGGTGAGCGCATCTGGAGGGTGAGATGATTCAGGACGACCGCCGGACAGCGGGTCGTGCGACTTGCTTAGACCGACGTCTTGGACTCTGTCGCTCCGAGTCCACCGTCACCTTGAAAGGGTGGGACATGATCGACGAGCACCTCGAGCGCGAGGACAAGTTCGAGGTGGCGGCCGACTTCGTGTTGCCAGACGTGGCAAACCTCGCCCCAACCGCCAGGCTCGATACCACTAGTCACCAACTTGAGGCGACGTACTACGACACTTCCGAGAGCCATCTCCGTCATAGCGGGATGTCGCTGCGCAAGCGTAAAGGCGGCGTCGATGACGGCTGGCATCTCAAGCTCCCCTCAGGGGACGACAGGGTGGAGCTCCACAGTGACTCCAAGAGCTCGATCGTGCCGCGCGAGCTGTCGTCGCTGCTCCTCGGGATACGTCGAGGGCTCAAGCTCGGCCCGATCGCCAAGGTCTCCACGACTCGACAAAGCCTGCGACTGACCGACCCCTCCGGCACTTTGCTGGTTGAGATCGCTGACGACTCTGTTGACGCGGTGGCCCTAGATGAAGACGCGACGGCCTCCGCATGGCGCGAGATCGAGGTCGAGCTCGGCTCGACCGACGGCGCCGAGCTGCGTGCGGCGATCGGTGAGCAGCTCCTTGCTGCGGGTGCGCGCCGGTCGCTGCCTCGGTCGAAACTGGCCACTGCGCTCGGCCCCCTGCCAGCCGCCACGCCGCGCGAGCGACTGGCTGGTGTGATCGACGACTATGTGCAGGCGCAGTGCATCGCCGTCATGGAGGGTGATCTCGGGCTGCGCCGGGATGAGAACCGCATCCATCCCACTCGGGTGGCCGTTCGCAGACTGCGCAGTACCCTGCGGGTCTTCCCGAAAGTCTTCGAATCGGCGCCGGCTGAGCTGCTCGAGGCGGAACTGGTCTGGTACGCCGGCCTGCTCGGATCGGTCCGCGACCTCGACGTACAAAGTGAGCGCCTCGCCAGCCAGGTCGCTGCACTGCCTGGCGAGCTGGTGTTGGGCCCGGTGGCGGCCGACATCGACTCGACACTGGAAGGCGAGCGCGCCAAAGCGTTGCAGCGGCTGCGCTCAGCCATGAACGGAAAACGCTATGTCGCTTTCTTGGCGTCGCTCGAGCAGTGGCGGGTCGCCCCGCCATACACAGAAACTGCAGCCAAGAAGAGCAGCACGGTCGTCAAGTACGTCGACCGGGCCGAGCGCAAGCTCTATAAGCGGCTCGATGAGGCAAACGAGCCTGGCGCGGACGACGAGCGGTTGCATCGCGCCCGCAAGGCCGGGAAGCGATTCCGCTATGCCGCTGAGCTCGCCACGCCCGTGATGGGTGACGAGGCGGCGACCAAGGTCAAGCGGGCGAAGAAGCTGCAGGAGCTCCTGGGCGAGCACCAAGACAGTGTGGTCAGCGTTGACACCTTGAGGCGGCTCGGCGCACGCGCGGGCGGCGAACCGGGGCGCAACGGCTTCACCTACGGAGTGCTGCTTGGGCTAGAGCTGCAGCGGGCCGAAGCGACGAGAGACGCTGTGTTGAATCTACGCCGCTGATCTCGTGGCATATCGCAGTCTCGACGGGCGTGCTGGCGGACGTCGACCAGCGCTTAGGGTTCCTCCATGGAGAACCCGCTCAGTGCGCTGACCCTCGACCAGCTGCGTCAACGCACCAGCATGAAGTGGCGTCGCTATCCCGCTGACGTGCTGCCCCTGTGGGTGGCTGAGATGGATGTGCACCTGGCTGAGCCGGTCTCCAGGGCACTGCGCGACGCCATCGCGCTCGGTGACACCGGCTATCCGGCAGGCACCGTCTATGCCGAGGCTGTCGCTGCTTTCGCGGACGAGCGATGGGGTTGGGCCGTCGACATTGGCCGTACGGCGATCGTGCCGGACGTGATGCTGGGAATCGTCGAGGTGTTGAAACTGGTCACCGGGCCCGGTGATGCGGTGGTGATCAACTCCCCGGTCTATACGCCGTTCTACCAGTTCGTCTCGCATATGGACCGGCGCGTGGTGGAGTCACCACTTACCATGGAACACCGGATCGACTTCGACTCGCTGGGTGAGGTTTTCGAGCAGGTGACAGCCGGTGGGGGCCGGGCCGCCTATCTGTTGTGCAGCCCGCATAATCCGACGGGGACGGTGCACACTCGCGACGAGCTGACCGGTGTCGCTGGACTGGCCGCGCAACACCGAGTGCGAGTAGTCGCCGACGAGATCCACGCTCCTCTCGTGAGTCGTGAGAAAACCCATGTCCCGTACCTTTCGCTGAACGGCAGCGGCGACGCATTCGCCCTCTTGTCGGCTTCCAAAGGATGGAACCTGGCCGGACTCAAGGCCGCCCTTGCCGTGGCTGGATCGGACGCCTCGAAAGACCTGGGTCAGTTGCCCGAAGAGGTGAGCCACGGCCCAAGCCACCTCGGGATACTCGCCCACAGCGCAGCCCTGACGGCAGGTGGGGACTGGCTCGACGCCTTGCTGGCTGGCCTGGATGAGAACCGGCAGCTGCTGAACGACCTGTTGTCCAAGCACTTGCCGGAGGTGACGTATCGGCAGTCGGCAGGCACCTATTTCGCGTGGCTGGACTGTCGGCGGCTCGGCCTGGGGAACGATCCTGCGGATGTGTTCCTCCAACGTGGCCGGGTGGCCTTGAATTCAGGCCCCGCCTTCGGCACGGGTGGAGCCGGACATGTCCGGCTGAACCTCGCCACCTCACCCGACATACTCACCACTGCAGTCGAGCGAATGGTGACTTCGCTCAGTTGAGCCGTCCATTCGGGCCAACAGCCAAGATCTATGGTTTCATCGACGGCACATGCGCAGCGGCCAGTTGATCGAATCCTTGCGCAGGGACGACCTTATTGACGAGTACCGATGCACTCCCTCTAGTCGTCGGAAGCGCCCGATCCGGCAGCACATTTACGCTCAGCTGACGGTGACAGCCGCCGCGACGTCAGGTGCTTGTTCGAACTGCGTGCGGTACAGCTCCTCGTACCGGCCAGATGACGCCAGCAGCTCGTCGTGCGTCCCCCGCTCGACGATGCAGCCCTGTTCGACGACGAGGATGAAGTCAGCAGCACGCACCGTAGACAACCGATGTGCGATCACCAAGGCGGTGCGACCGGCGAGAGCCTCCGCGAGCGCCGCTTGAACTGCTGCCTCAGAGGTCGAGTCCAGATGGGCGGTGGCTTCGTCGAGGATCACCACTCGCGGCCGAGCGAGCAGCAGCCGAGCGATCGTGAGACGCTGTCGTTCGCCACCGCTCAGTCGGTAGCCGCGCTCCCCCACGACGGTGTCCAGCCCGTCTGGAAGCGTCGACATAAGGTCCGCGAGACGCGCTCTCCGAAGTACGTTCGCCAGATCGTCGTCGGTCGCCTCTGGGCGCGCGAGGATCAGGTTCGACCTGATCGATTCGTGGAAAAGGTGGCCGTCTTGCGTGACCATCCCGACTGTGTCGCGGATCGACTCGAAGGAAAGGTCCCGCACGTCGATCCCGGACAGCCGCACGCAGCCGGAGTCGACGTCGTACAGCCGAGGAAGGAGAGCAGCGATCGTCGACTTGCCGGCGCCCGACGAGCCGACCAAAGCCACCATCTGCCCTGGCTCAGCCCGGAACGACACCTCGTGCAGCACCTCGACTCCTCCACGCTGATCCAGCTTGGCGACCTCCTCTAGCGAAGCCAGCGACACCTTGTCAGCTGGCGGATAGGCGAAATGGACACCATC
>JACCXO010000051.1 GCA_013696975.1 Nocardioidaceae bacterium | reverse complement strand
GGCCGAGCTCGACCACCCGCCCGGAATACATGACAGCTACCCTGCGGGCCAGTGCGGCAACGACTGCGAGGTCGTGGCTGACATAGAGCGCAGCGACGTTGTGTGCGGCCGCGAGCTCGCGCACCGTTGACAACACCGTTGCCTGCGTGGTGACGTCGAGACCAGTGGTCGGCTCGTCAAGAACGATCAGGCGTGGCCGATTTGCGAAGGCCATCGCGAGACCGACCCGCTGCTGCTGACCCCCCGAGAGCTCGTGAGGATAACGGCGCAAGTACTTCGGGTCGTCCGGAAGAGCGACCTCGCGCATCATCTCCGCAATGCGCTCGTCGTGGTTGCCGCCACGACCCGGGCTGTGAGTTTGGAGGACCTCTCGGAGCTGGATGCCGATCCGCAGAGCCGGGTTCAACGAGGATGCGGGATCTTGAGGAACGTAGGAGACAATCGACCCGCGGAGCTGCCGGAGACTCTCCTCGTCGAGCATCAAGATGTCCTGATCGCCCAGGAGCACCTCACCACCCGTGATGCGCAGGCCACCACGTGCATGCCCGAGCAGCGCGAGCCCGACCGTGGTCTTGCCAGATCCGGACTCGCCGACCACGCCGAGCACCTCTCCGGGGGCGATCTCGAATGACAGGTCCATGACCACCGGGACGTGCCCGGAGCTGGTCTCGATCTGCAGGTTACGGACACGGACCGCCGCAGAAGCGACGGGAGAACCCACCTCATGCACGGCGCTCACTCGTCACCACGTTCACGGTCGATGCCTGCGGCGGTGCGGGCGATGCCGTCGCCGAAGAGACCAGTGCCCATGGTCAGCAGGGCGATCGCGATGATCGGTGTCAACGCGCCCCACGGCTGAGTCGCCAGTGAGATCTGGTTCTGCTGGATCATGGTGCCCCAGTTGGCCCCGTTGGGGTCAGGGGAGAGCCCCAAGAAGGCCAGAGCCGCAATCACGCCGATGGAGTAGGTCAGCCGCAGGCTCGCCTCGACCATCATCGGCCCAAGGATGTTCGGGAGCAGCTCGCCGGTCAGGATTCGCACCCGCGACAGCCCCATCGACTCGGTCGCTTGCACGAAGTCGCGCTCGACCACCGGTTGCGCTGCTCCGCGTGCGACACGCGCCACCCGTGGAGCGGTGGTAACCGCGATCGCCGCGATGATTATCCAGACTTGAGCACCCACGAGGCTGACCGCCACCAACGCGAGCATGATCTGGGGAAAGGCCATGATCACGTCCATCGCCCGCATCAGCACGTCGTCGAGTGCGTTGCGGGCGTATGCCGCCACGAGACCGATCGCGACTCCGAAGACGAGTCCGATCGCGGTCGAGACAGCGGCCATGACGAGGATGCCCCGACCGCCGTACAGGAAGCGACTGAGCACGTCCTGGCCCAGGTAGTCAGTGCCGAGGAACCCCGCATCGCCGCCGGGTGGAGAGTTCGGGATCGCGACGAACTCGCTAGCCGTGTGCGGGGCGAGGTATGGCCCGAGGATGGCGATGACCACGACGACCAGCACGAACAACGCACCGATCCTCGTGCGCCACAACCGCAAGGCGCGCGTCACGAGCGTTGACGAGCGCACTGGCGGCGTCGGTGTTTGGACGCCCTCGGCCAGGGTCGGTGCTATTCCGGACTGGCTCACAGCCGTGTCCGCAAACGTGGAGTCACGAGAATCGTCGCGACATCGGCCAGCAGGTTCAACACGACATAGACGCCGGCGATAAGCATCGCCAGCGCCTGGACCACCGGGAGGTCTTGGTTGACCACGGCGTCCTGCAATGCGCTCCCGATCCCGGAGTAGTTGAAGACGTACTCGATCACGACGACACCTCCGGCCAGGTAGGCCAGGTTGATGGCGATCACTTGGAAGACCGGACCGATGGCGTTCGGCAGCGCGTGGCGGATCAGGACCGTGCGCTCGGGCAGGCCCTTGAGCCGCGCCATCTCGACGTAGTCACTCTCCAGTACTTCGACCATCGATGCGCGCATGATGCGTGCGACGTAGGGCGCGACGGCGAGGACCAGAGTCGCAGTAGGAAGGACGAGCACCTCGGGCACCTGCCACGGACGTTGTCCAGGCGAGACCGGGCTGATCGCGGGAAGCACCTGCAGGACTGTTGTCGCGAACAGCATGACGAGCAGCACCGCGACCACGAACTCAGGCAGTGCGGCCAACACCAGCATCACGCTCGAGCTCACGGTGTCGAACGCCTTCTCGCGCCGAAGCGCCGCCCACGAGCCGATCGCGATCGACAACGGGATGGAGATCACCGCGGCGCACAAGACGAGCACCGAGCTGTTCACCAGCCGGGAGCCGAGAAGCTCGGTGACCGGTTGCTGCGCAGCCAGGGAGTTTCCGAGGTCGCCTTGCAGCAGCCCACCGGCCCAGGAGAAGTACTGTCCGAGCACCGACTGATCGAGGTTCAGCTCCGCACGCAACGCTGCCAGGCTTGCCGGCGTCGCGTCACGGCCGAGGATGGCCCGAGCCGGGTCACCCAATGCCTGGGTTGCCGCGAAGACGAGGATCGAGACCAGCACGAGCACCAAGACGCCAAGCATCAGTCGCCGGATGATGAACCCGGCGATGCCGCCCTGTCGCAGCCATCTCATCGTGAGGTTCCCCGTGTCAGCCGAACCAGATGGTGCGATACCCGTGACCGAAGGTCGCGAGGTTCAGTGTCCCCTTGCTCGGGCTGAACCCTTGAACTTCGGGCGAGTAGCCGTCGATCAGACTGCCGAAGAACGGAATGATGTAGCCGCCGTACTCGTACTCCAGCTTCTGCATCTCGTGCTGCAGCTCGATGCGCTTGGAGTCGTCCGTTGCAGCCAGCGCCTGCGCGTACAGAGACTCGAAGTTGGAGCCCTCGCCAGACTTCGGCGGCCAGTGCGTCTCGTTGTACGGCGAGGATGCGAGCGAACCCTGCTGCACCTGGTTGAGATAACCGCGGGTGCCCCAGAAGTCGACCGAGAACGCAAGCTTCAGGTAGTCGTCGCCGTAGTAGTTGGGAACGTTCTTGACGTTGACGGTGACACCGGCCTCCTTCGCCTGCGACGCGAAGACCGTAGCCAGCGAAACCATTCCGGCCGCACCGTTGGTCGTGTTCAGGTCGACCGTGAGACCTTCCATGCCGGCGTCCTTGAGGAGAGACTTAGCTTGGTCGATGTCCTGAGTGCGCTGTGGCAAGTCTTCGTTGTACCCGTCGTCGAAGGGGGCGTACAGATCGTTGGCGAGGAAGCCGTAGCCGGAGGCGATCTGCTGGATCATCGCCTCCCGGTCGACGATGAGCCGCATGGCCTGCCGCACCCTGTTGTCGTCGAACGGTGGCATGTCGATGGCCATGCACAACGGCACCCAGCCGCCAGTCTTCGAGATCAGAGACTTCAGCTGGCGCGACTCGACCACCTGCACCTGCGACGCCGGCAGATCGGTCATGGCGTCTATCTGACCGCCGAGTAGGGCGTTCACCTGCGCCGTGGAGTCGGCGAAGTTGGTGATCGTCACGGTGTCGAAGTACGGCTCGCCACTGCGCCAGTAGTTCGGGTTTCGCTCGCTGACGCTCTCCTGGCCCGGAGTGAAGCTCTTGAGTTTGTAGGCGCCGGTGCCGATTTGAGGGGAAGGATACGCCTCGTAGTCCACCGGCACGATGCCGAACGTGTAACTCGCGAGCGTCTGCGGAATGGTCGAGTCGGCCGTCTTGAGCGGCAGGCGGACGGTGTACTGGTCGAGCTTCTTGAGGCCCTTTATGTCCATCGACGCGGTCGCCGCGAATCCGGTCAGCCCGTTGCCCTCGGTGCCGATCCGTTGCAGCGAGTAGATGACGTCGTCGGCCGTCATGGTCTTGCCGTTCTGGAACTCGATTCCTTCGCGCAGCTTGATGGTGTACTGCGTTGGACTGTCCGCTGTGACCTCCTCGGCGAGGCCGTCGTTCGTCAGCTGGTACTCATCGTCGAAGGTCAGCAAGGTCTCGAACGCGCTGACCAGCCGGGCTTGATCCGGCTTGGTGATGATGTTCTGGCCGTCGAAGATGTCCTTCGCGCCGCCACCTGTGACACCCAGCCTGAAGTTGCCGCCGCGTTTGGGGGAACCCGTCGCCGATGGTGAGGTTGACGTCGACGGACTACTGCCGCCGCAGGCAGACAGTCCGGCAAGTACAGCCGCTCCGCCCGCCCCAACGAAGAACTGTCGCCGTGAGACCGCGGCGCTCAACCAGCTGCCGGTCTGGTCGTGACCATTCGTCTCGTTGCCGGATGCACTGGATGCTGTCATGGGCTACCCCTCAGTTGTCGATCACTGGCACGTCGTCCTCATAGAACGATTACCAGTATCCAGATTCGCTTCACATCGCGAGACGAACGCTCACGTATCAATCATGGTGCTGTCAACCATCTGGAGGCCGCAGTTATCGGAACGTCATCAGACGTGTCGCGCGTTGTCAGGGGTGCAACCATTTCGAGGAGCTGTTAGACCGGACGGCGAGCCTGCCTACGAGCTGATTGACCGGGCGGCAAGCCAGCCGTAGGTTTCGACGGACAATCGCCCCTTCAGAATTGCCACGATGAACTCAGCCGAAGTGTTCCGGGAGCCGCAGCGCGGCTTCCACCATGTCGAGGTGCCGGCACCTAGCGGCAACCCATGGCCCCAGGCGCCGAAGTCATTGAACGTGGGAATCGTGGGGGCAGGGCGCGAGATGAGTCTCGACGAGTTCCTGGCGTTGACTGCGAGCACCTCCCTGGTCGTGGTGGCTGACGGTGTGCTGGTGCACGAGCAGTACGTCGAGGGGGTCGGCGCCGGGGACCGGCTACTGGGGAACTCCGCGACGAAGTCGGCGCTCGCGCTGCTCACCGGAATTGCTGTTGGCGGCCACCACCTTCCTGACATCGACGCCTGCGTATGCGACTACGTGCCGGAGCTGTTGGGCAGCGGCTACGACCGGGTCTCCGTGCGGCAGGTTCTGACGATGACCAGCGGCGTTCGATGGGCAGAGGAGTACCACGACGCAGAAAGCCCGGCGTCGCGGATGCTCGCGCTCTGGCACAACGGGAAAGGAGGGTTGCGGGAGTTCCTCACCACCATTCCTGCCGGCCACGCGCCTGGAACTCGCTACGGCTACTGCAGCCCTGACTCGCTGGTCCTCGACTGGGTCCGTGAACGTGCGAGCAGCCAGACGCTCGCTGAGGCGCTGGGAGAATTGTGGCGACTTCTCGGCGCCGAGCAGCCTGCGATCGTCGGCCTGGATGCACCTCTCGATGAGGGGGGAGTCGCGATGGCAGCTGGCGCCTTGGCCACGAGCGCGCGCGACTGGGCACGCCTCGGCGCACTGCAGGTGGACGGGTGCTGGAACGGCGAGCAGGTGATCGACCCGGACTGGGTGCGGGCAAGCAGCCAGCCGGAACAGCCCTTTCTTCTGCCCGGACGACTGCCCAGCACGATCACCACGCACGCCGGCTTCGGATATCACTGGTGGCCCCTGGACGAGCACGGCGAACGGGTCATGGCCGACGGCATGCGCGGTCAGTTCGTCTATGTCGACCGCCCCCGCTGCATAGTGGTCGTGAAGACCTCCGCGTGGCCCTACGAGGACCGTTGGTGGGACCGTGAGTGCCGAGACCTGTGCTATCTCGCCCTGCCGGCGATAGCGGACGCCGCGGCTTGCGTCTGATGAGCGGCGTCCCCGCACTCCTGACGGTCGACCGAACGCTGGTTCCAGGAGTTGCCTTACGAGGTGGGACAGCCGGCGCCTATCGCGCCGTCGCCAACGCGCCCGGCGAGCCTCATGTCGTACGCACGGAGTTGGAGGCTCGGCGCCCCGACCGAAGCTCGAGAGACATCCGCCCACTCCTCGTGTTCGCGCACGCCACTGACCTGCAGCTGGCCGATGTCCAGTCACCCACCCGGTTCGAGTTCTGCAATGAGCATCTGGACGACCCAAGGTTCCACCGCTTGGTACCGATGCACCGACCTCAGGAGGCACTCGCCGCCCGCGCGGTGCAGGCTATGGTGCGCGCGCTCAACTCGCTCGACTACGGCCCCCGAAGCGGAGCTGACATCTCGCTCGTGATCACCACCGGGGACGCGATCGACAACGCACAGTTCAACGAGCTGCAGATGTTCCTCGCACTGTTCGAAGGCGGTCTTGTCCGGCCGGGATCCGGTGGACCCCGTTATGAGGGTGTCCAGTCTCTCCAGTGGGGTGACGACAGCTTCTGGAGGCCCGACGGTGACGGGATGGACGACTCCGACTGGTACCAGCGGCGCTATGGGTTTCCACACCTGCCAGGTCTGATGGACCGAGCACTCAGCGCCTTCCACTCGCAAGGCCTGCGACTTCCTTGGCTCGCCTGCTTCGGGAACCACGAACTCCTGGTCCAGGGCCTCGGAAGAGTGACGGAGCCAGTGCGGCAACATCTGCTAGGAGCGAGCAAGCCGAGAGGTTCGCTGGCTGAGCTCGACCTCGACGCGCTCGAGGACGCTTTCATCCAGGCGCCGGAGAGATTCCTGTCCGGCCAGCAGCACGTGGTGACCGCTGATCCTGACCGTCGCGCGGTGGGTCGTAGAGAGTTCGTCGACGCGCACTTCTCACCTCTCTCCCGCCCGCTTGGGCACGGTTTCACCACTACGAACCGCCGATCCGGCACGGCCTACTACGTTCACGATGTCGGGCCAGTACGGCTGATCTGCCTTGACACCACCAGCGCCGCGGGCGCAGCCGACGGGTGTGTGGACGAAGATCAGGCTCGATGGCTTCGAGAACGGCTGGAGGAGGTGCACTCCTACCGCCTCACTGCGGAGGGGACGGCGCTCACCACCGGACACACAGACCGACTGGTCATATTGTTCTCGCACCACGGCATCGACACCATGACCAATAACCGCACGCTCCCGGCAGATCCCGACGGCTCACGACTGATCGGTGGCCCTGAGCTGAGGGACTTGCTCCACCGCTACGCCAACGTCGTCGCCTGGATCAATGGCCACGCGCACCGCAACTGTGTGACCCCCCGTCACGACCCGTTGGGCCGGAGCGGAGGCTTCTGGGAGATCACCTCATCCGCCCTGATGGACTGGCCGTGTCAGGCCAGGCTGTTGGAGCTGCTCGACAACGGCGACGGCACCCTCTCCCTGGTGTGCACCATGGTCGATCATGACGGCGTAGTGAGTCCTGAACCTGACCTGCCCTGGACCGGTCGGTGGCTTGCCGGCCTGCATCGCGAGCTGGCAGGCAACGAGCCGTGGCGTGGTTTCGGCTCGGCGGCTCGAGGCGGTCTTGCCGACCGGAATGTCGACCTACGGCTACCGGCGCCGTTCCCCCTGCGGTGAGAGCAGGCAGGGTGCCACGATGGTGCGCATGACCAGCCCACCGGATGTCAGCGGCGTGAGGGCCGACGGTGCGCAGTCTGGACGCGTCCAGTCGGTGGACCGTGCGCTCAAGCTGCTGGGTGGTGTGGCCGCTGCCGCCCCACGAGGTGAGACTGTGGCGCGGCTCGCAGCTCAGTGCGGCATCAACCGGGCGACCGCCTGGCGACTTCTCGGCACCCTGGAGGCTCACCGGCTGGTTGAGCGCGACCCGAGCACCAACCGATACCAGATCGGCGTCGCGCTGATCAGGATGTCGGCGGCCGCGGGCTACGACGGTCTGGTGAGAACAACCCGTCCGATCCTCGAGCGGGTATCTGCGCAGACCGGCGAGACCGCCGACTTGGCCGTGACGGGCCTGCGCGGCGTGACCTATGTGGGCGAGGTGGCACCACCGTCGGTGCTGGCGGTCAACTGGCTCGCCCGTGAAGTCCCGCTGCACGCCACCTCCACGGGAAAGGCATTTCTTGCCTGGCTTCCTGCGGCGGAGGCGTTGGGACTGCTCGAGGCACCCCTGCGCGGCTTCACTGACACCACGGTGACGGATCAGGAACTGTTGATGGATGAGCTGATCGAGACTCGCGCCCGGGGTTACGCGCAATGTGCTGGGGAGCTCGAACCCACGCTGTACGGCGTGTCCGCGCCGGTGCTGAACGCACCTGACGGCAGACCGATCGCGGTGTTCAGTATCTGGGGCCCGGTGAACCGAGTACCGATTTCGCGCTTCCCGGCGCTAGGGCTCGTCGCAATTCAGGCGGCCACCGACGTAGGTGCCGCCATGACCGCTTGAATCCGCCACTTCCGCGCGGCCGGGCCCGAGTTGCTGCCTCCTCTTGACAACCCGTCCGCTACGAGGAACCGTTTCATCAGATGCGGCGATTGCCCACATAGTGCGGAGCAGCGTCGCCGATGAACATCTACCCAGTCGGCAGGAGCGCTCATGACCTCAACACGCAAAGTCATCATCACGTGCGCGGTCACCGGATCCGGACATACGCCGACGATGTCGCCGTACCTCCCCTACTCAGTGGAGGATGTGGTCAGCCAGTCCGTGGCGGCAGTCGCAGCTGGCGCGTCGATCATCCATCTGCATGCCCGGGACCCGGAGAACGGTCGCCCGACGGCGGAGCCGGCGGTCTTCCTCGAATACCTCAAGGCGATCAAGGACTCCACCGACGCGGTCGTGAGCATCACGAGCGGCGGCGGCACCGGCATGTCGGTGGCCGACCGACTGCGGGTGATCTACGAGACGAAGCCCGAGCTGTGCACGCTCAACCTCGGGACGTTCAACTACGGCAGCTTTCCGATGATCCCGAAGTACGCCGGTTCTTGGCAGTTCGACTGGGAGGAACCGTACCTGGAGAGCACGCGAGTAGAGCCCTTCGTCAGCACGTTCGCGGACATCGAGCACATGCTCAAGGACGTCCGCCCACAGACAGGTGCGCGCTTCGAGTACGAGGCGTACGACGTCGGGCATCTCTACACGTTGGCCTACTACCTAGGGGCCGGGCTGGTGGAGCCGCCGATCTTCCTGCAGACCATTCTGGGCGTGATGGGCGGCATCGGCGCCGAGGTCGAACACCTTGTGCACATGAGGTCCACGGCGGACCGCCTACTCGGCGACTCCTACGAGTGGTCGGTGCTCGGCGCGGGGCGGCATCAGTTCAACATGGTCACGGTCTCGGCCGTCATGGGTTCGCACGTACGGGTGGGCTTGGAAGACGGGCTGTTCATCGGCAGGGGGCGGTTGGCCTCATCGAACGCCGAACAGGTCGCGAAGGTCAAGCGGATCCTCGGTGAGCTTTCCCTGGAGGTCGCCACCCCGGAGGAGGCCCGCCAGGTCTTGGGGCTCAAGGGCCTGGGCCAGGTCGGCTGGTGACTCGCGGGGAGCGGCTTGCGCCGGACGCCGTGCGCAAGGTTGCCGTCATCGGCACGGGCGTCATCGGTGGCGGATGGGCCGCTCACTTCCTGCGAATGGGCTACGACGTCGTCGCGTGGGACCCTGGACCGGACGCGGCAGAGCGGCTCTCGCGGCTATTGGACACGGCATGGCCCTCCCTCGAGCGACTCGGGCTCCGTGCGAGCGCGAGCCGAGATCGACTGAGTGTCACAGGCGCCCTCGAGCAAGCTCTCGCACAAGCTGACTTCGTCCAGGAGTCCTCCCCCGAGGTGCTCCCCGCCAAGGTGGCGCTGCTTGCAGCGATCGACGCTGGGACGAGGCCAGGCGTTGTGGTTGCCTCCAGCACATCAGGCTTCGGGATGAGCGAGATGGCAGCAGGGTGTTCGACACCCGGTCGCTTCGTCGTGGGGCATCCGTTCAACCCGCCTTACCTCATCCCTCTCGTCGAGGTGGTGGGGGGCACCGGCACTGATCCGGGAACAGTGGCCTGGGCTGAGGAGTTCTACACGCTGGCGGGCAAGGTCTGCCTGACGATGGATCATGAGGTGCCGGGCTTCGTCGGCAACCGGCTGCAAGAGGCGCTCTGGCGCGAGGCGCTGCACATGGTCGACTCAGGACAGGCGACCGTTCAACAGATCGACGACTCGATCGTTCACGGCCCAGGACTGCGGTGGGCATTGATGGGTCCGATCCTCACCTTCCATCTCGCGGGCGGACCGGGTGGTATGGCGCACATGCTGGATCACTTCGGCCCGGCCCTGTTGGAGCCCTGGACACGTCTGGACGCACCCTCGTTGACTCCGCGGCTGCGTGACCGCGTGGTCTCGGGCGCAGTGAAGGAGGCCGCAGGGCGGACGGTGTCCGAGCTGGAGGCGCGTCGCGATGCGTTTCTCGTCGATCTCCTGCTCCTGTTGGACAAGCACCGGCTCGTTGATGGATGAGCAGCCGACGCCGTTCTCGGCGTATCGCACGCAGGTGCGCGTGGAGTGGCTGGACTACAACGGCCACATGCACGATGCCAGCTACGCGATCGTCCTGAGCGACGCCAATGAAGAAGTGTTCGCGGCGCTCGGCCTCAGCGTGGACTACCGCGCGACCGCCGGGGCATCGTTCTACACCGTGGAGTGTCACATCCGTTATCTGGCCGAGTGCTCGCTCGGCCAGGGGTTGTCGGCCTCCACCATCATGGTGGCGGCGGATGAGAGGAAGCTGCGGCTGTACACCGAGCTTCTGCACGAGGACGGACGGACCGCCGCGACTGGAGACTCCTTGTACCTCCACGTCGACACGGCGCTCGGCGCAACCACAGCGATGCCGTCCGACCGGCATGATTGCGTCCAGGACATGCTCTGTGCCCATGCGGGCCTGCCGCGTCCCGCGCATCTCGGCCTCGGGGTCGGAGCCGCTCGTGCTGGATCGGGGAACACATGACGGATGACCGATCGGTCGCTGCCCCTGAAAGCATCCGGTCATGGGTGCCCGATGCACCCATCTCCGCGCCGCTACGCCTGCATCAGACGACCGTGCCGGCCGACTGGGTGGACTACAACCAACACATGAGCGAGTCGTGCTACCTGCTCGCCTTCGGAGACAATGCCGACGCGTTCTTTCACTACATCGGCATCGACGAGCAATACCGCGCCGACGGACACTCGCTCTACACGGTCCAGACCCATCTGCACCATCGTCGGGAGGTCAGCGAGGGCGAGATCCTGTCGATGACGTTGCGGGTGCTGGACTGCGACACGAAGCGCGTGCACGTGTTCCACGAGATGTTCCTCGGCGACACCGACCTCCTGGTGGCCACCGCAGAGCAGATGCTGGTCCACGTCGACTCACGGGTCGGGAGGTCCGCCCCGATGCCTCGCGAGCTGGCTGGGTGCTTGGAGGCGATCCACCGTGTCCATGCGCAGCTTGCCGTGCCGGGTGTCGTCGGCAAGCCGATGCGTATCAACCACGCCTAGGAAGGAACCATGGACTTCGGACTCAGCGACGAGCAGCAGGCGATCGTCGAGACGGTGCGCAGATTCGTCACCAATGAGCTCTACCCCCACGAGGACGAGGTAGAGCGGCTGAACGACGTCCCCCCCGCTCTGGCCGAGGCGATCCGCGCGAAGGCCCTCACGTCTGGGCTCTATGCCGCGAACATGCCCGAGGAGCTTGGCGGTGGCGGGCTGGACGCGGTCGCCATGACGCTGGTTGAGCGGGAGCTCGGCAAGGCGAGCTACGCGCTGCAGTGGTTGGTCGGCCGGCCGAGCAATATCCTGCTGGCCTGTGAGGGAGAGCAGCGCGAGCGTTACCTGCTGCCGGCGATTCGAGGTGAGCGCCGCGACTGTCTGGCGATGAGCGAGCCAGGTGCCGGATCCGACGTCCGCTCCATGAGCACCTCCGCGGTGCGCGCCGGCGATGACTACGTCATCAACGGCACCAAACACTTCATCAGCAACGCCGACTCGGCGGACTTCATCATCCTGTTCGCGGCAACCGGCACTGAACAGACAGTGCGCGGCCCCACGAACTCGATCAGTGGTTTCCTCGTCGACAAGGGCATTGCGGGCTTGACTATCACGAGGGGCTCAGCCAGCGTCTCTCACCGTGGCTACCATCATTGTGAGCTTTCTTTTGACGGCTGTCGGGTGCCAGTCGCGCAGCGCCTCGGCGACGAGGGCCGTGGCTTCGACCTGATGGGCGAGTGGCTGGGTGCCAGCCGCCTCACCGTGGCGGCCTCTAGCGTGGGCCGGGCACGTCGGGTGCTGGAGATGACCACCAGCTGGGCCGCTGAGCGCATACAGTTCGGGCAACCCATCGGACGCTTCCAGGGGGTTGCCTTCCCGCTCGCCGACATGGCCACCGAGCTGGAGGCCGCTGAGCTTCTGACGCTGCGCGCAGCCTGGAAGCTCGACCAGGGCATCATGGGCGACCAAGACGCGGCCATGGCCAAGGTCTTCGCGTCCGAGGCACTGGGTCGGATCGTCGACAGTGCCGTGCAGATCTTCGGCGGAATGGGGCTGATGACCGACCTTCCCATCGAGCGGTTCTGGCGCGACGCGCGAGTGGAGCGGATCTGGGACGGGACGAGCGAGATCCAGCGGCACATCATCTCTCGGTCGATGATGCGCCCGTTGGGAGCGTGAGCCGACGATGACGGACAACCTGCGACGGCTGCTTGCCCCGCGACACCTTGTGGTGGTGGGTGGGGCGGCGGCGGAGGCAGCAGTCCGGTCCTGCCGGGCGATTGGCTACGACGGCGCCATCTGGCCGGTGAACACGAGCAGGTCGACAATGCATGGAGTGCCGTGCTTCCCGGATCTGACGCAGCTGCCCGGCGTTCCTGACGCGGCCTTTGTCTCCGTGTCGAGGGAGCAGACGATCTCCGTGGTCGCTAGGCTTGCGGAGCTCGGGACGGGTGGAGTCGTCTGCCATGCCTCCGGTTTCGCCGAGGACGGCGTGCACGGGCGGAAGCTGCAACGTGACCTGGTCGTCGCGGCCGGCGAGATGGCCCTGATAGGTCCCAACTGTCTAGGCCTCATCAACTACCTAGATGGTGCCGCCTTGTGGCCGGAACAACATGGCGGGTCTCGTGTCGATCGCGGAGTCGCGGTGGTGGTCCAGAGCGGCAACATCGGCCAGAACCTCACCATGCAGCGACGGTCGTTGCCGTTGGCTCAGCTGGTCACGGTCGGCAACGGAGCGGTGACAGGCGTCCTCGACCTGATCGAGGCGATGCTGGAGGACTCCCGCATCACCGCCATCGGCTTGCATCTGGAGGAGATGCCCGACGTCGCCGGGCTGTCTCGCGTGGCGATCGACGCACTCCGCCGGCGGGTTCCGATCGTTGTGCTGAAGTCAGGTTCGTCGGACCTAGGCTCCCGGGTGACCCTGAGTCACACAAGTTCGCTGGCTGGTTCCGACGTGCTCTGCGACGCGTTGTTCCGGCGCCTGGGCATCGCCCGCGTGCACCGGATCGAAGCATTCGTGGAGACGTTGAAGTTCCTGCACACCAACGGCCCCCTTCCCGGCACCCGGGTCGCTTCAGCCAGCTGCTCGGGTGGTGAGGCGGCGCACGTCGCCGACCTTGCGCATCGGCGCGGAATCTCGCTTCCGGACTTCACTGCTGCCACTGCGAGCCGCCTCCGGGCGGTGCTGGGTGATCGGGTCTGTGTGCGCAACCCGCTGGATTACCACACCTACATCTGGGGAGAGCAGGAGGCGCTGACCGAGTGCTTTTCTGCGTTTCTCGGCTCAGGTTCGGATTGTCATCTGCTCGTGCTCGACTTCCCCCGAGCCGACCGATGCAGCAGTGACGAGTTCGAGATCACCGTCCGCGCGTTCATGGCGGCACATTCCGCCACCGGTTCGCGGGCCTGCGTGGTGAGTTCCTTGCCCGAAGGACTACCAGAGGAGATCGGACGACGACTAGTGGCTGTGGGCATAGCACCGATGCAGGGCGTCGCGGACTGCCTCGCCGCAATCTCGGCAGCGCAGCAGGTGGGTGCCGCACAGATAGGCGTCTCCGAGATCCTCCCGCTCGCCGCCGTTGCCGTTGCCAGGCGTCAAGACGGTCCGGTCGAGCAGCTGGATGAAGCAGAGGCGAAGCGCGCCCTCGCAGCGTTTGGTGTGCCAGTTCCCTCAGGCGCCGTAGCAGCGCGGCGCGAGGTCGGACGGCTCGCTGCCCAAGTCGGCTTTCCCGTAGTCGTCAAAGCGGTCTCACCGACGCTGACGCACAAGTCGGAGGCGGGTGGTGTTCGGATCGGCCTGATGTCGGAGAACGAGGTGGAGCTCGCCGCCGATGCCATGTCCGAGCTCAGCGACCGGTTCTTGGTCGAGCGTATGGTAGACGGGGCGCTCGTCGAGCTGATCGTAGGAGTCCACCGAGACTTCCAGTTCGGTCTGACGATGACGATCGGTGCAGGCGGCGTGCTGGTCGAGCTGATCAAGGACACCGTGACGCTGCTGCTGCCCGCGACGGCCGCGGATATCCGCAATGCGCTCAGTTTGCTTCGCATCTGGCCCCTCTTGGTGGGGTTTCGGGGACGTTCTGCGGACGTGGACTCGGTCATCGACGCCGTCTCGTCCATCATCGACTACGTACGTCAGCACGCCGACCGGCTTCTCGAGCTCGAGGTCAACCCGTTGCTGGTCCTGCCGGACCGCGTTGTGGCAGCAGACGCCCTGATCCGGCTATCTACAGCAGACACGCGCAACTCCTCGGCTCCGTGCAGTGTTGACCTGCAGGACGTCGGATGACCGTGCGGGTCGAGGTCGAGGGCGAGGTCTTGGTGGTGACCCTCGACCGCCCGAAGGCCAACGCCATCGACGTGTCCACGAGCCTGGAGCTGTACGACGCGTTCGAGCGGCTGCAGGAAGACAAGGCCTGCCGGTTAGCCGTGCTCACCGGGGCCGGTGACAGGTTCTTCTCGGCGGGCTGGGACCTCAAGGCGGCGGCCTCAGGAGAGTCGATCGAGGCCGACCATGGCCCCGGTGGGTTCGGCGGACTGACAGAGCTCAAAGGGCTGCGCAAACCTGTTATCGCGGCAGTGAACGGTTTGGCGCTCGGCGGCGGCTTCGAGCTCGCGCTTGCCGCTGACCTCCTCGTTGTGGCCGAGCACGCGGAGTTCTCCCTGCCTGAGGTGACCCTGGGGATGGTGGCCGATTCGGGAGGTGTCCTGCGCCTTCCCAGACGACTGCCTCAGGCGGTAGCGATGGAGATGCTGCTCACTGGCCGGCGGATGACCGCCGCTGAGGCCTACCGCTGGGGACTGGTGAACCGTGTCGTCGCTGCTTCAAGCTTGATCGACGAAGCAATGAGGCTGGGCCGCGACATCTGCGCGAGTGCGCCACTTGCCGTCGCGGCCATCAAGGAGATCACCGAGGCGACCGTCGCTCTGGATCTTGATGAGGGATATCGGCGTATGCGTCGCGGCGATCTGCCGAGCTACCAGAGCATGCTGAGCTCGGAGGATGCCAAGGAAGGACCGCAGGCGTTCGTGGAAAGACGCCCTCCCCGATGGCTTGGACATTGATCCTCAGACGAGACATGCCTCAACCAGCAACCAGGAACTCTGGTCTCGAGAAGGGTTGGCACGATGACCTCAAAGGCAGGAAAGGTCTACATAGTGACCGGTGGAGGAACCGGTATCGGCCGAGCCACCGTCCTTCAGCTCGTTTCGGAGGGAGCCTCCGTAACGGTTGTCGGTCGTCGCCTCGAACCCCTCGACAGTGTCGTAACCGAAGCTGCTTCGAGCGGTGGTGACGTTCTTGCCGTCCAGGGTGACGTGCGTGATCCCGCTACAGCCCACACTGCGGTGGAGCGAACCCTTGAGCGCTTCGGCGGTATTGACGGGCTGGTCAGCAGCGCGGCGGGCAACTTCGTCTCTCCGGCCGAGAAGCTCTCCGACAACGGTTGGAAGGCGGTCGTCGACATCGTGCTGAACGGCACCTGGTACTTCGTCTCCGCTGTGGCACGCGAGCTGATCCGCACCGAGCGGCCGGGCGCAATCGTCAGCATCGTCGCCACCTACGCCTGGACCGGCCACCCCGGCACCGTGCACAGCGCTGCCGCTAAAGCAGGTGTGGTCACGATGACGCGCACGCTTGCCGCAGAATGGGCCCGCTACGGCATCCGAGTGAACTGTCTCGCACCTGGACCAACAGAGACGGAGGGCGCTGGGGCCGCGTTGTGGGCCACCCAGGGGCAACGCGAGTCTGTGCTCGCCTCAGTGCCGATGCGCCGCTTCGCCAGCCCCGAGGAGATTGCCGACCTCGCGTCGCTGATGCTCAGCGACCGCACCAGCTACGTCACCGGCGAGGTGCTCACCGCCGACGGTGGCCAGTCGCTCGGAAGGCAGATCTACGGCGAAGCCGTCGCACCCTCTGCGGGTCGAGCCGGCTCGAGGGATGCATAAGCGGCGAATCGCTGTGGTGACCGGTGCTCACGGTGGGGTTTGCGAGACCCAGATAGGAGATGACCACGCCATCTCTCCGTCTATCTGGAACACGCGCACGTAGTAGAAGGCGGGTGCGTTGCTGTGGTCTGCCCACGTGATGTCGATTGTCGAAGCGTCGAGACTGGAAAGTCCCCCGATGCCAGGTTGGATACGAAAAACCCCCGGTGAACGGGGCAGCTCCTGATAGGGCTTGGCCTGGAGCTCGACCAGGGTCACGTCAAGGTGGCGACCTGACAGGGTCACCGAGACAACCGCATCCGGTGGACCCATGACGGTGAGCTCGATGCCGCCCCGTTGAGCGCCGTACAGCTCACCGAAGCTCTTGGTGGTGTTCGCCCAGGCGACCTCACGGTCGTTGACCACGGTGATGTCCGGGCTCCAGAACGGAGTTTGCACGATCTCGCCACTCTCGACGCGCAGTACGCCGTCCCAGGCCGTGGTCTCGTGGCTGCCGCCCCACTCGAGTCGAATCGGCAGGGAGATCCAGCCGTCGGGGAGGTGGAGCTGCGGGTCAGTGGCGTAGACGACCTCGCCGTTCCTCACGATGTCGACACGGGCGATGTCGGTGTAGCCCTGAGCGTGGACCGTGAACTTCCGGGGCCCGTCGGTTACGACCTCCTCACCGAGGAACGTGTCGCCCATCCGCACGTCGACCACGACGTCGCGCGTGGTGGCGGCAAACGTACGCCGCCTGTGCAATGCGTCGAAGATCGCTGGGCGGTCGAGCGAGTCCGAGAAGGCTCCGACATAACTGGCTCCGTGTCCGTGGTCGGACGACGCGATCAGCCCGAACTTATGGCCGCGCAGCAGCCCGTCGATGACGAACGTCCCCTCCATCGTCGCATCGGAGTACTGGCGAAACGCACCCGCGGCCTCGTAGTTTCCGCGACAGGCCTGGAAGACTTCGACGAGCCTGCTGTAGCGCGGGTCGTGGTAGTTCCAGTCGTTGTGCACCATGGCCGAGCCCGGGTGGTGGGGAATGGTGATCGCCGGGTAGTCGGGATGTCGGGCGAGCCCCTCCCACAGACCGGCCGGGTCCGTCGTACCCTCGGCGAATGCGGAGAATATCGGTGCTCCGCGCTCCACGTCGCCGTAGATGACGTTCTGGTGGCCGCTGTCGGCCGACGTCCACTCGAAACCGTAGAGAGGGACGAAGCGGTCGTCGATGTGGAAGAGGTCAGCGAACTTCTGGATCGTCCACCACTGGTAGGCGGTGGAATTCTCCGAGTGGTCGGTGACGGCCCAGAAGTCGTACTCGCACACGTCCCAGGAGTAACGGTAGAAGTCGTCGAGCGAGGGCTCGTCTCCCGCTGTGCAGCGACTGACCAGAGAGTGCCGGTGCAGATCTCCCCAGTAGAGCGTGTAGTCGCGATCACCGACGCTGGCAACGTAGCGTTCGGGGGCGCTGCCGCCGAACCAGCGCCTCGACTCGAGGCGCTCGTCGAAGTGAAGTGGGATCTCGTCTTCCGTGCCATTTCGCGTCGCGTCGATGGCAGCAACCGGCCCACCGGCCGAGATGTCGCTCGTCACGATGGTGCCCACGCCGTGAACGCCGTGCCACACCACTGAACCCTGGTGCTCGAGCAGATACGGACATTCGCGCCCGCCGAAACCCTCGGTCCACTCGAGAGCGCCCTGGAGGCGGGCGTCGGTCTGCGCCGCGATGACGGCTCCGCCGGGAACCGGCGCGATGCTGACCTCTTCGAGAGTTCCGTCGGTGCCGCTGAAGGTGGACGGAGGCTGCCAACCGCCGGCGGTCAGCACCTGGGTCGCGACCTCCCAGTAGTAGGTCATCAACGGGAGCTTGCGGTGCACCCGATAGGCCACCGCCAAGCCGCCGTCGTCCGTGGCGACGAGTTTGGGCAGCCCGGAGGGTACGACGTTGAGGCGAGGTGCGAGGTCACCCAGCGCCTCATGGGCTCCTTGGTCGGAGACGGCGACCACGCGGATCGACGCCGTGACGTCGGGCAGCAGCTCGGGGGGGATGCTGTCACCGGCTGATCGCATGCCCTCGACGATCTCGGGGTCGGCACCAACCTCGGCGGCAGGGCGCAGCTTGGTGGGTCCGCTCCCCCCGTGGCCGGTGACCGTGATCACGTCGAACGCACACCAGAGCTGCTGGTCCGCTGTGACCGCCAGGCTGGGGTGCATGGCGTAGTCGTCGCCCGACGTGAGGTCGTGCGGTTCGAGCAGCTGTCCGCCGGCGTTGCGACGGCGCACCACGACCCGGTAGGTGCCGTCGCGGTACTCCGACCAGGCGAAGGCCGCACAGCCATCGGCGAAGGTGGCGACCGACGGGTCCCACACGTTGGCCTCCACGCCGGCGGTGACCATGGTGGTTGGCCCCCAGGCGCCGTCGACGTGGCGTCGAGAGAAGATCCCGAACCGTTCCTTCTGACGGCCCTGCCAGCACAGCTCGATGCTGCCATCGGAGTGGGCGACGACCTCCTGGTTGAACGACGGGTGCTCAGTCGTGCTCACCAGCAGCGGCTCTGACCAACCTGCGCCATCGCTGCGAAGGAATGCCGCCCAGACTGCGACCTCTCCCGCAGTCGCCTTCCCGTAGAAGACCCATGGCACGCCTTGAGTGGTGATCACCGAGGTAGGGCGGAAAACGTCCGCGAGGGCGCCGGAGACAGCGACCGGTCCATTCGTCGCACCGTCGGCCGCCTTGTGGAGCACCTGCACGATGTCGCCCTCATCCGGCACCCACTCAACCCATGCCGTCAGTCGAGCTCCGCCGGTCGACGTCGCGATGCTGGGCCGGGCGGCGTGGGTGGAGCCCTCGGTGCGGTGGACGCCCCTTCGCTGGTGGCCCTCGAGGTGGGGGGCCCGGTCGAGAAGCTCGTGGGCGGCAGCGATCACCTGCGCGATGCGGCCTTGGCCTTCGTCGACCCACATGTATCGCAGCGGGTCAGGGTCGAGGAACGTCTCAGTCTCGAGGACATCCAAGCCTTCGTTGATCAGGTCAGACATCCTTGAGTTGAAGGCCAACACGACCTCGAGGTCGGCACGCTGCTGAGGTGTGTAGTTCCCGCGGTGGTGGTCGACACCGCCGCACATGTGCGCGAGAGCGTGGCCATGGCCGTGGTCATGATGCGCTGACAAGATCTCCTCCAAACCCACCCGACAGCCGGCGGCGTCGGCTGAGACGACGAATGATCGTTCGAGAGCACTTGAAATGCCGCCGCTCCAATGCCGACCCTGACTGGCTCGGTGTCGGCGGCCAGGCGAGCCTTTCGCCGGCGGAGGCAAGGTCACTACGCCTTTGAGTTGAATGGTGTGGCGGCACTGGTTTGCCTCGTTCGTCGGAAGCAGCCGGGGGGCTGCTGATGGCGGGCAGTCATGCCGGGCCAACCGCTTGTCTTCATTGAGCTTCAGCCCGGCAGCTCAGGCGTTTCCGCTGCCCCAACCTTAAACCAGGCGCGTGCCGACTTCGTCCACAGCAGCAGCACACAGACGCCGACATACGCGGCGAGCAACCAACCGCCAGGCCCGCCGAAGAGGCTGAATAACGCGACCAGGCCAGCCAAGACCGTCAGCACCACCCGCGACGGGCCATGGCGCTTCAGCACATAGACGCCGAGCACCAAAGAGGTGACGGCCATGACCCCCATCACCATGAAGCTGTAGTGCACCAGGGTGCGCAGCCTGTCGACGGTGAGCCCGAGCGGATCCATCCGCGGATCGTCGAGCAGCTTCTCGAACTCTTCCTGCATGGAGCTCGTGTTGAGCTGGGTCTCGAGGCTTACGAGCAAGAGGAGCACCATGGCGCTACCGACGATCGTCTGGACCCCGGCGATCGTGACCTCCCGCGGTCGGGTCCGCTGAGTCGACCCGGAGTTGCCCTCGCTCACGCGGCTACCACTGTAAGACCGTCTCGACGCTCGTCGACATCCACCCGCACAGCGTCCCCGTCCGTGACCTCGCCTGCGAGCAGGGCGCGTGCCAACGCGTCACCGATCGCGCTTTGCACGAGACGACGCAATGGCCGAGCGCCGTATGCCGGATCGAAGCCCATTTCGGCGAGCCACCCGCGAGCGTCATCGGTCACTTCGAGGGTGATGCGCCTGGCGGACAACCGCTGGGACAGCGCCTCGACCTGCAACCCCACGATCAGGCTCAACTCCTCGGCGCTGAGCGGATCGAACAGCACCACTTCGTCGAGCCGGTTGAGGAACTCGGGCTTGAAGGCCGCCCGCACGGCCGCCAGCACCGATCCGCGTTTGACGTCCGTCCCTAACAGCGGGTCGGCGAGGAACTGTGAGCCGAGGTTGCTGGTCAAGATGACGATGGTGTTGCGGAAGTCGACGGTGCGACCTTGCCCGTCGGTCAGCCGGCCGTCGTCGAGGACCTGCAACAAGATGTCAAACACCTCCGGGTGTGCCTTCTCGACCTCGTCCAGGAGGATGACGCTGTAGGGTCGGCGTCTCACCGCCTCTGTGAGCTGGCCGCCCTCGTCGTAGCCGACGTAGCCGGGCGGGGCGCCAACGAGACGTGCGACGGAGTGCTTCTCGGCATACTCACTCATGTCGATGCGGACGATCGCGCGCTCGTCGTCGAACAGGAAGTCGGCCAGCGCCTTCGCGAGCTCGGTCTTGCCGACGCCGGTGGGGCCGAGGAACAGGAACGACCCGGTGGGCCGGTCGGGGTCAGAGATGCCGGCGCGGGCTCGCCGCACAGCATCGGACACCGCTGACACGGCAGCCCGCTGGCCGATGAGCCGGCGACCCAGCTCGTCCTCCATCCGCAGCAGTTTGCCGGTCTCACCTTCGAGCAGACGTCCGGTGGGAATCCCGGTCCAGGCAGCCACGACTGAGGCGATGTCCTCGGCGGTTACCTCGTCGTGGACCATCAGCTCGACCGACTCGGTGGTTTCCGTCATCGTCTTGAGCTCGGCCTCGAGCCCAGGGATCTGACCGTAGAGCAGCTCAGATGCGCGCCCGAGGTCGCTCTCTCGTTGTGCGCGCTCAGCCTGACCGCGGAGCTCGTCGATCTGTTCCTTCAACGCACCGATGCGGTTGAGGCCTTCCTTTTCGCTCTCCCATCGGCTTTCCAGTGCCCGCAGCTGTTCGGTCTTGTCGGCAAGCTCTGCGCGCAACACTTCGAGCCGGGCAACCGACGCGGGGTCCTGTTCGCGCTCGAGCGCCAGCTCCTCCATGGCCAGTCGGTCGACACCTCGTCGGAGCTCGTCGATCTCGACCGGACTCGAGTCGATCTCCATCCTCAAGCGTGACGAGGACTCGTCAACGAGGTCGATGGCCTTGTCTGGGAGCTGCCGGCCGGTGATGTATCGGTCGGACAATGCCGCCGCGGCCACGAGGGCAGAGTCGGCTATGGATACCTTGTGGTGCGCCTCGTAGCGCTCCTTGAGGCCACGCAGGATGGCGATGGTGTCTTCGACACTGGGTTCTCCGACATACACCTGCTGGAAGCGGCGTTCGAGGGCAGCGTCCTTTTCGATGTGCTTGCGGTATTCGTCGAGAGTGGTGGCGCCGATCATGCGGAGCTCGCCCCGGGCCAGCATCGGCTTGAGCATGTTGCCGGCGTCCATGGCCGACTCGCCGCTGGCGCCCGCTCCGACGACGGTGTGCAGCTCGTCGATGAACGTGATCACCTGGCCGGCGGAGTCCTTGATCTCCTCGAGCACGGCCTTGAGGCGTTCCTCGAACTCGCCGCGATACTTCGCACCAGCCACCATTGCCCCGAGGTCGAGCGACAGCAAACGCCTGCCGCGCAGGGACTCTGGGACGTCGGCGGCCACGATTCGCTGCGCCAACCCCTCAACGACGGCCGTCTTGCCGACACCGGGGTCGCCGATCAGCACGGGGTTGTTCTTCGTACGTCGAGACAGCACCTGCACCACGCGCCGGATCTCGCTGTCTCGACCGATCACCGGGTCGAGCAAGCCTTCTCGGGCGCGCGCGGTCAGGTCAACGGCGTACTTCTCCAAAGACTGGTAGGTGCCCTCGGGGTCTTGGCTGATGACCCGAGACGAGCCTCGCACGGCCTCGAACGCCCCCTGCACAGCCTCAGCGGTCGCGCCTTCGGCCTCGAGCGCCTCCTTGGCCGGACTGTCGACGGAGGCCAGCGCCACCAGCAGGTGCTCGGTCGAGACGTACTCGTCGCCGAGAGACTGCGCAAGCTGCTCCGCTGACTGCAGTGTCAAGATCGTGTTGCGTCCGTATGACGGCGAGGCGACCGACGTGCCCGAAGCCGCCGGGAGTCGGCGCAGCCCCTCAGCGTTCTGCTTGACCACTGCCTCGGGGTCGACGCCAGCCGCCTTGAGCAGCGCACCCGCGATGCCATCTTGCTGAGTGAGCAGCGCGGACAGCAGGTGGGGTGGCTCGACCATGGGGTTACCCGCAGACGTAGCGAGCCCGATCGCGGCGCTCAGCGCCTCTTGGCTTCGCCTGGTGAACTTGTTGCCATCCATGGAAGTCTCCTTTCTGCGATTTGGTAACCCTGATCTGGCGGCGGTTCAACGCAGTGGCGGCGCGCTCGGTCGATATGGCGTCACTGCTGTGCTGGCCCGCAGAACCGGCAGGTTGGGCAGGGCCGGATGAGTCGCCAGGATCAACTCTGCTTCGAGCTGGGCCACCCGAGACTGCAGTGCCGTCACGTGATTCTCGAGCTCGACGATCCGACGTACACCCTCGATGCCGATGCCTGCCGCGGTCAGTTCGGCGACTGAGCGGAGGTGCTCGACGTCGCGCAGCGAATACCGGCGGCCACCACCGGGTGTGCGACCGGGACTCACCAGCCCCATCCGGTCGTAGCTGCGTAGCGTCTGCGGATGCATGCCCGACAGCTCAGCGGCGACGCTGATCACGAACACCGGTGCGTCGGGGTCGCTCAGGTCGAAAGCGATACGTGCCCTCACCATGTCACTGCCTACCTCTGCTCAACAACTCAACTCGTGGGTCGTGGTGGGCCGACGCCGCCCGGAGTGCCTCGACTGCGGTACGAGCGGCATCGTCAAGCTGGGTCGGGGTCTGTACCTCAACGGTGACCAACAAATCGCCTTTCGTGCCGTCGCGACGCGGAGCTCCTCTGCCTTTGACTCTGAAGGTGCGACCGTTGGGGGTCCCGGCGGGAATCTTGAGCGTCACCACCTGGCCGGTGACGGTGGGGACGCCAATCTCGGCGCCCAACGCCGCCTCATCGAATCGAATGGGCACCGTGACTGTGAGGTTGTCGTTGCTGCGGCCGAAGATGGGGTGAGGCGCCACGCGCACGGTGACGTAGAGATCGCCCGACGGTCCGCCCCGTTCACCAGGCGCGCCCTTGCCACGCAGTCGGATCTTCTGCCCGTCCCGAACCCCAGCGGGGATGCGCGACTGGATGGTCCGCGTCGAGACGCCACGACCAGATCCATGACAGACCTGGCATGGATCCTCGACCACCAGCCCACGGCCGAGACATTGTCGACAGGGCTCCGTCATGGCGAAAACACCACCCTGGCTGGACGTCTGCATGCCCGATCCCTCGCAGGTCGCGCAAACCCTGGGCATGGTGCCTGCCTTCGCCCCGGTGCCAGAGCAAGCCGCGCAGGCAGCGTCACTGCTGAGCTGCATCGAGACGGTGATGCCTTCGAGCGCCTGTGCGAACGTCAATGACGTCTCGGAGTCCACGTCTTGGCCACGACGAGGTTGCGCGCTTCGGGTGGTTCGGCCGTTGTTGAACAGTCCGCCGAAGACGTCGCTGAATCCGCCACTGTCGCTTCCTGTGAACAGGTCACTGAAGTCGCGCCCCTGGCCGGGTCTAGGCGACCGGAAGCCGCCCGCCCCGAATAGGCTGCGCTGTTCGTCATACTCTTTGCGTCTCTCAGCAGATGACAGCACTGAGTAGGCCTCTGAGATGGACTTGAAGCGTTCCTCAGCGGCGGTGTCGCCCGGTTTCGAATCAGGGTGGTTGTCTCGCGCGAGCTTGCGGTAGGCCTTCTTGATGTCGTCGACCGAAGCGTTCTTGGACACCCCGAGCACCTGATAGAAGTCTTTTGTCGCCCAGTCAGCCGGACTCATCGATCCACCTCCTCGCGCTTGCTTTCGTTGTTCCTATGACGTTTGGTCGCCGCGTCCTGCCGCACCACTCGACTCAGGGACGGACTCGACAACAGACGAGTCGGTTTCATCAGCTGCAGCGGGCTCAGCGTTACTCGCTTCGATAGGCTCGGCCACCGCCACGCGAGCTGGACGGACCACTCGCTCACCGAATTGGTAGCCAACCTGAAGGACCGCCTGGCACACCGGGCTTGACACTGCTTCTGAGTAGCTGTGCATCAGGGCCTCATGGCGGTGTGGGTCGAACTCGTCGCCCACCTCACCAAATGGCACCAGACCCAGACTCGTCACGATGCGTTCGAGTGACTCGGCGACAGCCTTGAACCCGCCCGTCAGCTCGCCGTGCTCGCGAGCCCGACCGATGTCGTCGAGCACGGGCAACATGGCAGTCAGCGCTGAGATCTTGGCCGCGTCGCGAGCTACCTCGCGATCGCGGTCGACACGCCTCTTGTAGTTGACGTATTCGGCTTGCAGGCGCTGTAAATCTGCTGTGCGCTCAGCGAGTGCCACCTCGGCTTCTGAGGAGTCCGCGGGGCCTCCTGCACGGACTGGGATGGCGTCCGGTGAGCTCTCGATCGAATCGTCCACGTCGCCGGGGGCGCCGACACCAGCCTCACCGGCGCCGTCAACGTCGAGTCCGGCACGGCCATCAACGGCTACGTCCGCTGCGCTATCCGAGGGTTCGGCGGGAGCCGCAGTCGCCCGCGGCTCCCTGAGCGCACCCGTCACAGGGTCAAAGCGTCTCTTGTCGCGAATCACCGGCCCCTGTGACTCGTTCTGCTCGTAGGTCACCTGTTCTCACCGCCTTGCGCGGATCCAGCACCAGCGGATCCGGCGTCAGTGTCAGACCCGGCGCCGCTGCTTGAGGCGTCACCTGGCTCGTCAACGATCTCAGCGTCAACGATGCCTTCGTCTTCGCCCGCCTCGTTGCCCGCAGAGGCGGTGGCGCTGGCAGCGTCAGCCTCACCAGCGGCATACATGGCTGCGCCCATCTTCTGGCTGGAGGTGGCAAGCTTGGCCGCCGCCGCGGAGATGGCGCCGGTGTCGTCGCCCTCGAGCGCTTTTTTGACCTCGGCGATGTCGACCTCGACCTCGGTCTTGACGTCGACCGGAATCTTGTCGGAGTTCTCGCTGAGGAAGGTCTCGGTCGAGTAAACAGCCGAGTCGGCCTGGTTACGCGTTTCGACAACTTCCTTGCGCTGACGATCCTCCTCGGCGTACTGCTCCGCGTCGGAAATCATCTTGTCGATGTCCTCCTTGGACAGCGCTGACCCGCTGGTGATCGTCATCGACTGCTCGCGCCCGGTGCCGCGATCCTTCGCGGACACGTGCACGATGCCGTTGGCGTCGATGTCGAAGGTCACCTCGATCTGCGGGATGCCGCGTGGTGCAGGGGGAAGCCCGGTCAACTCGAAGTTACCGAGAAGCTGGTTGGAGGCCGCCATCTCGCGCTCACCTTGGTAGACCTGGATCATGACCGATGGCTGGTTGTCGTCAGCGGTGCTGAAGACCTCCGAACGCTTGGTCGGGATCGTGGTGTTGCGCTCGATGAGCTTTGTCATCACGCCGCCCTTGGTCTCGATGCCGAGACTCAGCG
>JACCXO010000036.1 GCA_013696975.1 Nocardioidaceae bacterium | reverse complement strand
AGCTCGACGACCACCTTGGACTCGCGCGTCTCCCGCTCGATGCGGGCCGTTCTGGCCATCACTTCTCCTCCTCGAGCACTGCCACCAGTGCCTGCCGGAATGCGTCCATCTGGTCAGTGGTCCCGATCGAGACCCGGAGCCAGCCCTCCGGGCCGGTCTCGCGGATCAGCACCCCGCGGTCCAGCAGACCCTGCCAGACTGCGTGCCGATCGACGAACGTGCCGAACAAGACGAAATTGGCGTCGGAGTCGGCTGCGGTGAGACCGCGCTCGCGGAGCCAGCTCACCGTGACATCGCGCTGGGCGCGCAGCTCGTCGACCCGGGCCAGCAGCTCGCCGCTGTGCGCCAGCGCGACCCGAGCGACCGCCTGAGTCACCGCCGAGAGGTGATACGGCAGACGCACGACCCGTAGCGCATCGATCACCTCGGGGCTCGAGGCGACATAGCCCACTCGTCCACCGGCCAGCGCGAACGCCTTCGACATAGTGCGCGTCACTGCCAGATGTGGGTAGTCGTCGAGCAAGGCGAGGGCGGACGGTGTTCCCGGTCTTCGGAACTCCGCGTACGCCTCGTCGACCACCACCACTCCGGGTGCCGCGTCGCAGACAGCCTTGAGCGTGTCGATGTCGACAGCCGTGCCGGTCGGATTGTTCGGGGACGCCATGAAGACGACCTCGGGCCGCTCTCGCCCGATCGCGTCAAGCGCCTCGTCGAGGTCGACCTGGAACGAGTTCGAACGTGGTGCCGTCACCCAGCGCGTCGAGGTGCCGCGCGCATACTCCGGATACATCGAGTATGTCGGCGCGAACGACAACGCCGTATGACCCGGCCCGCCAAAGGCTTGCAGCAATTGCTGCATCACCTCGTTTGAGCCGTTGGCCGCCCATACCCGCGAGCGGTCGAGCCCGTGACCGAGATAGCCCGCCAGGTCGGATCGCAGCAGGCTCACCTCCCGATCGGGATAACGGTTGAGCTCACCGGCGACTCCCGCGACTGCTGTGGCGATGTCGTCCACGACCCGCTGCGAGGGACCGTAGGGGTTCTCGTTGACGTTGAGCTGAACGGGGACATCCAGCTGCGGAGCGCCATACGGCTGCACACCACGCAACTCCGGCCGCAACGGCAACGCCGCGCTCACCGAGTCTCCAAGCGGATCCGCACCGCGTCCGCGTGTCCCGGCAGGTCCTCGGCCTCAGCCAGCGTGACAACATGCCCCGACACCTCGGCGAGCGCCTGCCGCGAGTAGTCGATGACCTGCACGTTCTTGAGGAACGCGCGCACCGAGAGCCCGGAGGAGTGGCAGGCGCAACCGGCCGTGGGCAGGACGTGATTGGAGCCGGCGCAGTAGTCGCCCAACGAAACCGGTGCGTAGGAGCCCACGAATACCGCCCCGGCGTTATGGATGCGCATCGCCCGGTCGGCGGCGTCGGCTGTGATTATTTCCAGGTGCTCGGCGGCGTAGGCGTTGACGAAGTCCTCGCCTTGATCGAGGTCGTCAACGAGCACGATGCCCGACTGCTCTCCACTCAACGCCTGGGTGACCCGCTCGGCATGCTTGGTCTGCCGAATCTGCCGGTCCAGCTCCTGCTCGACCGCTGCCGCGAGTTCGGCTGAGTCAGTGACGAGCACGCTGGCTGCCAGTGGGTCGTGCTCCGCCTGGCTGATCAGGTCGGCGGCCACAAAGGCCGGGTTGGCGGTGCTGTCGGCCAGAATCGCGATCTCGGTCGGGCCCGCCTCGGAGTCGATGCCGACGACGCCTCTGAGCAGCCGCTTGGCGGCAACGCCGTAGATGTTCGCGGGGCCGGTGACGAGGTCGACGGGGCGGCACCCGCCCTCCGCCGCGTCGTAGCCGTAGGCGAACATGGCGATGGCCCCAGCGCCCCCTGCGGCATACACCTCATCCACCCCGAGCAATGCGCAGGCAGCGAGGATTGAGGGGTGGGGAAGCCCGCCATGTTCGCGCTGCGCCGGGCTGGCCAGCGCCAAGGAGGCAACGCCCGCGGTTTGAGCGGGTACGACGTTCATCACCACCGAGGAGATGAGCGGCGCCATGGCCCCCGGCACATACAGGCCGACCCGCCCAACAGGCACATTGCGTTGCACCACTGTGCCTCCGGGGGACACTTCTGTGACCACGTCGGCTGGCAACTCGGCCGCACACGTCAGGCGCAGCCGGGAGATTGCCTCCTCGAGGCTCCGGCGCAGCTCCGGATCCAGAGCTGCCAGTGCGGCCGCGAGGGCACTCGTCGGGACGCGCACCTGGTCCAGCCGCACGTGATCGAATCGCGCGGCCTGTTCGACCAGCGCCACCTGTCCACGGGTCCGGACCGCCTCACACAGCGGCCGGACGATCTCGGCAGCCGTGTCGACGTCGAAGTCGGCACGCGGGACTAGAGCCGTGTAGTCGAGGCGATCAGCGAACTCGCGTCCGCGGAGATCGAGAGTGCGGATCATTGGACCAGTCTAAGTGCCGCCGGTCGAGGGGAGCTCCGCGTCCGCTTTCCTCGCCTCGGACGGTGTTAAGTTCGAGGGGTGAGCGAGTTGTTGCCTCTCTTTCCTCTCAACATGGTGCTGTTCCCGGGTGTCATCATGCCGCTGTACGTCTTCGAGGACCGCTACCGCTCGCTCGTCCGTGACCTGATCGCGCTGCCGCCGGAGTCGACACGTGAGTTCGGAGTCGTTGCGATAAAAGTCGGGTATGAAGTGGGCGAGAAGGGTGTGCAGACCATCCAGCGCACCGGCTGTGCCGCGCTCGTCACGGAGGTCACCGCTCATCCCGACGGCACATTCGAGATCCTCGTGGTCGGCCGGCGGCGATTCCACGTCGAAAGCGTCGATCCCACGGCCGAGTATCTCCGTGCCGAAGTCAAGTGGCTTCCTGACACTGACGGCGAAGACGACGCGGGATTGACAGCCGCAGCCACGACTGCGCGCGAGCTCTTCGGGACTTACCGTGACCGGGTCCAGGAGCTGCGTGGTGAGGACGTCTTGGATGGTCCGACCCCAACAGACCCTGTCGACTTGTCCTACACCCTCGCGGCTGCCCTGGTCCTCAGCCTCGCCGAACGGCAGGCATTGCTCGAGACCCAAGGTGTGGTGGGCCGGCTGCGACTCGGCGGACAGCTGATGCGGGCCGAGCTGCGGGCAATCAAAGCCATCCCCTCGCTGCCGGCAACCTCGATGGCCCGCACTCAGTGGTCGCCTAACTGACCAAGCTGCGCGGTTTCGTGACTGGGCACGCCGCGTCTCAGTCGTTGACGGAAATCTTGGTGACGATGCTGGTGTAGTCGCCGTCGATATCGACGGTGATCCCGACTGCTCGCAGTGGCTTGATATTCTCCGCGGCCTCCGGATCGTCGGAGACCGCGTCGATCACTTGATCTTCGACCAAATCCCAGTTGAAGTAGAAGACCACTTCTTTGCTCTCCGCGTCTTCGATGACGGAGGTGAATGCCTCCGAGCCGCCCAAGTCGCCGCCGAGATCCTTGAGAGTCTCGGCGTAGGAGTCGTTGGTTGCCAGCACGAACCCGTCCTCTGCCTCTAGCGTGGTGAGCGGCATACCGCCTTCGGCACCGAGCAGTTGCAACACCTCGTCGTAGAGCGCCTTTTGCGCTTCGGCGTCACCCGTAAAGCGGATTCCGGCGTTCACTGCATCGAACTGCTCACTTTCCAGCGCTTCGCTGGTGAGGCCTTCGGCATCGGCCACGAACATGATGTTGTCGCCAAGGATCGTCTCGAGGTCGTCGGGCAGGGAGAAGCCGGATTCGGCTTCGAAGTCAGCGAGCTCTTGCTCGAAGTCGACGCCCTCTGCCTCCCCGAGCTCCTTGATGTCCGCCCAGGAGGCATCCAGGCGGGCTGCCCCGCCGGCCTGTGACAGCGCCATCACACTCGAGTCGGGCAGGGTGACGATCTGGTTCTCGTCGTGACTGATGTCGACGCTGTCGCCGTAGACCGTCGTGACGATCTCGACGGCGTCGGACTCGAACCGGAAGGTGGCGGCGACCCGCTGGTACTGGGCCTCGAGGAAGTCGAGCTGATTTTCCATGTCGTCGCCGCGACCCAAGATCTCACTCGTCGCGACGTCAAGGCTGCCTTTGACGTCCACCCACAACGTCGCAACGCCCAAGTCGCCCAGAGACTCCATGTCGGCTTGGAACTCACCGCTGTCAGCAAGGGAGTTGTCCGCGGCATCGCTGGCGAATCCGTCCGCGAGCTCCGTTGTCTCGGCCAGCAAGGCGTAGTCGCCGACAAACGCAAATCCGAATTCAGCGTCGTCGCTTTCTGAACATCCTTCGAGTTTCGAGAGTTGTTCGTCGGCCTTGGCCTCGTCAGTCACCTCGAGGGCGACAACCACATCCGGGTCGGACTCACCGTCTGCCGGCTTCATCACTGCCATCCCAAACTTTTCGCCCAGCCACGGCTTCATCGTGTCCTCGTAGCTCACCCCCTCACAGCCAGTCTCAGCAAGCGCCTCGCTGAAAAGTCGATCGCGTACGTCGGTATCCTCATCCACATCGGCCTCCTCACGGAAGGCCGGGAAGTGGTTGAGGAACTGCAACGCCTTGATCTTTTGCGAAGCCGTCGGGTCCATGTCGACGCCCAAGTAGAACAGAGCATCGGCTGGCAGCGCCTCAGCTGCTTGCGGTTCCTCGCCGAACATGTGCAACGGGTCTGCTTGATAGAACGCGAATGCCCCACCACCCGCGATCAAGGCAAGCACGGCGGTGATGATCAAGACCTTGACACCGCGCCTGCTGGATGCGGGCGGCTCGTCGCCGTAGCTTTGTTGATCCCTCGGTCCCATCATGTCCGGTGGCTGGCCACCGTAGGCCTGGGGCGGACCGGCGTAACCCGGGGGCGGTTGCTGACCTGGATAACCAGCCGGTGGACCCGGGTAACCGCTCCCCTGCTGTGGCCCCGTTAGCGGACCCTCCGGTGGTGGATTCTGCGCCGACATGTCAACTCCCCCTCGAGAATGTTTCGTTGCCCAAAACAGTATTCGATGACACTGTCGGCTGTGGTGCATCCTCGACTCTCGGCCAGCGGGTCATCGCGGCGACTGCCCCGACCAGCCCACCGATCGGCCAACCCAGGTAAGCAATCAAGCTGTCGATCCGCAAGCCGCTTTCGAATACGTCACCCACCGCTGGTCCAGGATCGGACTGTGACGGCCCGACTGGGCCCCAGACCGCTATTCCGACATACGCGCTGACGCCGCTGGCAACGGCGCACAGCACCAGCACGGCCAAGACGGTGACCACGCCGTGCCGGTTCCCGACTGTTCCCACTATCAGTCCGCACACCAGGCCGAGCAGAGCGCCAACGACAAAGAACCACAAGGTGACCTCGACCTGCTGATTCAGCTCCGCCTCACCGAAGAAGGCACCCGTTTCGGTTACCTCGACAGCAGGAGGGTCCGCCAACCAGACCCACAAGGCGGCCGCAGGGAACGCGACGACACCACCAGCGGCGATGCACCAACCGACAAAGGCCAGCGAGCGGCCGGACCAACGGCTCACGACGACGACAGCGCCGCGGGGCCAAGGAGGGCCTTCAGATCCGCCATCAACGCGGCCGAGGGTTGCACGCGCAGCCGTTCGTCGAGCCGCATCACCATCGTGCGCCCAGCCGACTGGAGGCGCAGATGCACCTCGGCCACCCCGGGGTGGGTCGACAAGACATCTTTGAGTTGGTCGATCACAGGCGGCGTGACCCGAACGGCGGGCAGGGAGATGACGATCGGCCCGTCCATGACTCTGCGGGTGAAGTCCGGGCTGGTCACCTCCAAAGCCATCAGCTCGAGGGTCTCGTCTCTGCCTCGCTTGGCCCGGGCTTTGACAAGGACGACCGAATCCTCGACCAGCAAGGTCGAAGCGGCCTGATAAGTCGAGGGAAAGAACGTGACGTTGATGGCCCCTTCGAGATCCTCGAGCGTGATGACTGCATAGAGGTCGCCCTTCTTGGTGGTCTTGCGGACCACGGAAGTGACGAGTCCAGCCACCGTCACAGAACTGCCCTCTGGACGGTCTTCGTCCAGCAGGAGCTGGCCGACGGTCACGTCACTTGCCTGAGCCAACACATGCTCGAGCCCGTTGAGCGGGTGGTCGGAGACGTAGAGGCCGAGCATGTCGCGTTCATGGGCGAGCAGGGTGCGCTTGTCCCACTCCTGCACCGCAGGTACCTGCACCGTCATCGCGTCGAACGAGGCATCTTCGAGCCCGCCGAACAAGGAGTCCTGGCCGATCGCCTCGTTGCGTTTGAGGTCGAGATACTGGTCCGCGGCATCTTCGTGGATGGCGACCAGCCCGCGCCGCGCATACCCCATCGAGTCGAAGGCACCCGCCTTGCACAGGGACTCGAGCACCCGCTTGTTGCAGACGGGCACCGGGACCTTGGACATGAAATCGGCGAAATCGCTGAATCGCCCCAAGCGCTCCCGCGCCTCCACCAGCCCAGTGACGACGTTGTGGCCGACGTTGCGGATCGCCGCCAAACCGAACCGGATGTCGGTACCCCGGGGGGTGAAGTCCGCGTCGGACTCGTTGACGTCAGGCGGCAGCACCTTGATACCCATGCGCCGACACTCGTTGAGATAGACCGCCGACTTGTCCTTGTCGTCGCGCACACTGGTCAGCAGCGCGGCCATGTACTCGGCGGGGTAGTTGGCCTTGAGATAGGCGGTCCAGAACGACACCAACCCGTAGCCCGCGGTGTGGGCCTTGTTGAAGGCATAGTCGGCGAAGGGGACGAGGGTCTCCCACAGCTTGGTGATCGCCGTATCTGAGTAGCCGTTGCCACGCATGCCAGCTGAGAACGGCTCGAACTCCTTGTCGAGGATCTCCTTCTTCTTCTTGCTCATTGCGCGACGCAGTAGGTCAGCCTGGCCGAGTGAGTAGCCGGCTACCTTTTGCGCGATCTTCTGCACCTGTTCCTGGTAGACGATCACGCCGTAGGTGTCGTCAAGGATCTCAGCCAACGGCTCTTTCAGCTCGGCATGTATGGGCTCGACCTTGGCGCGCCCGGTCTTGCGATGGGCATAGGAGTAATGGGCCTGCACGCCCATCGGACCCGGGCGATAGAGGGCGAGGACCGCTGAGATGTCTTCGAACGAGTCCGGCTGCATGGCGCGGAGGAGGGCCCGCATCGGCCCGCCGTCCAGCTGGAAGACCCCCAGGGTGTCGCCGCGAGCCAACAGCTCGAACGTGGGGCCGTCGCTCAGCGGCAACGACTCGAGCTCACACACCTCGCCGCGGTTGGCGGTGATGTGAGCCAAGCAGTCCTCGATGACGGTGAGGTTGCGCAGCCCCAGGAAGTCCATCTTGAGCAGGCCGAGTGATTCACACCCCGGTTGGTCGAACTGGGTGATGATCGCGCCGTCAAGCTCTCGCCGCATCATCGGCATGACATCCATCAAGGGCTCGCTGGACAAGATGACGCCGGCGGCGTGCACACTCCATTGCCGCTTGAGATTCTCGAGCTGACGGGCGGTGTCGACGATGCGCTTGACGTCTGGGTCGGCCTCATACAAGGCGCGTAGCTCGCCTGCCTCGCCATAACGGGCATGGCTGGGGTCGAAGATGCCAGTCAGCGGGATGTCCTTGCCCATGACGGGGGGCGGCATGGCCTTGGTGATGCGCTCCCCCATCGCGAACGGGTAGCCCAAGACGCGCGATGAGTCTTTGAGGGCTTGCTTGGCCTTGATCGTGCCGTAGGTGACGATCTGAGCGACCCGGTCGTCGCCGTACTTGTCAGTGACATAGCGGATGACCTCGCCCCGACGGCGCTCGTCGAAGTCGACGTCGATGTCGGGCATGGACACGCGCTCGGGGTTGAGGAAGCGCTCGAACAGCAACCCGTGTTCGAGCGGGTCGAGCTCGGTGATGCCCATCGCGTAAGCCACCAGGGCTCCGGCGGCTGACCCTCGGCCGGGACCGACGCGGATACCCTGTTGCTTGGCCCAGACGATGAAATCGGCCGTCACCAGGAAGTAGCCCGGGAACCCCATCTGCAAGATGACACCGACCTCGTAGTCGGCACGCTCGCGAACCTCAGCGGTGATGCCGGCGGGGTAACGGCGTTTGAGCCCCGCCTCGACCTCTTTGGCGAACCAGGTCTCTTCCGTCTCACCTGCGGGGACTCCAAAGCGCGGCATCAGGTTGCGCCCCTCGGCGAAAGCCACCTCGCAGCGCTCAGCTATCAGCAAGGTGTTGTCGCAGGCCTCGGGAAAGTCGCGCCAGATGTGACGCATTTCTTCGGGGGTCTTGAGGTAATAGCCGTCGCCGTCGAGCTTGAAGCGGTGGGCGTCGTTGACCGTCGACCCCGACTGCACGCACAGCAGCGCTTCGTGGCCGACGCTGTCTGACTGTTTGGTGTAATGCAGGTCGTTGGTGGCGACCAAGGGCAAGGCGAGGTCTTTGGAAAGACGCAACAAGTCCTCGCGCACTCGCCGCTCGATCTCGAGACCGTGGTCCATCACCTCGACGAAGTAGTTGTCGGCGCCGAACAGGTCCCGGTATTCGGCAGCCGCCTGGCGCGCGTCGTCATACTTGCCGAGCCGCATCAGGGTCTGGACCTCGCCCGACGGGCAGCCGGTGGTGGCGATGATGCCCTTGCCGTAGCGCTCGAGGAGCTCCCTGTCCATGCGTGGCTTGACGTACTGGCCCTCGATCGAGGCGAGCGAGCTCAGGCGAAAAAGGTTGTGCATGCCCTCTGTGGTTTGCGCGAGCAAGGTGGCGTGGGTGTAGGCGCCACCGCCGGAGACGTCATCGCCGCCCCCATTTCCCCACTTGACCCGCCGACGCTCGAACCGGCTGGTGCCAGGAGTCAGGTAGGCCTCGATGCCAAGAATCGGTTTGATACCGCGTTCCTTGGCCGCCTTGTAGAAGGAGAACGCACCGAACATGTTGCCGTGGTCGGTGATCGCCAGCGCCGGCATCTCCAGTCTGGCCGTCTCGTCGAAGAGTTCCCCGATGCGGGCCGCGCCGTCGAGCATCGAGAACTCCGTGTGAACGTGCAGATGCACGAAAGACGAAGCACTCGTCATGCTGTCAGGGTCTCCTCGCCTGGTCGATCGGCATCCACGAAGCACGCCGAAACCAGGGCTTCACGGTATGGACGGATGTGGCTGGGGAAGGGTGCTCAGCCTACGCGACCCAGCTTGGCTCAGCGCGCCGACACTTGCGCGAAGCGCGCGGTGCAAAAATTGGTGTCTCGGGTAGCCGAGGCCACGTCATCTACCAGTTTTCCGCCGAGCGGCCGACAAGCTCGCACGCGAAGAGCAACGGGGTCAATGGTCAGCACAAGAAGTCACAGATCCGCAAAGAAAGACTCGTCCACCAACACATCCTCCTCTTGGCGGATTGCCGTGCTGACACCGAGGTCATAGCTCTTGAGCAAATCACAAAGCCGACCACCGTCGATCAGATCGATGGCCGGTGCACCGTCTCGCGTCGCTTCACGCTTAGCATCAGCGGTGAACGTTCCAGTGGTGATAAGCAAGCCCTTGTCGCCGCGTCCCGACATTGCACCTCGAAAGTCTCGGACGGCTCCGGCTCCCACGCTGCCCCGGTAACGCTTGCACTGGAAGAAGACGGGGAAGCTGACCAATCCGAGGCGATAGACGCCCAGGCCATCGATGCCACCATCTCCGCTCTTGCCCGTGACGTTCACGCTGTCGAAGTCTGCTTCCCGCAGTAGTCGCTTGGCGAGGCGCTCGAACGCGTCCGGCTGCATTGCCATGACTGCGTCGAGCAATAGCTCCTTCCACGTCCTCGGCTCGTATGCCGGGTCTCCAGGAGTATCGATGGCGTTCTCAGGCTGAGGGTACTTTCGTGCCTGTCTCCTCCGCTCGACGTAATCAGATCTGAGCTTATGGAGAATCTGTTCACGACCCCCATCGCTCAACGTCGGGTTGTCGAGCAGAGCAGACCCCTGGTCGGTCAATGTCCAAACCCCTCGCTGGCTATTAGTTAGGAGCCCCATCCCTTTCAGGTAGGTCCGCGCCCACGCGAGCCGGTAGCCGATTTCGGTCTCGGGACCGTTATTGTGCAGTACGCTCTGCTGGTCCTCGCTGAAGCTCTCCTGCTTGATCACGGCTTCGACCAGTTCGCTGATAGAAGCGGATCCCCCAAGTCCCGCAACGACTCGAAGCGCGGGCAGCAGAAACCCATGATACTGAGGCAGGGCGATAGTCGGCATCGATGCAATCATCCCCCATCGGGCATCCGGCTGGGGTGTTCCTCTCGTGCAACACGTGGGTGACGCTACGGCAGTTTGGCCGCGCAAGACTGCCTCGCGACTGTTTGGCGGTTGCCTAGACGGGTCGGCCCGGCCGCACCCACCGATAACGGATGTCCGGGGCACCTTCTTCATTGTCACCATCGGTCCACTGGACGGCCGAGAAGCCTTGGCGCTCATAGAAACGGCAGGCGCCGCTGTTCGACTGAAACGTCCATAGCTGTATGCGCGACCCGGACAGTTCGCGACGGGCCACCTCCAGGAATCGAGCGCCGAGACCCTGACTGGCGCACTCCCGGTCGACATACAGGTGTTCGAGCCAGTCAGGCTGCCGCAGGGCCATGAAACCGGTCAGCGCACGAGCGCTCGTCGCACCACCGGCGAGCGAGTCGGCAGCGGGCTCAGCCACAGTGTGAACCGCCTCGGCGACCCAGACGTCGTACTCCTGGAACATCACGTCGCGCATCCAGTCGCGCATCTCGTCGAGGGGGTGCACTGAAGCGGGGATGCTGCCGACATTGTGCTCACGCACCCGCCAAAGGAGCTCGGCCACGGTGTCGCTCTCATGACTCTGCGCCCGCCGGATGAGCGGGGCGGCTAGCACCTCAGCAGAAGTCTTACCAACATCGGTCGGGCCCGTCGGCGCAGGCCTATCGTCAGTCGGCTTCGCGGATGACATCGAGGGCGTGCTGAAGGTCATCGGGGTACGACGAGCTGAACTCCACCCACTCACCACTGCCGGGATGTTCGAAACCCAACGCCACCGCGTGCAACCACTGCC
>JACCXO010000018.1 GCA_013696975.1 Nocardioidaceae bacterium | reverse complement strand
TCGGCGGCCAGTTCCTCGATCCGGTCGCGTTGGGTGAGTCCACGGCCGCAGAGCAGCTGCCGCAGTATCAGCAAGCCGCCCAAGAGCTCGTAGACAGGTGGTTCGAGGAAAACGAGCTGCCTTCTTGACGAGTGAGCGGTGACGGCGTCGCCGGTGACACGGATCCGGCGCCAACGGGCATCTCGGCGGGAAGCTATCGTCGCCTACGGTTTCATCAGCCCGTGGCTCATCGGCTTCGTCGGCCTCACGTTGGGCCCGATGCTGGCGTCGCTGATTTTGTCGTTCACGGACTACAACCTGGTGACCACCGCCAGTACGTCATTTGTCGGCGACGACAACTATCGGAGAGCGTTGCTGGACGACCCCTTGGTGCTCCAGTCGCTTCGAGTCACCTCCTATTACGCCACGCTGGCGGTGGCCTTGGACCTGGTGGTGGGACTGTGTTTGGCGCTGCTGCTCAACACCGGGTTCCGGGCGATTGGCGCCATCCGCACCATCTACTACTTGCCCGCTGCGGTCTCCGGCGTCGCCGTCTCGCTGCTCTGGCTCTGGATCTTCCAGCCCAGCGGAGGACTGGCCAACGGGCTCCTTGACCTGGTTGGACTACCAGGCATCAACTGGGTCTACTCCACCACCTGGGTGATTCCCGCGTTTGTGCTGATGAGCTTGTGGGGGGTGGGCCGCAGCGCGTTCATCTACCTCGCGATCCTCCAGCGAATCCCCACGAACCTATACGAAGCCGCCGCCGTCGACGGGGCGGGGCCGCTGCGGCGGCTGTTTCGCATCACGGTCCCGCTCGTCACACCAGCGATTCTCCTCAACCTGGTCCTCGGGATCATCGGCAACTTTCAAACGTTCACCCAGGCGTTCGTCATTTCCGAGGGGGGGCCGGCCAATGCCAGCCTCTTCTACACGCTGTATCTCTACCGCAACGCCTTCCGCTACTTCCGTATCGGCTACGCGTCAGCGCTGGCGTGGATTCTGTTCGCGCTGCTGCTCACCCTCACGCTCCTGGTGTTCCGTTCCTCTCGGCGCTGGGTGTACTACGAGGCAGGCGGGCCGGGGGACAGGGGCTGATGGCCGTCACAACCGACGTGTTGGGGCCGCGTCCGACCGGCCGCTGGGCCCGCCGGTTCTCCGCTTTGATCATCGTCGCCGGCGCCGTCGCCGTACTGCTCCCGCTAGCGTGGATGCTGTCGACATCGCTCAAGCCTGAGTCGGAGGTGTTTCGATCTCCGATCGAGTGGGTGCCGTCGACTGTCCGACCCGAGAACTACCGCGAAGCCGTGTCGATGGTCCCGTTCTGGCGCTATGCGCTCAACTCGCTGATCGTGGCTATTCCTGTCGTTGTCGGCACGGTGGTTAGCTCGACGGCAGTGGCCTACGCCTTCGCCCGGATGCGCGCACCGGGCCTACGCTGGCTGTTCCTGCTCGTGATCGCGGCGATCATGCTCCCCAGCGAGGTGACGCTGGTGCCATCGTTCCTACTTTTCAAAGAACTCGGCTGGGTAGGGAGTTACCTCCCGCTCACCGTTCCCGCCTGGCTGGGAGGTGGCGCGTTCAACATCTTCCTCCTCCGGCAGTATTTCCTCACCATCCCTCGCGAACAGGAGGAGTTGGCCAGGGTCGAAGGTCATAGCTTCCTCTCGATCCTGCTCCGGGTGATCATTCCGCAGTCGTGGCCAGCGATTTCGGTCGTCGCGGCGCTGGAATTCGTCAGCGTCTGGAACGACTTCCTGGGCCCATTGCTGTACATCACCGATCAGAGCAAGTACACGCTGCCGCTCGGGCTGAACTTTTACAAGGACATCTACAACACTCAGTGGGCCCATCTCATGGCCGCCTCGTTGCTCGCCCTTCTTCCTTGCATCGTCGTGTTCTTCTTGGCCCAGCGGGCCTTCACGCAGGGGGTCGTTCTGACGGGGCGCCGTTGAGCCTGAGCGCCTCACCCGTGTCGGCATCGAAGAAGCGAACCCGCGACTTGTCGACCGCCAACGTCAAACGGGACTCGGGCAGAGCCTGGGTGCGCGCGTCGACGGCGGCGATGACGGTCGCCGGTGGCGACCCAAGGGTGAACGGTGCATCCAACCCATCGTCGTCGCGGACGCTGACAGGTTGGGCGTCGACGGCGAAGTGAAGCAAGGAGACTCCGCCCAGGGTCTCGGCCTCGGCCACCAATACCTCTGCGGTCGCGGCCTCCCCGAATCCGGTGACGAATTCGGGCGCTCCGAGATGCTCGGGTCTGATGCCCACTACAACTCGGCCTATAAGGACACCGGCAGGCACCGCAAACCTCCAGGGGCCTGCTCGGGCGATCCGCTGCGTGCCGTCTGCCTCGACGGTCGCGAGCAACAAGTTCATCGGCGGTGTCCCGATGAAGCCGGCGACGAAGAGATTGGCGGGGGAGTCGTAAAGGCTTTGAGGGTCGTCGAGCTGTTGCAGCCGGCCGCGGCGCAACACCGCCACCCGGTCACCGATCGTGAGGGCCTCCGTTTGGTCGTGGGTTACGAACAGAAAGGTCTCACCGAGCTCGCGATGCAGCCGGCGAATCTCGCTGCGGAGCTGGACTCGTAGTTTGGCATCGAGGTTCGATAACGGTTCGTCCATGAGGAAGGCGGAGGGGCTCCGAACGATGGCCCGGCCCATTGCGACACGTTGGCGCTCGCCTCCAGAAAGCGCCCTGGGTTTGCGATGCAGCAGCGGCTCGATGCTGAGCAGGGCTGCCACCTCTCGCACTCGCTTGTCGATCGCCTTACGCCCCATTCGCCGCGACTTGAGGGCGAATGCCAGGTTCTGGTAGGCACTCAAGTGCGGATATAAAGCGTAGTCCTGGAAAACGATCGCCAGGTCACGGTCCCCGGGGGACGCGTCGGTGACCACTCGGCCGCCGATGGTCACCTCACCCTCAGTCGGGCTTTCCAGGCCCGCGACGATGCGCAGCACCGTCGACTTGCCGCAGCCGGACGGTCCAACCACCACAAGCAGTTCGCCGTCGGCGATGTCGAGGTCGAGGTCTGCGACGGCGAGGGTGCCGTCGCCGAAAGTCTTCGAGACGCCCGCCAAGCTGATCGCCGCCACTGACAGATCATATAGAACGAACCCACCTTGCTCTGCCGTCGTGCGACGAGCGCACCGCCGTGGAATTGAGCCGCAAGCTTTCGATATGGCGTCATCCATGCAATGCCGCCGCGGCCGAAGTTCTACCGGTTCCTCGGGTTAGAAGGTCCAGAAGCGGGCGCGCGACTGCGACGACGGCTCACCCTTCCTGCGCGTCGTATGACCCAGGAGGCGGGAGCTGCTGCAAGGTCCAGAGGTTGCCATCTGGATCGGTGAACGAGGTAAACGAGCCCCACGCGAGTGTCTCGACCTCGGGCGCGTCGACGCCGCGCTCGAGGAGTTCTTGACGTGCCGCCTCGGCGTCGGGCACGACGACCTGGATGCTGTTCTGCGTCCCCGGAGTCATATCGGTGATGCCCTCCCCGAACGCGATGGAGCACGCGGACGTGGGTGGCGTGACTTGCACGAACCTGGTGTTTTCATCCACCCTGGCTTGCATATCCAAGGTGAATCCGACCTTCTCAACGTAGAAGTCGATGGCCCTGTCGACATCGGTCACCGGTACGAAGATGAGTTCGATCTTGCAATCCATGGCTGCCTCCTGTCTGTAGCCGCAAGGCCTGGTGCCCAACGAAATCATGACCAGCGTGGCCGAGACGACCGACAGTTTTCCGGGCGGCCAACCCGCGTTCACGCCCAGACGCTGACGCTGATGGTTGCGGCAAGATCACCGCCGCGCGTCGCGGTGAGAATGGCATGGAGGCGGCTGTTGCGACTGCTGTGCTGCGCATCGACGATTGGTTGAGCGTGGCATCATGTGGGACGCCGAGACCAGCGGATAATGAGGCCCGATGATTACGCAATTCAGCGACTCTCCGCCGCTCGGCCCCGATGAGGCGGGCGCTGTGCGAGCCGGCCGGGCGCCGTACACCAGCCTCGATGACATCGACCGGCTCGTCGAGGATGTCGCCACGGTGGTCCGATGAGCCGCGCGGTACTGGTGACCGGGTCGTCGCGTGGGATCGGACGGGCGATCGCGCAAGCGTTCGCGGCGCTGGGCGACCGGGTGGCGGTGCACTACGGGACAAGGCAAGAAGCGGCCGAGGCGACGCTGGCCTCGCTGCCCGGTGAGGGGCATGTCGCCGTCCAGGCCGATCTCGCGGACCCCGGCCAGGTACGCCGGCTGGTCGACTCCGCTGCCGAGGAGCTCGGCGCCTTGAACGTGCTGGTCAACAACGCGGGGGTGTTTCTGGCCCACCCACCGCTCGACACGTCCTACGAGGACTGGCAGGAGAGCTGGTCAAGCACCCTGGCGACGAACCTCATGGGCGCGGCCAACGCGACGTTCTGCGCCATCCCGCACCTCACCGCCGCAGGCGGTGGGGCGGTCGTGAACGTGTCGAGCCGCGGCGCCTTCCGCGGCGAACCGAACTGTCCGGCGTACGGCGCCTCGAAGGCGGGGATGAATGCGTTCGGCCAGTCGATGGCGGTGGCGCTTGCCTCGCGGGGGATCACGGTCGGGACGGTGGCCCCGGGGTTCGTGCAGACGGAGATGGCGCGCGAGGTCCTGGACGGACCGGGAGGCGAAGCGGTGCGGCAGCAGTCTCCGTTCGGGCGGGTGGCGCGAACGGAGGAGGTGGCGTCGGCAGTGGTGTGGCTGACGTCGGAAGGGGCGAAGTTCTCGACTGGCACCATCATCGATGTGAATGGCGCGTCCTACCTCCGTAGCTAGCGGATGTGATCGCAGCATCGGACTCGCGGCCGAGAACGTGCTGCCGCTGTTGCGGGGACACTCCAGCACGTAGCCGTTGTGACATTCGCAAATTCCTTGACATATGCTCGGCATTACCTAACATATAGAAGGTGAAGCCGAACAGAGCGGATGCTCCCGTGTGAACGTCAGCGAGCCCTCGGACCTCGTCATGTCGCGCACGACCTCGGCCGTCCTGCGGGTGCTGGCCGGCGCCAAGACCGCGTTCTCCGTCCGTGAGGCCGCCCGACTCTCTGGCGTGTCCCCGCCGCGAGCCCTTGAGATCGTCGACCACGCCGCCGCCCGCGGCCTGGTGCTGGTCGAGCAGGCCGGTCGCTCCAGGATGTGCCGCCTGAACCGGGACCACCTTGCCACCGACGCGATCATCGCCCTGGTGACGCTGCGGCAGCGGATGCTGCAGGCGCTCACCGAGGAGATCGGCAGCTGGGAGATCGCCCCGATACACGCCAGCTTGTTCGGGTCCGCGGCCCGCGGCGACGGGGGCACCGACAGCGACCTGGACGTGCTCGTCGTGCGCGCTGACGTCACGCCTGAGGACGCCTGGGCGGAACAGACGTTCACCAGCGGGCAGCGCCTCGAGCGGCTCATGGGCAACGCAGTGAGCTGGTTCGACATCTCACGCTCGGACCTGGACCGATCCGTGGACCGGCAGGAACCTGTCATCGTCGGCTGGCAGGCCGACGGCATCCACCTGGCCGGCCAGCAGCTGCGCGCGCTGTTGCGTCGCCGTACCGCTTGACGCCACCGGCAGAACCATCCGCTCGACAGGAGCTCACGACAGACGATGCCCGCCAGACGAGGCAAGAACCACCTGTGCGGAGCTGGCGACGCGCGCAATCGGCTCGCGACGGCGCGCGAGTACCAGGAACTCGCGGCCTTCAAGGCGGATGAGCAGACCGGGGCGGCGCGCAATGCCGCCGCCGGCAACGCTGTCCTGGCCGGGATCGCCGCCGCCGACGCCATCTGCTGTCTGCGCCTGGGCAGACGGGCGGCAGGTTCCGAGCACTCAGAGGCGGTGTCTTTGCTTGGGCTCGTAGACCGCGCCCTCTCCCGTCAGCTGGCCACCCTGCTCGGCGCCAAACCCATCGCGCACTACGGCGAGTCGTTCATCGGCGCCGCGGCCCTGACCCGGACCCTGCGCGCGATGGACCACCTCGTCGCCGCGGCCGAGGCGATGCTCGCCTAACCGCCGGCTCTGATTGACTGCCACCACCTCGATCTCGGCCCGCTAAGCCTGTTCGCGGACGGCCAGCCAGGTTGTCACCGAAACGTCACGGCATGAGCCCGAGCAGCGACCGCCGCCGCTCTCCTGGCGACGAATGGATCGCAGGCAGCGGCTCGGCCGACGGCTCAGGCGCCGGTGGCGAGCTGCCGCAGTGCGGCCTCGATGTCGTCGAGCAGTTCGTCTTGACCTGTCACACCGTGCCGGTCTGCCAGGTAGTGCGGATCGTTGTAGGTGACTTTGACGACCCCCTGGGTCCGCCACACGAGTCGCGCCGTGCCGTCCTCGGCCACATCGAGCGACGGCATGTCGCCGTCGTGCGCCCCGTCGCCGCCGCCGACGTAGTGGTCGCTCGGGAGGAGGACATATCCGGCCTGGGCTTGGACCGCCTCCAACGCCATCCCAGCCAGACGGAGGCGCTGGCGTACAGGGTGGTAGACAGGGCGTTGTAGCGATGGACCTCGGGAAGGTCAGGATAGAGGTGGGCAAGTGGGTTCGTGGCCGGCGAGTGTCGCAGCCATCACCTTGTTCGTCGAGGACCTGGTGGCCTCGAAGCAGTTCTACTCTGAAGTCTTCGGGCTGCCGGTGGCGTTCGAGGACGACGACTCCGTGGTGTTCGACTTCGGGAACACGATCATCAACTTGCTGAAAACTTCCGCGGCACGTGGGCTGATCGAGCCCGCAGCGGTCGCTGGCCGCGAGGCCGGATCGCGCCTGCAGCTCACCATCCATGTTGATGACGTCGACGCACTGTGCGCGGAGTTGGCCACACGCGGAGTTGAGCTGCTGAACGGCCCGATAGATCGGCCATGGGGAGTGCGGACCGCCAGCTTCAACGACCCCAGTGGCCATATCTGGGAGATTGCTCAGTAGTTGCCGATCCGGTGGGTCGCTGACGGTCGTGCGCGCCGCGGTAGATTCGCCGACCTGTCTGCGTCGATCGACGGGGTCCAAAAGCATCCCCTTCGCTGCTCCCGTCGCGGTGGCGGGGGGTGAACGGCACCAGGCGTGTCACGCCGGCACCCCGTCTCCTGCTGGGGCTGGGACGGTGAGTGGCCTGAAGCCGCGCAGCCGGAGGCTGTTGCTGACCACGAAGACCGACGAGAACGCCATGGCCGCGCCGGCGAGCATCGGGTTGAGCAGCCCGGCCGCGGCCAGTGGCAGAGCGGCGACGTTGTAGGCGAACGCCCAGAACAGGTTGCCCTTGATGGTGCCCAGTGTGCGGCGGGAGAGTCGGATCGCATCCGCCGCGACCCGCAGGTCACCCCGGACCAGCGTGAGGTCGCTCGCCTCGATCGCGACGTCGGTGCCGGTTCCCATGGCCAGGCCGAGGTCGGCCTGGGCGAGTGCGGCGGCGTCGTTCACGCCGTCGCCGACCATGGCCACGACCTTGCCCTCTGCCTGGAGGCGCTTGACCACGTCGACCTTGTCGGCCGGGAGTACGTCGGCGATGACGGCATCGCCTTCGATGCCGACCTCGTCGGCGACCGCCCGGGCAACCGTCTCGTTGTCCCCGGTGAGGAGTACCGGGGTCAGTCCCAGGTCGCGCAGCTGACGGATGGCCTCGGCCGACGTTGGCTTGATCGCGTCGGCGACGACGATCACGCCGCGAGCCCTGCCGTCCCAACCGACCGCGACGGCGGTGCCGCCCTTGGCCTGCGCTTCGCTGAGCGCCTGCTCGAGCTCGGGGGGCAGATCCTGGGACCACTTCTGAAGGAGTCGCGGTCGGCCGACGAGCACGGCGTGGCTGCGGTCATGCTCGAGGGCAATGCCCTGGACACCGAGGCCCTCGGTGTTGACGAAGCCCTCGATGGTCGGCAGGGAGCCGAAGCGCTCGCGGGCTGCGGTGGCAATGGCCTGAGCGATCGGGTGCTCGGAGGCGTCCTCGAGGGCACCGGCCAGTCGGAGCACCTCGTCGGCGTCCTCGTCCCGTGCGACGGCGACGCTGGTGAGGGCCATCCGCCCCGTGGTGACGGTGCCGGTCTTGTCGAGCACGACGGTGTCGACCCGGCGGGTGGACTCAAGCACTTCGGGGCCCTTGATCAAGATGCCGAGCTGGGCACCGCGGCCGGTGCCGACCATGAGCGCGGTCGGTGTGGCCAGGCCGAGGGCGCAGGGGCAGGCGATGATGAGTACGGCGACCGCGGCGGTGAACGCGGCAGACAGTCCGGAGTCGGCGCCGATCCAGAAGCCGAGGGTGGCTGCTGCGAGGGCGATGACGATGGGCACGAAGATTCCGGAGACGCGGTCGGCGAGCCGTTGGACCTGGGCCTTGCCGTTCTGGGCGTCCTCGACGAGCCGCGCCATCTGGGCGAGCTGGGTGTCCGACCCCACCCGGATGGCGCGTACGACGAGTCGCCCGCCCGCGTTGACAGTAGCGCCCACGACAGCATCGCCGGGGTGGACCTCGACGGGCACGGACTCGCCGGTCAGCATCGAGGCATCGACGGCCGAGGCTCCTTCCACGATCTCGCCGTCGGTGGCGAACTTCTCTCCGGGGCGGACGACGAATCGGTCACCGACCACGAGTTGGTCGGTGCTGATCCGCTGCTCGACCGGGCCGTCGGGGCCGTCGCGCAGGACCGCGACCTCCTTCGCGCCGAGCTCGAGCAGGGCGCGCAGTGCAGCTCCGGCGTGGTGCTTGGACCGGGCCTCGAAGTAGCGGCCGGCGAGGATGAAGGTGGTGACTCCGGCGGCTGCCTCGAGGTAGATGTTCGCGGCTCCGTCGGTGCGTGCGACGGTCAGCTCGAACGGGTGGGTCATGCCGGGCATGCCCGCCGTACCCCAGAACAGGGCGTAGAGGGACCAGCCCAGGGCGGCCAGCGTTCCCATCGAGATGAGCGTGTCCATGGTCGAGGTGCCGTGCCTCAGGTTGACCCAGGCTGCCCTGTGGAAGGGCCAGGCACCCCAGACCACCACGGGCGCGGCCAGGGCGAGCGAGAGCCACTGCCAGTAGGTGAACTGGAAGGCCGGCACCATCGCCATCGCGATCACCGGCACGGTCAGCACCGCAGAGACGAGCAGCCGCTCACGCAGGGACCGGGTCGGGTCGGCTGTCGTCTCGGATGCGGCCTTCCCATCGGTCGGCTTGGGCGTCGGCAGGGCGGCGCCGTATCCGGCGGACTCGACCGTGCCGACCAGGGCCTCGGGAGCAAGCCCGGCCGGGAAGCTGACCTTGGCCTTCTCGGTCGCGTAGTTGACTGTTGCGGTGACGCCGTCGAGCTTGTTGAGCTTCCGCTCGATCCGGTTGGCGCAGGAGGCGCAGGTCATTCCGGTGATCTCCAGCTCGATGGCGCTCGTGGAAGGTGTCGAGCCCAGGGGCTCGGTCACGGAACTCATCTGTTCCTCCTCGTTTCGTCCTGCTTCGGGCTGGGCCACCTCAGTGGCCGCTGTGCCCGTCCTCGGATCGGTTGTCACTGGGTGCCGGTGTCTCGGTTGCTACGGAACCGGTGGTGTTGACGGTGAAGTCCGCCGTACGCACCATCCCGTCGTGCTCGAAGTCGAAGTACAGCCGGTAGCTGCCGGCGCTGGGCACGGCGGCGTAGAAGACGACGGCGGGGCCGGGCTGGGTGGTGCCGTCGCCGGGGCTGCCGTCGGGGTGGACGTGCAGATAGGCGAGGTCACCCTCCCTCAGTGCGACCAGGTGGCCGTAGGCGCCGAGGTAGGGCTCGAGGTCGGTCACGGGCTCGCCGTCCTTCGACACGGAGAGGGTCAGCTTCGCGTCCGCACCCGAGGCCAGGTCGCCGTCAAGGGCGACGGTGTAGCCGTCGACGTTCGCGGTGCGGGACTCGGCCCCGTTCACGGCGGGTTGGTAGTCGCCCGCGACCACGAGGTCGGCGCCCAGAGTGAGCGCGTCTGCTCCGGTGGCCTTGAAGTCGGCGAACAGCCGCCACTGCCCCGGGAGTAGGTCGAGGTCGGTTGACCAGACCCCCTCGGTGTCCAGTGTCGGGTGGACGTGCTGGAAGCCGGTGAAGTCACGGCGTACGGCGATTAGGTGCAGCCGCTTCTCGTGCTCCACGTCGTACGCCGTGACTGGGCGGCCGTCCGGCCCGTTGATGGTGAATGCGACGGGGACGGAACGGCCTACCGTGGCTTGCGGACCAACAAGTGAAAGCGAGTAGCCGTTCTGGGAGACCATTAATCCTCCTGGAATCTGAGACGCGAGAGCCGGCCTCGGACCCTCGCCGGAGTCACCGGGGTCGGAGTCACCATCGCCGGCGTCGTGTGCGGTGCTGTCGGGTTCGGAGAAGGGTCCGACGGCGTTTCCCACGCCGAGCGCGATGCCGAACACGGCGGCGATCACGGCGAGGAAGCCGACGACCCTGGTTGGGGTGTTCATGCCAGCTGATAACCCGCGTCTTCGACGGCCGCCTTGACGGCCTCATCGTCGACGGGCTGGCTGCTGGTGACAGTGAGGGCACCGGTCTCGAGGACGACGTCGACGCTCTCGATGCCGGGGATCTCCTGGACCTCCTCGGTGACCGAGGAGACGCAGTGGCCGCAGGTCATGCCCGTGACGGTGTAGGTGCTGCTGCTCATGACGGTGCTTCCTTTCGGTGGTTGGTCAGGACCGGACGAGGCGGGCGATCGCGTCCGAGGCTTCCTTCAGCTTGGCGTCGGCCTCGGGGCCGCCGCCCTTGGCGGCGTCGACGACGCAGTGGTTCATGTGCTCGTCGAGCAGACCAAGGGCGACCGACTGGAGCGCCTTCGTCATCGCCGACACCTGGGTGAGGATGTCGATGCAGTACTGCTCCTCCTCGACCATCCGCTGCAGGCCACGGGCCTGGCCCTCGATGCGGCGCAGCCGTTTGAGGTAGTCGTCCTTGGCATGGATGTAGCCGTGCGTCGTTTCGATCATCGCGGTGTCTCCAGTCCTGTCGTTCGGTTATCTCGTTCACGGTACCCCCGTTCGGTACTCGATGCTGTGTTGCTCCTGCTCAATTAACCATACCCCCCTAAGGTACCTGCACCGGCTCAGATGTCCGCTTCCGCTGCGGACACACGAAACGAAAGGGAGGAAGACGTCCATGTCAAGCACAAGCTCGCCACCCGCCTCACGCAGGTGGCTCGGGCTCGCGGTCATCGCCGCAGCCCAGTTCATGGTCATCATGGACACCTCGATCATCGGTGTCGCACTGCCCCAGATGCAGCAGGACCTCGGGTTCTCCCAGGAGGATCTGACGTGGGTGTTCAACGCCTACGTCATCGCCCTCGGCGGCCTGCTCCTCCTGGGCGGGAAGCTGTCCGACATCTTCGGAGCCCGCAGGATCTTCAGCGCCGGCTGGGTGGTCCTGATCGTCGGCTCCGCCTTCGCCGGGGCCGCCGGCAGTGTGGAGACCGAGCTCGTCGGCCGCGCCCTGCAGGGCGTGGGATCCGCATTGATCGCCCCCTCCGCGCTCACGCTGCTGATGATGCTGTTCGGGCGCGACCCGCGCGAGCTCACCAAGGCACTGGCCTTGTACGGCGCCGCCGCACCAGCCGGAGGCACCACCGGCGTGTTCCTAGGCGGGGCGATCACCGAGTACGCCAGCTGGCCCTGGGTGTTCTACATCAACATTCCGATCGCCGTGGCCATCCTGGCCGCCGTACCCGCGCTGATGCCCGCGGGCGGACCCGCAGGGCGCAGCAAGGTCGACCTGCTCGGCGCGGTCACGGTTACGGGAGGACTCGCAGCAGCGGTCTACGCGATCGTGCAGGCACCCGAGGTCGGCTGGGGATCGGGCCGCACCTGGCTCATTCTCGCAGGGGCAGCGCTGCTGCTCGGTATGTTCGTCGCCCTGCAGACAGCACGGCGTGAGCCGTTGGTGAGGTTGAGCATCTTCCGCACGCCGAACCTCGGCGCAGCCAACCTCGCCCAGGTGCTGCTCGGTGCAGCGTGGATCCCGATGTGGTTCTTCCTGAACCTGTATCTGCAGCAGGTGCTGGGCTACTCGGCCTTTCCGAGTGGTGCGGCACTCTTGCCCATGACGGTCCTGATCATGATCGGCATGGTCGTCCTCGCGCCGCGCGCGATCGGCCGGTTCGGTCCCAAGGCCGTCACCGTTGCCGGTCTGCTGGTGCTCGCCGCGGGCATGGGCTGGCTCTCCCTGGTGCGCCCTGACGGTTCGTTCGCGGTCGACGTCCTACCCGCGTCGCTCGTTGCGGCGCTCGGCATGTCACTGGCGTTCATCCCCACGCTCGGCACGGCGATCTCCTCTGCCCGTCCCGAGGAGGGCGGACTCGCGTCGGGAATCGTCAACACCAGCTACCAGATCGGCTCCGCCCTGGGCCTTGCGGCCATGACCGCGATCGCTGCGGGTCAGGGCGCCGACCAGCTGGGCAACCCCGACGCCCTCACCGACGGCTTCTCGGCCGCCTTCGTGGGTGCGGCGGTCATCGCGCTCATCGGCGCGATCGCCGCCGGGCTGTTCCTGCGCCGGCCGGCCAAAGCGGCGGGACCCGAGGACGCAGACGTCGAGCAGTACGCCTGACCCCATGAGCGACCCGCACGGGTGATCCGGCGGGTCCCCGGTGGAAAGGAGCCTCTGAACTGGGGCTTTGCGCGTGGGAGCGGGTGACGAGAATCGAACTCGCACTGTCAGCTTGGGAATGCTAAATACAGCCCTGCTAAGGCGGAGAATGGATGCCTCCACCAGGCTTGCGGCGGCCTCCTGTGACCAACCGGGATCGTTCGCGCATGGTTGGGGCGGTGGACTCTTTCCAAGTCGGCGCTGGCTGGTTCAGGACCGTGTCTACCCGTCGTGAGAGTCAACCGGGAGCAGATGACGTCGACGAACGTCAACGAACGGGGCTGATCGAGACCGGAATGAGATCGCCGACTGACTTGATCCGCCTTGGCTCGGCAAGCTACCCATGCTCAAATCCGAAGACCCCGCTTACCGGGGGCGGATAAAGTTGGGTGGGTAGCCGAGCCCACCCATTTGCCGTGGAGACATCATGTTCAGCAGGCAGCAGATCATTGACAAATCCAACAAGTGGCGTCAGAGAACGGCGGCAAGCCCTTGTTAGTTAGCCGCCCCGCTGGATGAGGCCGTCGCCGTCATGGTGGGTGCGGCTGAGGCGGGATGGTGAGGGCCCCGTTTTCGGGGTTCGGGACGGGTCCTTGATGGTCGGGGTGATCGGTTGCAGTGCGCTGCAGCCCGGCGATCAACAGCCCTGGGCGATGGCTTGACCCAACACGTCGTTGTGATCGGTTGCAGTGGGGGATCCGGCGTCGCCCGCGCGCAGGATCAAGGCGAGGGGAGCGTTAGCTAAGACCGCCCTGAACGTGGCCCGCTGCCTGTTTCTTCTCGCTGTGTGCGGTAACCAGCGTGACATACGCCGCCCAACTCCTAGGGGTTCTCCCTCGGCCCCGCAGGCAGATGCACCTCTTCGACCGGATACTGCTCGCCATCTGCGTTTGTAACCAAGCGCGTGTTGCGGACGGTGCCGGGCGGATCATCCGTCACCCTAGGTTCCGTGTCCTGTGCGTCTAACTCGGAGTTGGAGATGGTTACTTCACGCCCTTGTGAATCCAACTTCACGTTGCCGTTTCTGTCGAGGATCGGTATCTGATCGTCATCGCTCCAAGTTGGTGGCGGCGGCGCTTGCGCTGGATCTCCGATCTGTTGCCCGTCAATAGCAGCAGCCTGAGTCCACAGGAGCACACTGAGCGGTATCGCCGCTAGAACCGTGATAATCCCGATCCCTGGCGAGAACCAGTTCTTGATTACAATTCGCATCCTTCATCCCTCCAGCCAGTGAGGGCCAGACCAGACTCTTCCGCCCTTAAAAGTCCTACCGTTCCATACCTTTGCGGAACCCCAAGTACCATACCAGCCTGTTCCGCAATCGGCATAGGCGCCGTAATAGGCGTATACTACGAACTTGTAGGTTCTAGTGCGGTTAGACACCGAGTCGATTACTCGGCAGTGATGCCATTCTGCTCGCGAAGCGTTCCACTTCATTAGGTCCCATTTAATTAGAATCTCCCCCGCTGACTTATACTTGCTTAGCCCGCATGGAATGTGTTTATCATCGAAATACCAGTAATGACTGATGATGGCATCGACCTTCGAGTAGCCACCTCCGTCGCCATGCGAAATTTCAGACCTTTCACGAACGCAATGCCCACGGTCACTCCGGTAGGCCCACTCATTTTCGTATACGTAATGAGCGTTTACGGGTGGCGAAGTCACAAAAATGAGACATATGGTCAGCGCAACAATTATCCACTTATGTCTCGGAAACACTGGCTTCCCTCCCCGAAACCTCATGAGACATGGTCCCCCTGATGCTCGTGCTTGTCAAGGTGCCGACAGCGGTGACGAAGAAGACCCAGACGGCGCTCACTCGGCAGTACAAGAGCCTAAACCCGGCCCAGATCCGCAGAGACCTCCTCCACCTTCAGGACCAGCTCCTCAAGCTCGTCAAGGGCCAAGCACCAGCCGACAAGACTGCCGGTGAAACCACCGGCCGCTACGCGGGCAAAACCAGATGAGGCAACGAAGACCCGGACGCGGGGATCTTGACGTGAGCCCCCTCGCGTAGAGCGCGCGAACCCGCGCAGAAGTGGGGTCTGCCGGAGGCCCGATCACAGAAATTTCGCTGCACCCACGGCAGGCAGTGACCACGTACAAATGGGCGGTCCGCACGCGATTCAAGACAACCGCGCGCCTCCGCGCGGGGTGTCATTTAGGCCGGGACCGGCTTTGCGACCTCGACGGAAAAGTTGCTGACCCCGATCTTCACCGCGCGACAGGTCTAGACATCTACTTCTGCGACCCGACACCGGCCCCAGCGACAGAGGCGAAGTTGAGCCGGTCAGTGGGCTACCGTCCAAGGAGAGATCTAACATTCAGCCTCACCACCGCTGACCGAGGACACCGTTCAGACCGATCACACCCATTGCACACTGCGAGTGGGGTGTCCACGTAGTCGCTCGACGAACGCCTGTGCTGGTCGTGATGAGCGTGCACAAGTTGACCGCTGGGGACGGTTACACCTACCTGACCCGCCAGGTGGCCGCGAGCGATTCGACGGAGCGTGGGCGCGCCAGCCTGTCTGATTACTACGCGGAGAAGGGCGAGGCCCCGGGCCGTTGGGTCGGAGCCGGACTCCCTGGAGTCGGCTTGACGTGCGGTGAGGTCGTCGGCGAGGACCAGATGGTGTTCCTGTTCGGAGCGGGGCGGCATCCGAACACGGGCGAGGCGCTGGGTCGGCCGTTTCCGGTCTACGACTCGGCTTCGTCGTACCGGTCCCAGGTCGCTGTCGCGTTCGCCGGACACAACACCGGACACGGGCTGGACGCGCATGCTCCGGTGTCCGCCGAAGTCCGCGCGCAGATCCGAACCGAGGTGGCCCGGCAGATGTTCACCGACAAGCACCGCCGGGCGCCGGTGGACGCCCGCGAGCTCTCCGGGTTCATCGCCCAGGTGTCGCGGCAACCCAGTGCCGCGGTGGCGGGTTACGACCTTACGTTCTCGCCGGTGAAGTCGATCTCGACGCTGTGGGCGCTCGCGCCGCGCGAGGTCGCCGAGCAGATCCAGGCAGCACACTGGGCAGCGGTCGAGGAGACGGTCGGTTGGCTGGAGCGAGACGTCGCCTTCACCCGGGTCGGCTCCGGAGGGATCCGGCAGGTCGTCGTCCGTGGGCTGCTCGCCGCGGCGTTCACGCATCGCGACTCCCGCGCCGGCGACCCGGACCTGCACACCCACGTCGCGGTCAGCAATAAGGTCCAGACTCACGACGGTCGCTGGTTCGCCCTCGACGGCCGGGTCCTGTACGCCGCCGCCGTGACTGCCTCCGAGCGGTACAACACCCGCCTGGAAGCCGAGCTGGTCGACCGGCTCGGGGTCCGGTTCGCCGCCCGCGGAGCTCCCGACGGCAAGCGTGCAATTCGCGAGATCGTCGGCGTCAACGACCTGCTGAACCGGCACTGGTCGAGCCGGCGCTGCGACATCGAAGCACGCCAAAGCGAACTGGCAACCGGCTTCCAGTCCCGGCACGGACGCCCACCCACTGCGGTCGAGGCCGTTACGTTGGCGCAGCAGGCCACTTTGGAGACCCGTGACGCCAGGCATGAGCCCCGCAGTCAAGCCGTACAGCGGTCGCTGTGGCGACAAGAGGCCGCGAAGCTCCTCGGCAGCGATCGCGAGGTCGACTTCATGATTGACGAGGCACTCGGCCACCGAACACCCGCACTCCCGGCAACCAGCGACTGGATGACAGCATGCGCGGCCACCGTGATCGGTGTCTTGGAGGAGCACCGC
>JACCXO010000114.1 GCA_013696975.1 Nocardioidaceae bacterium | reverse complement strand
GCGGCTGAGCCGGCAGGGCCGGCGCCCACGATAGCGAGGTCCCACAAGCCGTCAGTCCGGCTAGGCCCGCCGGTCGACGTCGTCATACCGATGGCGGAGCGGCGTCGCTAGAGGGAATCTCTTTGGCTGCTCGCGACGGGTTGGTGCTTGTCACATGGGGAAAGTCCGGTGAGCGATCCTGAAACGTGAGGATGCTGGGATTCACGATGTGGCCGTCGCGTATCTCGATTGCGCGGCTGATCGTCTCGTCTTGGTCCCAGGCCGGCGGTCCTGCCATCACGGTTCCGAGGAATGGCAGCAGCGCCTCGCTGATCTCCCACGTCGCCGAGTTCCACAGGTATGAAGGACTGTGGTCCACGCCGTAGTAGTAGATGTGGTTCCCCACCTCGAACATCGGCTCAGCGAAGGACGTTGGCCGAGCCCAGCTGAACGCCATACCCTCATCGCACGACACATCGACTATCAGGCTGCCGGGCCGAAACGCGTCCAGGTCCTCGGAGCGCAGATACATCAGGGGTGCATTCGGGTCCTGGAGCGTGCAGTTGACGACGATGTCGCTCTCGGCGAGGAACGGTGCGAGTGGCACCCGGCCGCGATCACTGATCACCTGACTGAGGAAGGGTTCCATGTCGTCGTGATCGAGTTGGACGATTCGTACCGAGTGGATCGGGGAGCCGACCGCGGCCACACCACGATTCGTGAGGACCCGAACGTCATGGACGCCGGAGGCGTTGAGAGCGGTGACGGCTCCACGCGCGGTCGCTCCGAACCCGATGACGACGGCGCGCAGCGCGCGACCGTAGACGCCAGTTGAGCCGGTCAGCTGAAATGCGTGCAGGACCGAGCAGTAGCCGGCCAGTTCGTTGTTCTTGTGGAACACATGCAGGCCGAATCCGCTGTCGCTCGCCCAGTGGTTCATCGCCTCAAAGGCGATCAACGTGAAACGTCGGTCGATGGCGAGCTGGGTGACGTCGCGATCTTGTACGCAGTGCGGCCAACCCCAGACGACTTGACCTTCGGACAGTTCGGTGAGGTCACTCAGTTGAGGCTTGGGTAGCAGGATCACATCGGAAGCGGCGATGAGCTGCTCACGTGAACAGATCCGGCCGACCAGCGGCTCCAGTTGACTGTCCGAGAGACCGAACTGGTCGCCGTATCCGGCTTCGAGGATGATGCGGTCTCGGAGCTCCGCGTCGATGCGCTCGAAGTGCATCGGATGGATCGGGAGTCGCCTTTCGTTCTCCTTGCGCGACCTCGACGTGACGCCGAGGCTCAACAGACCCACGCCAGCTCAGCTGTCTCCGGAGCCGGGCTTGGTCAGCTTCGCTGTCATGCCTGCGGTGACGGTGTCCGGCAGCGCTTTCCCGGCTGCGGTCTGGGCTTTGTTCTTGACGGAGCCGGCCACCACCTGGTCCTTGCCGGCCATCAGTGCCTCGAAGCCATCGCGTGCTACGTCGGCGGGATCGTCTTTCTTGCCGCTGTCGGCGGCGGTGTCGGTCATGTCGGCTCGCTCGAAGAACTCCGTGTCGGTGGGCCCTGGCATGAGTGACGTCACCGTGACGCCAGAGTCCTTCAGCTCATATCGGATCGCCTGCGCGAACGACTGGATGAATGCTTTGGAGGCTCCGTAGGTCGCGTAGTAGGGACCAGGAACCGTGGCGGCAATGGAGGAGGTGAACAACAACCTTCCCTCGCCACGGGTCCCCATGTCTCGGACGAGCAGCTTGGCCAGGTGCACGGTCGAGGCCACGTTGAGAGCGACCACCCGCAGGTCAGCATCGAGATCCATCTCGACGAAGCGACCACCCGCACCAACACCTGCGTTCAGCGCGGCTGCGGCGATCGGGCGCCCGGTCGACTTGGCGGCCTGAAACAACTGCTCCACCCCGGTCGGCTCAGCCAGATCGGCCCGCTCAGCGATCACCGTGGCCCCTGTCGCGCGCAGATCGGCTGCTGCCTTGTCGAGCTCGTCATCCTCGGCGGTGATGAGCACGTCGAAGCCGTTGTCCGCGAACTGTCTGGCGAGCTCGAGGCCGATCCCGCTGGAGGCACCGGTCACCAAGGCGAACGGACGCTGGCTTGAGTCATCGGTGTTGGGGGTTGTCATGGTTATCCTCCCGAGAAGGGGTTGAAGTATGTCGCGTCGGCCGTACCCGTACGAGATCAGGCCATGCCCCATGCAGCCGCCCAGGTCTTGCCTGCCTCGAGAGGGTCGGTTCAGGGAATCGGAACCTGCCAGCGCACTACGGTGCCCGCACCGATCTGTCTGCGAGTCAGTCCAGGGGGTCTTCGTGCTCGGCCGCGTGCCACAGGTAGTCGATCTGCTGCTGTTTGCGCATGATGACGTGCTCGAGCAGGTGTTCGAGCGCTTCGCTGCGAGGCTCTTGACCGGAGTGCGGTATGACGCCATGTAACGCGGCGACTGCCTTCCGCTCATGCTCGAGGAGGTCGTTGAGTGCCTTGGCGGTGTCGGACTGGACCTGGATGGCAGGTGTCAGCAAGATCGGTGTGCCGCCGAGGGCGGACAACTTCTCGATCAGCTTGTAGGTGTCCTCGAGCTCGGCTTGCACGAA
>JACCXO010000093.1 GCA_013696975.1 Nocardioidaceae bacterium | reverse complement strand
GACGTGGGCTTCATCTTGTTCTGGGGGATGCATCTGCTGATCGTCTGGGCGGCTGTCTACCTGACGTGGGGGCTGGGCCTCGCCCCGGATTGGCGAAGCTATCGTACGGCGATCGTCGCCACCGCGGCCTGGGCGGTGACGGTCTTCGCCTTCAACCTGGTGGCCGACACCAACTACGGATATCTCAACGCCAAGCCCGCCGCCGCCTCGATTCTCGACCTCTTGGGCGACTGGCCCTGGTATGTGTTCGCGGAGATCGCGATCGTCTCCCTCGTGTGGGCGCTGATGACGTGGCCGTGGGTCGCTCTGGCCGCGAAGCGTGGGACCGGTTCAGCGAAGCCTGGTCTCCTTCGGCCGCAACGGCCAAGCACGCCGGGCGAAACGCCGGATCGACTTGGCTAGTAAAAGATCCTCGGGCACTGCGCCGGGGTGGTTTCCGGCTCGGCGGCTCATGCCTCCGCGTGAGCCCCAACCCGGGCAACCGGCGCAATCACAACCGGTTCTGCCAGGTAGACGGGTGGACCGAAGTTCGCAACGCTATCGGACAGAATGTTCGCCACCACATCACCTACGAACTTCAATTGCTCGATGGTGGTCCCAGGCGTTGGTGTGGACCAGCCGGTGGGCGGTCAGTGGGGACCCCGCTTCGTCGAGATCGACACACTGGCGCTCGACACGAGAGCCCGGGTGACGTAAGCCGAGAGACGCGAAATCCCGCCGGCCCGGATCGGCAGGGGTGGTCGCTAACTGCCGACGGGTGTCGTCCCGAAGATCAGGGTCCGGCGATCAATGTCGTAGTGCACGTCATGGGAGGCGCTCAGCAGATCTTGCAGATTGTCCGCGTCTTGCTCGGTGAGCGTGAGCACTTCCTCCCAGGCGCCCTGGTCTAGGACGAGCTGCAGGGTGTAGGTGCCGGGGCCGGCGGGCTCGCCCGCGACCCAACTGAACTGATAGTGGCTGAGCTGGCGGACCTTGATGCTGTTGTCCGTGACTGGCTGAGGAACCTCGGGCATGGTGCGCTCCTTTACGTTGAAGCTGCTAGAGACGAGAAGCTGCGGGCGTCGCCGCAGACACCTGACCAGTTCTTTGCCCCATCCATCACAGCCCAAACATGCGCCGCCTGGTGGCGTGGTGACACCACCGATTCCAGTGGCGGCTCAGGTTCCGAAGGACTATTGTCGATTCGTTAATTGACCAGGTCAAGTGAGGGGCGGCCATGGAGATCGTCCGCGCAGCACTCCCTCTGATGATGGCCGGTGCTATGTCGACGGGGATGCTCACCGCTCCGGCTGACACCGGAAGTAAGGAGACCGCCTCAGTGAGGCACGTCGCCTACCACCAGTGGAATTCCGCCAGCTTCTCGGCGGGTTCCTTCTCTGGGACCACTCTGACCGCTGGCGACTTGACGATCGCCGCTCCAACGGGCACCTCCACGTACACCGATCGCTTCGGTGACGGCTCCACGAAGACGTACGACGTCGCAACCTGGACGTCCCCTGAGGTGACTCCCGGTTTCGACTACACCGAGCTCGTTGCCTCGTGGAACGCCGTCACCCCCAGCGGCACCTGGGTTCAGGTCTCGGTCTCCGGTCTGGATGACGCGGGCCTGCGCTCCAAGGAGTACGTCCTCGGCCGCTGGGCAGAGGACACTGACACCATTCACCGCACCTCTGTGCCGGCTCAGGGCGACGACCTCGCCACCGTGGCGATCGACACGCTGGTCGCCCGCGAGGGTCGCTTCCTCGAGACGTGGCGGCTGACGGTCTCGCTGTACCGCGAAGCGGGAAGCACCGCCACTCCCGCTGTGAGTCTGGTGGGCGCCATGGCATCCAAGCTCCCGGGCAAGACAGGCAAGACCACGGTCAGCCCACTCGGTGGCGCCGGGGGTATCACGCTCGACGTCCCGGCCTACTCACAAGAGATCCACATCGGCGAATATCCGCAGTACAACGGAGGCGGCGAGGCCTGGTGCAGTCCCACGTCCACCGCGATGGTGCTCGCGTATTGGCAGCAGTCAACCGGCAACGCGGGCTACGGTCCCTCGCCGGTGGACTACTCCTGGGTGGATCCTTCGTATGCCGATCCGCAGGTCGACTTCGCGGCTGCGAACACCTACGACTACAACTACGACGGCACCGGCAACTGGGCGTTCAACACCGCCTACGCGGGTCGGTACGGGCTCGAGTCATTCGTCACCCGGTTGCGGTCTCTGACGGAGGCGGAGCAGTTCATCAAGGCCGGTATCCCACTGGTCGTGTCGATGTCTTTCAAGAAGAGCGAGCTGACGGGAGCCGGCTATGGCACCAACGGCCACCTCATGGTCATCGTCGGCTTCACTCGGTCAGGTGACGTCGTCGTCAACGACCCGGCGTCTCACCTGATCGCCAGTAATGACGAGGTCCGCGCTGTCTACGACCGTGCGGAGTTCGAGAGCGTGTGGGTGCCGCACTCGGGCGGCATTGCTTACGTCATCCACCTAGCGGGCCAGCAGCTTCCGGCGTCACTGACCCCGCAGGAGCGGAACTGGTAGAAGGCAATGGCCCTCACGGTCCAAGGACGCACGTGTCGCGGTGGGCTTTTTGATCGCAAGATCGCGTAGGTGACGTGGGGGATCGGCTAGTGGAGCTCAGCAAACGCTTGCGGTGGCCGAGCCGCACTCCGCAGCGCTTCGCACCTACCTGCGACGGCGACGGCCCATCGTCTCCAGCGCTCTGGCCCGCACGGAGGTGGGACGAGCCTTGGCGCCCCTCGGGGGGCGCGCCGTTATGCGAGGCGCCGACGTCCTCGCCCGCCTTGACCTGATACGGGTGAGCGACCGACTGCTGAGCATCGCGGCAACGCTTCCTCCGCCACAGCTGAGGTCACTGCACGCAATTCACCTCGCGACCGCCCAACAGCTCGCTGCCACGCTGAGCCAGGTGGTGACCTACGACGACCGCATGGCCGCGGCGGCTCAGTCCCTCGGTCTTCCCGTGATAATGCCGAGGTAGCACAGCAGACCGACTCGCATTCGACCTCGACTGATCGCGACAGGCCGTGGCTGAGTGGTGGAACTCTGCAATGACGAGCAACTACGCCAGTGGATCCTCGGGCGCTGCGCCGGGGTGGGTGACCGTCCCGTTACAGACCGGCCAAACAACGGCAGAATCACCAGGACCGGCGGTCCGCCGGACCCAAGGAGGAGGAAACGATGCGCACGAGAACGACCAAAGCCGTCATCGCCCTGACCACGACGGGACTTTCCCTGGCGGGGGTTAGCCAGCTCGGCGCCGAGCAGCCGACGGCCGGGGTCTCGGCAGCGGCGACGGCCGCAGCGGCTCCTGATGCCGAGCTGGGTGCCGCCCTCGACGAAATCCTCGACGACCCGAGCCTGAAGGGGTCGATGGTGTCCCTCGTGGTACGTGACGCCGAGACGGGCGAGGCTCTGTACCAGCGAAATCCGAACCGGCGCCTCAACCCGGCATCGAACGCGAAGTTGTTCTCCTCCTCCGCCGCGCTGCACTCGCTGCGTCCCGACTACCGTTTCACCACCGAGGTGCTCGCCAGGGGCACCGGCTACCAGTCCCGCCACGCGCTGCGATCCGACCTTTACCTCGAGGGCGGCGGTGACCCCACCGTGCTCGCCGACGACTACGCAGACATGGCCGCCCAGCTCGCGGACGCGGGCATCACCAGGGTGCGCGGCAACTTGGTAACAGACGACAGCTTCTTCGACGATGTGCCGCTCGGGGTCGCCTGGTCCTGGGACGACGAGCCCTACTACTACTCGGCCGTGACGTCGGCGCTGACAGTAGCGCCCGACACCGACTATGACTCCGGCAGCGTCATCGTGGAGACGTCGCCTGGACACCGGGTGAATGCGCCCGTCCGACTCTCCCTCGTGCCCAAGACCGGTGTGATCAAGCTCCGCAACCGAGCCACGACCGGTACGGCCGGCTCCGACAACACGATCTCGGTCGACCGCCGACACGCATCCAAGGTCGTGGTGATCAGCGGCAGCATGCCGCTCGACGACACCACGCAGCAGGACTGGGCTACGGTGCCCGATCCGAGCCGCTACGCCGGCGACGTTTTCCGTCGGGCGCTCAAGGCGGAGGGGATCACCGTCACCGGGTCGATCAAGCCGGGGCACACCCCCCGCACCGCTGACGTGTTGGCCTCCCACGAGTCGATGACCGCGCGCAGGCTCATGACGCCGTTCCTCAAGCTGTCCAACAACATGATCGCCGAGGCGCTCGTCAAGACGATGGGACGTGAGGAGTCGGGCGATGGCAGCTGGGACGCCGGCCTCGAGGTCGAGCTCGCCTATGCCGCCGCGCTGGGAGTCGACACCTCGACCTTGCGGCTGTCCGACGGCTCCGGCCTGTCACGCTTCGACCTGGTGAGCGCTCGCAACGTGACCGACCTTCTCCTCGCCGTGCAGGACGAGCCCTGGTTCGACACCTGGTACGACGCCCTTCCGATCGCCGGCAACCCTGACCGCTTCGTCGGAGGAACGCTGAGCAGCCGGATGGTCGGCACTGCGGCGGCCAACAACCTGCACGGCAAGACCGGCTCGCTGACGTCCGTCACGGCGCTCTCCGGCTATGTCACCAACGCCGATGACCGTGACCTGGTGTTCTCGATGATCTCCAACAATTATCTGTCCAGCCCGCGCAGCCTCGAAGACGAGGTCGGCATCGCGTTGGCGTCCTGGAGCGAGGAGCCCGGCGCGAAGGCGCCCTTGATGGAGCCCTCCCAACTGAGGCGTGCGTCGACGTACGGTCCCGACGACATCGAGTGCTCTTGGGTCAAGGCCTGCTGATCACCCTCGCCGCACAGGAGGTAGTGCTGCGGTCGCCCCAGTCGTCGCGGCAATGGCGTCCGGTGATTCGTCGGTCGCTGATGCAAGGATGCGCGGTATGGCGCAACCGACCCGAATCGAGATCACCGGCGACGGTATCCGGCTTGGCCAGTTCCTCAAACGAGCCGACGCCGTCGACCAGGGCAGCGACGTCAAGCAGCTCCTCGCCAGCGAGGCGGTGCTGGTCAACGGCGAGGTCGAGCTGCGTCGAGGCAGGCAGCTCAAGGGTGGCGACCGCGTCGAGGTCGCCCAGACGTCATACGAAGTCGTGATGGGAGCTGCGCCACCCGCCGAGTGAAACGAGCGGCGGACGCAGCCCCAACAGACCAGCGATCCGTCAGCGCACGTCGACCAGGTCGACCACGAAGATCAGAGTCTCGCCCGGCTTGATGGCTGCGCCGGCGCCCCGATCGCCGTACCCCAGATGCGGCGGGATGACGAGCTTGCGCCGACCACCGACCTTCATGCCCTGGATGCCTTGGTCCCAGCCGGCGATGACCTGGCCGATGCCGAGCTTGAAGGACAGCGGCTCACCGCGATTGTAGGAGGCGTCGAACTCCTCGCCCGTCGAGTGCGCGACACCGACGTAGTGTGCGGAGATGGTGCTGCCGGCCTTGGCCTCGGCACCGTCTCCCTCGGTGATGTCGGTGCTCTCGAGCTCAGTCGGCGGAGGAGAGTCGGGAAAGTCGATCTCGGGTTTGTCAGTCATGCAGGAACCCTAACTTCTGCAACGACCCGAGGTGTGACGCCGGCCAAGCAACGGCCGGATCGCGGTCACTGCGTGTTGCTCACGTATGACGACAGCTGGTCCCGCTCGAACTCCAGCTCGCCCATGCGCGACTTGACCACATCACCGATCGACACGATGCCTTGGAGAGAGCCGTCAACCACCACCGGGACATGGCGGATGCGGTGCTCGGTCATCAGACGCATCAAGTCGTCGACGGTGTCTCGTGGACTGGCTGAGCGGACCTCGGAGGTCATGATCTCGGAGATGGCCGAGTCAAGGATGTCAACGCCTGCAGCCAACCGGCGTACCACGTCGCGTTCGGACACGATGCCCGCGATCTGGCTCTCCCCGCTGGAGACCACGACGGCCCCGATATTGTGCTCGGTGAGCAGCGCGACGAGCTCGCGGACTGTGGTGTCCGGAGATGCCGTGACGATGGACCCGCCCTTGCCCTGCATGATTTCTTGGATACGCATCGAGAACCTCCCGTGGCTCACTTGTAGTGCCAGTGTCGCGCCCGAGCGCCCGTTCCCCAAGGACCGGCGAATGCGTCAAGACGCTCGCAGACCTGGGAAGATGACGCCTGTGACGACCGTACTGGAACGCCGTGCGCGACGCGAGACATTGCCGCCCATGGCGTCCGCACGCGTCGTCGCCGTGGCGATGTCCTGGATCACGGCCGTGCTGCTGGTCGATGCGGACTCGACCCGCTGGACCCAACGTGGGCTTGGCGTCGGGACCTGGCTGGTGCTGATTTGGCTGTTGCGGCGGGAATCGCCGTTGGTGCGCATGCAGACAGCGGTGGTGGTCGTCTTCGCGTCGGTCATCGAGTACACCTTCTCGCCGCTGCTGGAGGTCTACACCTACCGCTTCGACAACGTGCCGATGTATGTCCCGCCGGGGCACGGCCTGGTCTATCTGGCGGCGTTGGCGATCGGTCGGCTCGCATGGGTCCAGACGCACTCGCGATTCTGTGCCGCCGCGGTGGTGGTCGTCGGGGGCGCTTATGCGACCTACGGCGTGACCTCAGCCGATCGCCCCGACGTTCTCGGCGCCTTCTGGTTCCTGTGTCTTGTCGGTTTCCTGGCATGGGGCCCATCGCAGGGGCTCTATGTCGGGGCCTTCTTCGTCGTCACCTATCTCGAGCTCGCGGGTACGGCGCTAGGCACCTGGGCTTGGCAACCCGTTGACCCGACCGGCCTGGTCTCCATCGGCAACCCACCGTCGGGGGCGTCTGGCGGCTACGGCTGGTTCGATCTCGCGGCGCTCCTGCTGGCTCCCGCCTTGTTGACCCGCTGGAAGCGTGTCAGGGGCGGAGGTCAGTCAAGGCGCTGAGGGTTCCGTGACGCCGACGAACCCCATCGCCTGCTCGTGCAACCTGCCGTTCGACGCCAAGGCGTTGCCTCCGCAGGGACCGGGGCTGCCGTCGAGGCTGGTGAACGTCCCGCCCGCCTCGTCCACGATCACAGCCAGGGCGGCCATGTCGTAGAGCGCGAGCTCTGGCTCCATCGCCAGGTCGACTGCCCCTTCGGCGACCAGCATGTAGGACCAGAAGTCGCCGTACGCACGGCTGCGCCAACAGCGGCGCACCAGAGCAAGGAACTCCTCTCGACGTCCTACCGTGTCCCAGGAGTCCAGCGAAGAGTAGGACAGTGAGGCGTCCTCGAGGGATGACACATCGGAGACGCGACATGGCGAAGCGGAGAACAGCGACTTGCCGGCCCAGGCGCCACCGCCGAGCGATGCCCACCACCGCCGACCCAGAGCGGGCGCAGAGACTACCCCCGCGACTACTTGATCCTCGACCATCACCGCGATCAGGGTCGCCCACACGGGCACGCCCCGCACGAAGTTCTTGGTGCCGTCGATCGGGTCGATGACCCAACGCCTCGGACCCCACCCCGTTGACCCGGTCTCCTCGCCCAACACCGCGTCCCGTGGTCTGGCCCGCCCCAGACTCCGCCGGATGCCGATCTCTACCGCTTCATCTGCGTCGGAAACAGGCGTCAGGTCGGGCTTGGTGACCACATGCAGATCGAGCGCCTTGAATCTGCTCATGGTCAACGAGTCAGCATCGTCGGCGAGCACGTGCGCGAGACGCAGGTCGTCATTGTGGTCAGCCGGCATCCGGACAGCGTACGGCGGCGGCACCTGGCGCTGTTCGCGCCGCGCGGCGACCGCTCAGTGTGAACTCTCGGCCTACAAGAAGTGATTGAAGGTTTGATAGGAACTAGAGAAATGAGAGGATTCAATTGTGTTTGACGCGATCGGTGGGTTGCCGGTGCATCCGTTGGTTGTGCACGTTGCAGTCGTTCTGGTGCCCTTGGCGGGTTTGCTCGGCGTGCTGTTCGCCATCCCGCCAACTCGTCGTTGGGCCAGAGTGCCGCTGGCCATCGTGGCCGTAGGCGCGGCGCTCACCGTCTTGGTGACCAGGCGAAGCGGCCAGAACCTAGCTGCCGTGCTGGGTATCGACGAGGGAGCCGATGACCCCCTCTCCACGCTCATCCAGGAGCACGCCGAGCGAGCGAACCTCCTGTCGCTCCTTACCATCGCTTTCGCGGTGCTCGCCGTCGCCGCCTGGCTGTCGACCCGCTCACCGGAGCGGCTTAGTGCGGCGGTCCCCGTGGTCCTGTCGGTCTTGCTGGTCCTGGGCGCCGGTGCCCTGGTCTTCCAGACTTACCGGGTGGGAGACATCGGCTCACGGGCCGTTTGGAACCCCACGGGAGAGCAGAGCTACCAAATCGACGGCGACGGGGCAGAGTGACCAGGGGACAATAGCCAGAGCCGCGATGTTCATCTGGAAGCAGCAGGCAAGGGCACCTCAGGACCTTCGAGCTGCGCAGCTAGTCGGAGAGTCAGTCGCCCTCGGCGCGCTCGCGGCTGGACAGTAACCGGCGGAACGACTGCACGCGCTCGGCGTCGACGCGGCCATCCGCCACCGCGTCGTCGAGGGCACACTCGGGCTCAGCCTCGCCGTGGGTGCAACCACGAGGGCAGTCGACCGTGAGCACGTCGAGGTCGTCGAAGGCGCCGATGAGCTCGCGCGGGTCGACGTGAGCCAAGCCGAACGACCGGATCCCCGGCGTGTCGACCACCCAGCCGCCGCCCGGCAGCTCCAGCACCAATGCTGACGTCGAGGTATGACGCCCACGTCCCGTCACCTCGTTGACGTGACCCGTCGCCCGGGTAGCCCCGGGGACGAGCGCGTTGACGAGGGTGGACTTGCCAACACCGGAATGGCCGACGAAAACGCTGACCTGATCCCTCAACCGCTGGCGCACCGACGCGAGGTCACCTCCTCGCGCGGCCACCACGTAGGGCACACCCAGGGGGCGGTAGATCGACAGCAGTCCCTCGGGGTCGGCCAGGTCGACCTTGGTCAGGCATAGCAGCGGGTCGAGCCCGGCGTCATACGCTGCCACCAGACATCGGTCGATCAGCCGGGGTCTCGGTTCGGGGTCGGCCACCGCGGTCACCACGACCAGCTGAGTGGCGTTAGCGACGACGATCCGCTCTACCGGGTCAGAGTCATCCGCCGTACGTCGAAGGACCGTGTCGCGTGGCAGCACCTCGACGATGCGCGCCAGGCTCCCCTCGGCGCCGGACACATCCCCTACGACGCGGACCCGGTCTCCGACCACGACGCCCTTGCGTCCCAGCGGTCGCGACTTCATCGCCGTCACGTTCCGCTGCTCAGATTCCCCACTCAGCCGGACCGTGAAGCGGCCACGGTCGACCGTGATGACGAAACCCTCGACAGCGTCGTCGTAGGTGGGCCTGTCCTTGGTGCGCGGCTGAGTACGGCGACGTGGGCGATCGAACCTGCTGTTGTCGTCGAGCTCGTCGTCGCGCCGCCGGGTCACCCGAGCATCGCCGTCCAAGCACCCACGAAGTCGGGGTGCGTCTTCGAGGTCGTGGCGATGTTCTCGATCCGCACACCGTCGACAGCAAGACCGAGCACCGCTGCGGCCTGCGCCATCCGATGGTCGGCATACGTGCGGAAGACGCCACCAGTCAACGGCCGAGGCCGGATCTCCAGACCGTCGCGGGTGGCACGGGCGTCGCAGCCCATCCGCTGGAGCTCGGCGGACAGGGCGGTGAGGCGGTCCGTCTCGTGCCCGCGCAGATGTGCGATGCCCCGCAACCGTGACGGTGAACTCGCCAGGGCCGCCAAGGCGGCGATCACTGGGGTGAGCTCGCCGACCCCGTGCAGATCAAGATCGACGCCAGTGACGTGGCCGGTGCCGGCGACGGTCAGGCTGGCTTCGGTGCGGCTGACCTCGGCGCCCATCAGGGCGAGGATGGACCGCAACTCGTCGCCGGCCTGAGTCGTGCGCTCAGGCCAGTTCGGCACGGTCACCGTGCCACCCGCCACGACCGCCGCGGCCAAGAAGGGGGCAGCGTTGCTCAGATCTGGCTCGATCTCCTCTTCGGTCGCGGATATCGGTCCAGGCAAGACTACCCAGCGGTTGGGCTCGTGGTCGTCGACCTCGACACCGCGTGCGCGGAGCATCTCGACGGTCATCGTGATGTGAGGCAGCGACGGAATGGGTTTGCCGTCGTGCCGAATGTCGACGCCGCGTTCGTACCGGGCCCCCGCCAGCATCAGCGCCGACACGAACTGGCTGGAGGTCGAGGCGTCGAGGGTGACTACACCGCCCTCCACGTGTCCGGTGCCTGCTAGCCGGAAGGGCAGTCCAGTGGCCGCGGGATCGATGCTGACGCCCAGGCTGCGAAGAGCCCCGAGAATCTCCGACAGAGGTCGGCTACGCGCGTGCGGGTCGCCGTCGAAGCTGACGGGACCGTGAGCCAACGCGGCGACCGGCGGGACGAATCGCATCACCGTGCCGGCCAGACCACAGTCCACCGCCGCCGGCCCTTGCAGAGGGCGGGGTGTCACGGTGACGGAGTCGCCCTGCTCGACGACGTCGGTGCCGAGTGCCGCCAAGGCGGCCATCATCAACCGGGTGTCGCGAGCGAGCAGCGGCCGCGTCAGCGTGCTCGGCCCGTCGGCGATCGCGGCCAACAGCAACGACCGATTGGTGATCGACTTGGAACCAGGTATATCGACTCGCGCGTCGACCGGAACCAGCGCTCGTGGTGCCGGCCACGCCCCATACTGGCTGAGCACGCAACTGTTCCGGTGAGAGTTGCTGGTCGTGCGACTAGCCGGGGGTGAGCTTGCTGGCCTGGCGACTGGCCTGCTTCTTTGCCTCGACGGCTTGACGCCGCGCGCGCCACGCGAGGCTCGGCTTGCCCTCGGTGTCGACAGATGCCAGCAGCAACCCACCGGTCATCGACACATTCTTGAAGAAGTGCACCCGCTGGTTAGCGCGCTGCTGGGTATCGGACTCCTCCCAGAAGCGGTGGCCGGCGAACGTGGTGGGCACCAGGCTCGCGGCGAGCGCCAGCGCAGAAAGGCGTGGCGACCGACCGGTCGCCAGCATCGCGCCGCCGACGATCTGTAGCAGGGCGTTCGCCTGCACCAGCTGCTTGTTGTCGAGCGATATCGGCAACGACGAGGTTGCCCGGTCGACGACCGGTGCAATCTTCGCGGCGACCGGCATGGCGCGCTGGGTGGCGTGGTCGGCGTTTCTCAAGGTGTTGATTCCACCGTTGATGAACATCGTCGACAACATGGGACGGGCAAGCAGTCTGACTAGGGGCATAACCGCCATTCTTACCTATGACTCGCCTATGGCGCCAGGCGATGCAGGTCTCGGGGAAACAAGGTCACCTCTCGGATGTTCTCTGCCTCCACCAATCTCGCCGTCCACCGCTCCAGGCCGATGGCGAACCCACCGTGTGGGGGCATCCCGTGGCGGAAGGTTTCCAGGTATCCCTCGTATGGCGACAACGCCTCACCGCGCTGCGTCAGGGCCGCCACATAGTCGTCATACCGGTGCAGCCGTTGCCCACCCGTCACCAGCTCGAGTCCGCGGAACAGCAGGTCGAAGGAGTTCGACCAACGGGGGTCGTCGGGTTGCGGGGAGGTGTAGAAGGCGCGCTTGACCATGGGATATCCCTCGACGACGAGGAAATCGCTGTCGTGCCGCTCCTTCGCCCAGGCACCGAGCGCTCGCTCGTGTGCGGGGGCGAGGTCCGGCTCGTCGCTCGGGGCGCCCACAATCTCGAGCGCTTCACGGAAATGGATCACCGGCAGCTCTGCCGGAACGCGTGGAATGTCGACATCGAGGAGCTCGACGGCCGATGACGCGCGCTCATGAATGCTCTCGACCATGCCGGCGAGCACGTCCCTCAAGGCGGCAACCACATCACGGTGGTCGTCGATGAATCCCAGCTCGGCGTCGAGCGAGACGTACTCGGCCAGATGGCGCACCGTGTCGTGCGGCTCGGCACGGAACACCGGACCCACCTCGAAGACCCGCTCGAAGATGCCGACGCACATCTGCTTGTAGAACTGCGGCGACTGGGCGAGGTAGGCCCGCTTGCCGAAGTAGTCGACGGAGAACACGTTGGCGCCGGACTCAGTGGCCGACTCGACCAGCTTGGGGGTCTGGATCTCGGTGAACGACTGGGATTCGAGAGTACGACGAAAGCCGTGCATCGATGCCGCTGCGAGCTGCCACTTGGCCTGCTGCCGCGGATGCCGCCACGTCACCGGACCATGGTCGAGCATCGTGGGCAGTCCAGCAGAGTGCGTCGGCCGCCACATCTCGATCGGTGGAGTGGCGGCCGGACTCGTGAGCGGGATGAGCAGCGGGTCGATGATCTCGACGCCTCCGGGTGCCTGTGAGTTGGGGCTGGTCATGCCGACGACATCGACTGTCGTCTCTTCAGTCAGCGTGTCCACCTGTGCCAACGCCGCAGGGTCCTTGACGACGACCTGCGCGGTGCCGCTGCGGTCCCTGATCACGACGAAGGCCAGGCCGCTGAGGCGACGTCGTCGGTGGACCCAGCCGCTGAGGCGCACGCGCGTGGCCGGAGCGCCGACGTACGTCGAGACGTCCGCCGCCAGTGTGCGCGGCAACAACGGGGGATGGGATGGCGGGGGATGCGCTGACGGCGGCATCACAGTTGGTGCCGATGCCGATGCGGACTTGCGGACACGATCGCACTCCAGGGTCGAATGCCCCGGAAGTGTGGGCGACGGGCCATTTCGCGGTGCCACCACACCTTTGCCACCGCGAGCCGCGATGGCCTCGAATCTGTTGCTAGCTCGGGAGTGTCTTCAGCGCGGGTTCGAAGTCCGCCTTCGCAGCTGGTGGCGGCTCTCTGAGCTTCGAACTTCCGCGACTACTCGTCTCCGTCGTCGCTACGGCAA
>JACCXO010000085.1 GCA_013696975.1 Nocardioidaceae bacterium | reverse complement strand
GCTGTGCAGATCGTGCTGCTGGCCGGCGCCGCCGACACACCCGAGCTCAAGGCTGAGACCGACGATCTGATCGCAGCGCTCCAAGGCGCTCGGGACGGAGTCATCGTGGTCAGCGAGATGCTGCCTCGCGAAAGCGTTCGGCAGGTGCTGTCACACGCCTTGGCCTTTCTGTGCCCCTCTGTCTACGAGCCGCTCGGGATCGTCAACCTGGAAGCCATGGCGTGTGAGACAGCGGTGGTGGCCAGTGCCGTGGGAGGCATCCCCGAGGTCGTCGCCGACGGAGAAACCGGCCTCCTGGTCCCCTACTCCCCTGGCGACACGGCCCGCTTCGAGTCGGAGCTGGCGGCTCGGGTCAACGAACTGGTTCGCGACCCCGGCTTTGCTCGTCGGCTCGGTGAGGCAGGACGCGTGCGTGCTGTCGCCCGCTTCGACTGGGCCTCGCTCGCGAGCGAGACAGTGGACCTCTACCGCAGCCTTCTTTGAGTCACCCTGCGCCAGACCCGGCCGCGGCCCCTGCGGCGCGTCTGGAAAAGGGTCAGACGCCGCCGCTGAACTCATCGGGGTCAGGCCCGACCCGCACGCCCGCGCCGAGCCTGGCAATTTGCGCGTGGTCATCCTCGTCGAGACTGAAGTCGAACAGATCCAGGTTGCTCGCCATCCGGTCCTTGTGCACTGACTTCGGTATGACGACATGGCCCAGGTCGAGATGCCACCTCAAGATCACCTGAGCGGTCGACACACGATGTTTGTCGGCAATGGCGACGAGCGTCTCATCGCGCAGGTTGTCTCCGCCTCGGGCGATGGGGCTCCATGCCTCGGTGAGGATGCCGTGCTCGGCGTGGAAGTCGCGCAGCTCGATCTGCTGCAACCACGGGTGCAGTTCGATCTGGTTGATCGCCGGCACCACCTCGGCCTCATCGAGCAGGCGCTGCAGGTGTGGCGGGTGGAAGTTCGAGACCCCGATCGCCCGGACGCGCTCGTCGGCGTACAGCTTCTCGAAGGCTCGCCAGGTGTCGGCGTACTTGTCGAGGGACGGCACTGGCCAGTGAATGAGATACAGGTCGAGGTAGTCAAGGCCGAGTCGCTTCATGCTGGCGTCGAAGGCAGCGAGTGCAGAGTCATAGCCCTGGTCGGAGTTCCAGCACTTGGTGGTGACGAAGATGTCGTCGCGGGCGAGAGTCGAGTCGGAGATGGCTTCGCCGACCGCTGCTTCGTTCTGATAGATCGTCGCGGTGTCGATGTGGCGATATCCGACCTCGAGGGCGTCGGTGACGGCCCGGCGGGTCTCGTCGTCGGGGACGAGGAAGACTCCGAAACCGACTTGAGGGATCTGGACACCGTTGTTGAACGAGAGCGTAGGAACCGGAGGCACGGTGTCCAAGGTAGTCGAAACTTCAATGAGGCGCGCGTGGTATATACTTGAAATCTAAACTACTTTGCGCCGGAGGTTGCCATGACACCGACTAGCGAACCAAGGATCGATCGAGACAGCAGCACCGACCCAGCGGCGGCGATGCCGGTCCTCTATCTCAGCCACGGCGCGCCGCCATTGGCCGATGACTCGTTGTGGACCGAGCAGCTCGCGTCATGGTCGGCGGACCTGCCGCGGCCAACCTCCATACTCGTGATCTCCGCACATTGGGAGGAGGCTCCCCTCACCATCGGGGCCACGACCCCAACACCGCTCGTCTACGACTTCTGGGGCTTCCCCGATCGCTTCTACGAGGCCACGTACGCCGCTCCTGGCGCCCCACAGCTCGCCGCCCAAGTGCGACAGCTGCTGCGGTCACCGCGCCACCCGATCCACGAAGCACCCGACCGGGGTCTCGATCACGGCGCCTACGTCCCGCTCGTGGAGATGTTCCCAGCCGCTGACATCCCCGTGCTGCAGATCTCGATGCCGACCTTGGACCCCGTCGACCTCTTCCAGGTCGGCCGCAAGCTGCGGCCGCTGAGAGACCAGGGTGTCCTGATCCTGGGCAGCGGCTTCACCACGCACAACCTGCGCCTCATCGACATGCGGAAACCCAGCGACTCCTCAGCTCCGAGCTGGTCGACAGAGTTCGATGCCTGGGCCGAGCAAGCGATCGCCGAACGAGATGTCGACGGCCTCATCGACTTCTTGCGGAAAGCGCCAGCCGCCACTCTCGCCCACCCAAAGATTGAGCACTTTGCGCCGCTCTTTGTGAGCCTCGGGGCAAGCGCCGACGACTCGATGCGCGGCACATCCGTGATCGACGGTTTCTGGTATGGCCTGTCGAAACGCTCCTGGCAGTTCAGCTGACGCAACGATCCTTTTCGCCTCTCGGCGCTTACCCCACGCATGCGCGGAGTGCTCGCACATGATCGACTCGCCTGGAACAGACGTCACGGATTTCAGAGAGGGCCTCGGGTGAGCGCACTTCCAGCCGGAGGCACGGTCCGGGCCATCACGCGTTGGGGCGAGCCGGTGATGCACAAGCCGTGCCGTGAGGTGACGAGCTTCGACGCGGAGCTGCGTTCGCTGGTCGCCGACATGGTCGCCACCATGTATGCCGCTGAAGGTGTCGGACTGGCCGCGAACCAAATCGGGGCAGGTCTGAAGGTCTTCGTCTTCGACTGCCCGGACGCTGATGGCCACCACCACACGGGCGTCGTGTGCAATCCGACGGTCCGAGTTCCAGTTGGTCGAGATCGCGTGCTCGACGATGACGAGGAGGGCTGCCTGTCGCTGCCAGGAGCGTTCGTCGCCTGTGCGCGTACTGACAGTGCCGAGGTCAGGGGCATCGACCTGCACGGCCGACCCACCTCTTACGCCGGAGACGGGTTGCTGGCGCGCTGCCTGCAGCACGAGGCCGACCATCTCGACGGCATCGTGTTCGCCGATCGACTGTCAACCAGGGCGCGCAAGAAGCTGTACAAGGAGGCTGCGAGGCTGGCTGTGGACTTCCCCCCAGGCTGGCCGACTTCACGGTGAGCCTGCCACTGATGCCGAGACTGCCGACTTGACGGATTGCCGGTCGGCGACCACGTTAGGGTGCATGACTCTCGACCGACCTCGCGCCGAAGACCCCTACGCCAAACTACCGAAGGTGGCGGTATTCACCGTCACGAGTGACGATCTCAACGACGGCTCGCCGCTGAACGACGCGCATGCCTCAGACGGGGGCAACACATCTCCACAACTGAGCTGGTCTGAGGCTCCGGAGGGAACCCAGAGCTTTGTGGTGACGTGTTTCGACCCGGACGCACCCACGCCATCTGGGTTCTGGCATTGGGCTGTGGTGGACATACCAGCTGAGACCAAGAGTCTTAGCGCCGGTGCAGGTGCGTCGGACGACACTCTCCCGGGTGGTGCTTTCCACGTGCGCAATGACACCGGCGAGAAGGCTTTCGCTGGGGCGGCGCCGCCCAAAGGTGACCACGCCCACCGCTACTACTTCGTGGTGCATGCCGTCGGCGAGCAGTCTCTCGGCGTGGATGCCGACGTGTCACCAACGGTGGTGTCGTTCAACTTGGCGTCCAAGACGCTCGGCCGCGCCGTGATCGTGGGCACCTACCAGCTCTGATCTGTCAGACTGTCCCGTTGTGCGCGCCACGATGGGACTTCTGTATGCCGTTGCGCATCTGAGCTTCCGGCGCTATTCGACATACCGCGCCGCCACCCTCGCCGGCATCTTCACCAACTGCGTCTTCGGTGTGATCATCTGCTTCACCTACATTGCTGTATGGGAGCAGAACCCGACCGCCGGTGGCTACGACGTCACCGACGCCCTGACCTACGTCTGGCTTGGCCAGGCCATGCTCATGACGGTCGCCATGTGGAGCGGCGGCGCAACCGACGAGCTCGCCGGGCGAATAAGGAGCGGCGATGTCGCTTTGGACCTGCACCGGCCAGTGAGCCTGCTGGGCTGGTACCTAGCCAGTGATCTCGGCCGGGCGGTCTACCACCTGCTATCGCGTGGAGTGGCGCCGACGATTGTCGGGTCACTGTTGTTCGACCTGCGCTACCCGCCAGACGTGTTGACCTGGCTTGTCTTTGCGCTGTCGGTCGCCTTGGCGGTCACGGTGAGCTTCGGGGTGCGGATGCTCGTGTCGGCCAGCGCCTTCTGGCTGCTCGACGACACCGGCGTGAAGCAGCTCGCGGCCGTGTGTGCGACCTTCTTCTCCGGTCTGACGGTGCCTCTCGTCCTCTTCCCTGGGTGGACACGCGAGGTGGCATCGCTACTGCCTTGGGCGTCATACCTCCAAGTGCCGGCCGACCTATGGCTGGGCAAGCTGACCGGTCTGGATGTGCTCGCCGCATTGGGCTTTCAAGCCATCTGGACGGTGATCCTGCTCTGGGCTTGCCACGGAGCCTTGATCCTGGCCAACCGCAAGGTCGTGGTGCAAGGTGGCTAGCAGCCTCAGCGCGGTCGGCTGGAACATCCGTGCTTATCTCCTGCTGGCACGCATGTGGATCCGGGTGTCGATGACCTACCGCGCATCCTTCGTGACGCTGACCGTCGGCCAGTTCTTCATCACCGGCCTGGACTACGTCGGCATCGCGATCATGTTCTCCAACGTGGATACCCTGGCCGGGTTCTCGTTCTCCGAGGTCGCCTTCTTGTACGGCGGATCGGCACTCTGCCTCGGCCTCGCCGATCTGGTGCTGGGCAACATCGAGCGGCTGGGCACCCGGATCCGGATGGGAACCTTCGATGTCATGTTGGTGCGACCGGTCTCAGTCTTCGTGCAGATGTGCGCCGACGAGTTCGCCCTGCGTCGCCTCGGCAGGATTACCCAAGCGGCGGGCGTGTTCGCCTGGTCCATCACCGCGCTTGACATCGACTGGACCGCCTCCAGGGTTGCCATGCTCCCCTACCTGGTGGCAACCGGGACCGTCATCTTCCTGGCCATCTTCACTCTGGGCGCTGCCGTGCAGTTCTGGACCGCGGAGTCGTCTGAGCTTGCCAACGCCTTCACGTACGGCGGCAGCACGCTCGCCCACTTCCCGTTGACCATCTATCCCCGTGAGGGGATCAAGGCGCTGACCTTCGTCATACCCCTGGGGTTCGTGAACTGGTACCCGAGCCTGTTCATCCTGGACAAGCCCGACCCTCTGGGTCTCCCTCCGGCCATCCAGTTCGCGGGACCGATCGCCGCTGCGCTGCTCAGCGTGCTGGCGGCGATCGTATGGCGGCGGGGCACTCGCCGCTACCAGAGCACAGGGAGCTGATGGTGTCCGTCATCAAGGTCGAAGGGGTCGGGCGCGACTTCACAGTGCGCAAGAAGGTCGGTCGTCTCCGCCGTAACGCCTTCGTTGTGACCGCCGTCACCGATCTGTCTTTTGTCGTCCAGCGCGGAGAGATGGTCGGCTACATCGGACCCAACGGCGCCGGCAAGTCGACCACTATCAAGATGCTGACGGGCATCTTGGTGCCGTCAACGGGCGAGCTCACCGTGGCGGGCCTGACGCCATCCGTCGAGCGCACCGAGTTGGCACGCAAGATCGGCGTGGTCTTCGGCCAGCGCACGACGCTGTGGTGGGACCTCCCGCTGAGGGACTCGTTCGAGCTCTTGCGCCGAATCTACCGGGTCCCTGACCCGCGGTTCCGCACCAACATGCGGACCTTCAGCGACCTGCTCGACCTCGGGCCGCTGCTGGACACCCCGGTGCGGCAGCTGTCCCTCGGACAACGCATGCGCGGCGACATCGCCGCGGCTCTGCTGCACGACCCAGAGGTGGTCTACCTCGATGAGCCAACGATCGGGCTCGACGTCGTCAGCAAGTCCAACCTGCGTGACTTCCTGCGCGAGACCAACCGCGAGCGCGGCACCACCGTGCTGCTCACGACCCATGACCTCGACGACATCGAGCAGATCTGCTCGCGCGTCATGGTGATCGACCATGGGCGACTCGTGTACGACGGCGGACTGACCGGCCTGCATCAGCTCGGCGGAGCAAGGCGCACCCTGGTCGTCGACCTTGTCGAGCCGGCCGCCGCGCTCGAGCTGCCCGGCGCCGAGACCGTGCGGGTGGAGGGGCCGCGGCAGTGGCTGAGCTTTCCTGCCGACGCGAGCGCCGCGCCTCTCATCGCCGACATAGCCGAGCGCCACGAGGTGGCCGACCTCTCCATTCGCGAGCCCGATATCGAGGCGGTCATCAAACAGCTCTACACCAACACCTCCGCCTGGTCCTCCCCTCCCCCTTTCGTTGAGTAGCCAAGAGATCAGCGTTCAGAAGCCAAGTTCTCCGCGTCGAGTAGCCAAGAAACGCGCGTTGAGGAGCCACAAAGTTCGCCCGCGTGCAGAAGCCACGAGATTCGGCCGCACCTGCCGGTTGATCTCTGTCAGCAGGACTACCGCTGGTCAGCAGGTGCGCATCGCTCGTCAATGAGGAGCGCTCGGACCACAACTCTCGTGGTGAAGTCGAAGCGCGGCTTGTCGACAACTGCTTAGGACGGCCCTCAAGTGGTCGGTCGAGTAGCCACGATGCCCGCACTCGGGCTGCGAGGCAGACTGTGCGAATGCCCGCATTCGACATCCTGGGGAAGCCGTACACGAGCGAGATCCTCGAGTTGCCCGACGACTACGAAGGTGCCGTCACCGCCACCTTGGTGCACCGCCCAGCGCAAGCCGAGAATCCTCGCGGGGCCGTGCTCCACTTACACGGCTACTGCGACTACTTCTTCCAGACCGCTCAAGCCGACTTCTTCACCGGTCAGGGATTCAGTTTCTTCGCGCTCGACCTACGCAAGTACGGTCGGTCCCTGCTTCCCCATCAGACTCCGAACTTCTGCCTCGAGTTGAGCGAGTACTACCCCGAGATCGATGCCGCCCTCGACCGGGTCCGAACCCGTGAAGGCCACGAGCGCGTCCTTCTCTCAGGTCACTCGACCGGAGGATTAATCGGTGCGCTATGGGCGGCTGACCGTCATACCGATGGCAGCTCAGTCGTGGACGCCCTAGTTCTCAACAGCCCGTGGCTCGACCTGGCGGGACGCTTCTACATTCGCACCGCCGGCACCGAGGCGATCAACCGACTTGGGCAGCGCCGGCCCTACGCCGTGCTGCCCAGATCCGTCAATGGCGTGTATGCCGAGACGCTGCACACGGACTACCAAGGTGAGTGGACTTACGACTTCACGTGGAAGCCGCGGGAGAGTTTCGCGGTGCGGGCGGGTTGGTTGCGCGCCGTACGCCTCGGACATCGCATGGTCCATCGGGGCATCGACGTGGGGGCACCTGTGCTGACCTTGTGCTCGACCACGAGCACCCTAGGTGACGCCTGGAGCCCGGAAGCAGCGAGGACGGACACGGTGCTCGACGTCAAGCAGATCGCGAAGTGGTCCCATCAGCTGAGTCGCGATGTGACGGTGGTGCGCGTGGAGAATGCCATTCACGATGTTTTCTGCTCACGTGAGGAAGTGCGCGAAGTGGCGTTCGCGTCTGTGGAGCGCTGGCTGCCTTATGCCTTGCGGGAACCGAGATAGCAAACGTTTCGACTTCTCGACACGGACTCTTTGGCTTCTGAACGCGGATTTCTTGGCTACTCAACGGGATGAGGGGAGGGAGTCAGGCAAAGAAGAGGAGCTGCACAATGGCGATGATCCCGACGATGGCGACGAACCCTCTGAGCGCCGGCGAGGGCAGTTTGCGCCCAACTGATGAGCCGAGCACTCCTCCCAAGATGGCGCCACCCGCGATAAGTCCGGCCGCGACCCAGGCCACGTCGGAGACCGCAATGAAGACGACGGCGGCGACACCGTTGACGAGTGCCGCCAAGACGTTCTTGGCGGCGTTGATGCGTTGCAGGCTGTCCGTCATGCCGATCCCCATCACGGCGATCAGGATGATGCCCTGTGCCGCCCCGAAGTAGCCGCCATAGACGCCGGTGGCGAAGACCAAGACCCACACCGCCCATGACCCGTGCGCAGGAGCGTTGTCTCGTGGTCTTACCTGCCGAGCGATCCACGGCTGGGCGACGACCAGCACGCAGCCGAGAGCGATGAGCACGGGCACGATGGCCTGGAACGCCTCAGCAGGCAGCTCCAACAACAGCAACGCCCCGGCGACGCCCCCCAGCACCGACGCGCATCCGAGCCGGATCAACCGGCTGAGTTGGCCTGCCAGCTCCCGTCGATACCCCCAGGCACCGACGACGGAGCCTGGCACCAAACCCACCGTGTTGGACACGTTGGCGAGCACCGGAGGAAAGCCCACCGCCAGCAGCGTAGGAAACGAGATCAGGGTCCCGGATCCGACGATGGTGTTGATGGTGCCGGCGCCGATGCCGGCGACGAAGACTGCGAGGCTCTCGAGCAGCGTCACTGGCGAGGCGGCGGAGCCTCAGGCGGCTCCATCCGTGACGCGCCAGGTTGGCTTGGTTGATCTGGTTGATCTGGTTGAGGCGGCTGAGGCGGCTGAGGCGGCTGAGGCGGCTGGCCAGGTTTACCACCCCCACCACCGGTCCGGGCGGCGGCTTCGGCGGCGGCGATCGCTGCGGCGACCTGCTCGTGGGCGCTGGCCAACGACTCGCCGACCTCGCCGGACTGGTCCAGCGCACTGCCGGTGTCGTAGTCGACACGCTGCTTGGGTCCGGCCGTGTCAGCCGGGATGCCCTGGATCGAGCCGACAGCGCTGCCCAGCCCTTCGAGGGCGCGGCCGATCTCACTCGGCACGATCCACACCTTGTTGGCGTCACCCTCGGCGATCTTGGGGAGCATCTGGAGATACTGGTAGGCCAGCAACGCTTGGTCGGGCGAGCCGTCGTGGATCGCCTGGAAGACGGTGAGGATCGCCTGCCCCTCACCTTGGGCCCGCAGGATTCGCGACTCTCGATCGCCTTGGGACCGCAAGATCACGGCTTCCCGGTCGCCCTCGGCGGTCAGGATGGCGGCCTGCTTCGCTCCCTCGGCGGTGAGAATGGCGGCTTGCCGTGAGCCCTCGGCCGTCAAGATCGCGGCGCGCTTGTCGCGGTCTGCGCGCATCTGCTTCTCCATCGAGTCCTTGATGGACGGGGGCGGGTCGATTCCCTTGAGCTCGACTCGGTTGACGCGGATGCCCCAGCGACCGGTGGCCTCATCGAGGACGCCGCGCAGCGACTGGTTGATGTCATCGCGGCTGGTGAGCGCCTGTTCCAAGGTGATGCCGCCGATGATGTTGCGCAGCGTGGTCATCGTCAGCTGTTCGATCGCCTGGATGTAGTTGGCGATCTCGTATGTCGCTGCAACCGGATTGGTGACCTGGAAGTAGATGACGGTGTCGATGGACACCACTAGGTTGTCCTCGGTGATCACCGGCTGCGGCGGGAAGGAGACCACCTGCTCCCGCAGGTCGATCTGGTAGCGGACCCGATCGACGAAGGGCGTCACGATGTTCAGCCCAGCGGTCAACGTGATGCGGTACTTGCCGAACCGCTCGACGATTCCGGCATACGCCTGCGGGACGATACGCACAGCCTTGAGCAGCACGACGATCGCCAGCACGACGATGATTCCCAGTGTGATCCACAGAAACATCTGATACTCCCCTAGTGCTGCTCTGGTAGGTGTTCGCTGGCGGCTGAGACGGCTGGCGACGCTGTTCGGACGGCTATCGGATCGGATAGACGACGGCGGTGGCACCGTCGATCTGAGAGACCGCGACCTTGCTGCCGGGCTCCAGCACGTGAGACTCCTCGAGGGCGCGCGCCGACCACACTTCGCCACTGAGCTTGACCCGGCCGGTGTGGGCGGTGACTCGTTCCAACACCAAGCCGCTCTTGCCGACGAGCGCCTCTGGTCCGTTCTGCAACGTGGGTGCCGCGTGGAGGCGGCGCACGATGGGCGGGCGCACAAAGGCCATCAAGGCGACGGACACGGCGACGGCGACGAGGACTTGTGCCACCACGGGAAGACCCAACAACGCCATCAGGCTGCCGGCTGCCGCCCCTACGGCCAGCATGAGCAGGGCGAAGTCCATGGTGGCCATCTCGGCTCCGGCCAGCAGGAGAGCGGCGATCAGCCAGGTCTGCCAAGCGTGAGACTGTAGCCATTCCATGCACTGACACTATCCGACGAACACCGTCGAATCAGCGTCGAATGGTAGGGGCGTTAGGCCGGGTCAGCGCCGATAGGCGCTCAATCGGCGGTGCGCACTGAATCGACCGTCGACCTCCCCGAGCTGCAAGCCCATCCCGAAGGTATGCGAGAGTGCTTCCTCGGTCAGCGCATCTCGCAGTGGCCCAGCCGCGACGACCTCCCCACCACGGATCATCAACACGTGCGTGAAGCCTGGCGGGATCTCCTCGACGTGATGGCTGACCAGAACGGTGGCGGGGGCTGCGGCGTCGTTTGCGAGCACAGACAAGGTGCTGACCAGGTCCTCGCGTCCACCGAGATCCAGCCCCGCTGCCGGCTCGTCGAGCAGCAGGAGCTCCGGATCCGTCATCAGGCTCCGCGCGATCTGCACGCGTTTGCGCTCACCCTCACTCAAGGTGCCGAACGTCCTCTGCGCGAGGTGGGCCACCCCCATCTCCGCCAGCAGAGCCGCTGCGCGCGCGTGGTCGAGATCGTCATAAGCCTCACGCCAGCGACCGATGACGGCGTATGACGCGGAGACCACGACGTCGCTGACCATCTCGGTCGGGGGGATGCGGTCAGCCAGCACAGCGCTCGTGAGTCCGATGCGCGGACGGAGCTCGAACACGTCAACCGTGCCCACGACTTCGCCGAGCAAGCCGACGACGCCTTCGGTCGGATACAGAGAGGCGCTCAAGATCTGCAGCAACGTCGTCTTCCCGGCTCCGTTGGGTCCCAGCACAACCCAGCGCTCGTCCTCCTTGACCTGCCAGGAGACCTGATTCAACAGCCGGTTACCGCCGCGCACGACAGAGACCTCAGCCAGCTCTACGACGGTCTCGGCCATGGGTACTCCTTGACAGCTCCAGAAGATGTTCGGCTCAAACCTATTGCACCTGTGACGGCGTTGATCGGCCTCGTAGGCTCGTCCCGTGTTGGTTGTGCCTGAGGCTGCGCGCATCTCTTGCTGGCTGAACGCTTGGCTCACCGGACGCGAGTCGACCGATCAAACGATCGATGCTGTCTCATGGGGCCGTCGCCGAGTCGAGTTCATCGGTGTTGCGAAACTCGAGTCGCTGTCCGCGGCGCTCCTGCTCGGTGAGCTGCGACGCCTCCTTGTCAGCCGGGTCAGCGTCGCCCTGCCTAGGCCTGGCGAGCTGGCCGGACTTGGAGGTCCCAGCGAGTTCAATGCCGCAGCACTCGAGGCCGGCGAAGCTGTGGTGCTGCATGGTCCTGGCCTGGGGTTGTTGCCGGCGCGCCGAGGCAATGTGACGTCGTGGTTCAGCACGGCCGCCACCCCGCCGCCGTACCTCCCTGACATCCAGCACGCTGACCGCGAGCTGCGCGCCGCTGTGCTGCACGCCGCTGAACGGCTGGCTGAGCTCGATGTGGCGTCGTGGAGCCCGGACGCGGCCGACGCGGTGCTGAATCTGCGGGTGTCAGAGCAGCTCGGGTGTCCGATGGCACTGCCATCCGCCGCAGCCACCCGGATGACGATCAGCGCGCTGCGGTGCAACTCCATTGTGGACCTGGCCTCGCGTGATCACGGCGGCGCCGCCACCAGCAACGAGATGTCGGCACGCAGTGCGGCTTTGCGCCCGCTCAGACGGGCGTCCCACGCCGCGCTGGTGGCCGCCTGCTCATCGCTCGACGGTCGCTAGCGTGTTGTCCTGATGAACGAGACCCCCACCGTGTTGATCACCGTCACCGGCAAGGACAGGCCGGGAGTCACGGCGGCGGTCTTCGACACGTTGTCACGATTCGCGGTGTCTGTTCTCGACATGGAGCAGATCGTCTTGCGGGAGCGATTGATCTTGGGCATCTTGATCACCGCCCCCCGTGACGTCGCCAAACTCGCAGACGCCGTCGAGTCCACAGCCGCGGATCTGGAGATGGACGTCGAAGTGGCCCGAGGCGAGGGTGACAACGAGCGCCGACGAGAGGGCCGCGCCTTGGTGACGGTGCTGGGTCGACCTCTCCCTCCCGCCGCGGTCTCCGCAGTCACCGGTCGGATCGCCGACACCGGCGCCAACATCGACCGCATCGTGCGGATGGCGCGTCACCCGGTGACCGCGATCGAGTTCCAGATTTCCGGAGCCGACTTCGACCGGCTGCGGACGATGCTCGCTCAAGAGGCAGTGCGACAGCGCGTCGATGTGGCGGTGCAACGGGCAGGGTTGGTGCGGCATGGGCGACGGTTGCTGGTTCTCGACGTCGACTCGACCCTGGTGCAGGGCGAGGCGATTGACATGCTCGCGGAGCACGCCGGGGTCGGCCCGGAGGTCGCGGCCATCACCGAGCGCGCGATGCGCGGCGAGCTGGACTTCGAGACCTCGGTCCGTGAGCGGGTCAGGCTGCTCGCAGGGCTCGACGCCGCCGCTCTGGATGCGGTTTACACCGCGATGGAGCTTTCACCGGGGGCCCGGACGTTGGTACGGACGCTCAAGCGGTTGGGGTACCGGCTGGCCATCGTGAGTGGAGGCTTCAGCCAGCTCACCGATCGATGGGTCCGCGACTTGGACATCGACTGCTCTCGAGCCAACGAGCTGGAAATCGTCGAGGGTCGGCTCACCGGCCGTATCGTGGGTCGCGTCGTCGACCGCGCCGGCAAAGCCCAGGCGCTGCGACAGTTCGCGGCGGAATCCAAGATCTCCTTAGACCGAACTATTGCTGTCGGAGACGGCGCCAACGACTTGGACATGCTTGCGGTTGCCGGCCTCGGAATAGCCTTCAACGCCAAGGCCTTGGTGAGAGACGCCGCGCATACGGCCTTGAATGTGCCGTACCTTGACGCGATCTTGTATCTCCTGGGGATCACGCGAGAGGAGATCGAGGCCGCCGACGCCGCCGCGCCAGGAGCCTCCTAGGTTCTCCGCGTAGGTCGGCTCTTACTCACGCGCCCATGGCGTGATAGCCGCCATCGACGTGCACGATCTCACCGGTGGTTTTCGGGAAGAAGTCGCTCAGCAGACCGACCACGGAGCGCGCCGTCGGCTCGAGGTCGTCAAGATCCCAACCCAGCGGGGCGCGCTTGAGCCACTCCTCTTCGAACATCTCGAAGCCGGGAATGGCCTTGGCGGCGAGCGTATTGAGTGCACCGGCACTCACCAGGTTGCAACGGATCCCCCGTGGCCCGAGGTCACGGGCGAGATAGCGGTTGCACGACTCGAGGGCGCCCTTGGCGAACCCCATCCAGTCATAGCCGGGCCAGGCAACAGAGGCGTCGAACGTCATACCGACGATGCTGCCTCCCGGTTGCATGAGCGGCATGCAGGCGTTCGTCAAGGACGCCAGCGAGTACGCCGAGACCTGCACCGCTTGAGCCACGTCAGGCCAAGGACCCTCGAGGAACTTGCCGCCCAAGATGGTTTTCGGGTTGCCGTACGCGATCGAGTGCACGACCCCGTCGAGACCGTCGACGTGCTCTTTGACCTGATCGGCCAGTCCCGCCAGATGCTCGTCATCGGTCACGTCGAGCTCGAGCACCGGCGGCGTTTGTGGTAATCGGCTGGCGATGCGTTTCGTGATGTTGAGTGCACGTCCGAAGTTGGAGATGAGCACGGTGGCGCCCTCCTCCTGCGCCACCCTCGCCGTCGCGAAACCGATCGACGTGTCCAGCGTGACGCCCGCGACGAGGATGCGTTTGCCCTCGAGGATTCCCATTTGAGCTGACCCTTCTTTGTCGTTGATCAAGTTCTAGTGACCCATGCCCAGGCCGCCGTCGACCGGGATCACGGCGCCGGTGATGTACGCCGCTTCGTCCGATGCCAGCCAGCGCACCACGCCTGCAACTTCCTCGCTCGTGGTGAATCTGCCGAGAGGGACGGCCTTGGCGTATTCGGCCAGCTTGTCCTCGGGCAGGTCAGCAGTCATGTCGGTCTCGACGAAACCGGGCGCCACGACATTGGTGGTGATGGAGCGGCTCCCGAGCTCTCGCGCCATCGAGCGCGCCATGCCCACGAGTCCAGCCTTGCTGGCTGCGTAGTTGACCTGCCCTGCGGAACCGAGCAAACCCACCACTGACGAGATGAACACGATGCGGCCACGCTTGAGGCGCAGCATCGCCTTGGCGGCACGCTTTGCCACGCGAAAGGAACCCGTCAGGTTGGTGTCGACGACCGTGGACCAGTCCTCTTCCGACATCCGCAGCAGCAAGGTGTCGCGCGTGATGCCGGCGTTGGCGATGAGCACCTCGACCGGCCCCTGCTCTGTCTCGATCTGAGTGAATGCAGCTTCGACGTCATCGGGGCTGGTGACGTCGCACCTGACGGCGAGGAATCCAGCTGGAGGCTCACCCGAGCGGTAGGTGACGGCGACCTGGTCGCCGGCGTCAACGAAGGCCTGCGCGATCGCACGTCCGATGCCGCGGTTGCCACCTGTCACCAGCACAGATCTGCTCACTGACTTCCTCCATCGCGTCTCGGCGCCTGACGCTATCGCGTGCGGATGGCGGTCATGAACCCGGCGTCGCTGCCCCTGGCTGGCCGGTGCTGGGAGTCACTCGTCGTCTTCGAGGCGGAAACCGAGCTTGAGCCCGACCTGGAAGTGTTCGACCTGGTCGCCCTCCACCTGGCCGCGAATCTGGGTGACCTCGAACCAGTCGAGATGGCGCAACGTGCGACTGGCGCGTTGAACGGCGTTGCGGATGGCGTCGTCGACGCCGGTCTGGGACGTGCCGACGACTTCGGTGACGCGGTAGGTACGGTTGGACATGAGAGCTCCTGGGGCAGCTGGTCGGTTGGGGCCGTGCGCACCCATGATGACTGGTTGTGATCAGTGCCTCAGTTGGCGGCCCAGGTTCAGGCATGTCCTTCGACCGATCAACGACGTAGTCTGGAAGCGAGGAGAAACCTGTGAACCAGCAAGACAGCCCCGTCGCCATCACGTCGGCCCGACCGGCGCGGAGCGTTGACATCCGTCGACGTCAGACCCGCTATCTGCTGTCGATGGGGTTGCGCACGATCTGCTTCGTTCTCGCGATCGTCACGACGGGACCGCTGCGTTGGTCCTTTGTCGCCGGAGCAGTCTTCCTGCCCTACGTCGCAGTCGTGCTCGCCAACGCCACCGATCGTCGGGAGCCGGTCGGCCCTACCGCGTATCTGGACAACGAGAAGCCGCTGCTCGAAGCACCTGCACCGACCTCCCGCCGACCCCGGTAGCCCTGCTATGGGGGTGCTGGTAGAGCGTGACTGACTCAGACGAGCCGAGGTGCTCAGCCAAAGGCTGTACCCGGCCCGCCACGACGGCCCTGCTGTGGAACAACCCGAAGATCCACACCCCCGAGCGCCGCAAGACCTGGCTCGCTTGCACGGAACACGAGCAGTCGCTGACGCAGTTCTTGGCGGCACGGAACTTTATGCGCGACACCCAGCCGCTCTGACGCCCGTAGTGCGCCTCATGACGAGGGTCGAGGGTCAGCCGCCGATGGCACTCATGGGGCGCGCCGGCTGGAGGAACGACGGGTCGTCGATGCCATGCCCAGGGCGTTTGCTCCACATCGCGGCTCTCCATCGATCGGCGATCTGGTCGTCGTCGGCACCACCGCGCAGCGCCGTACGCAGATCTGACTCCTCCCGCGCGAACAGACAGTTGCGAATCTGACCGTCAGCCGTGAGCCGCACCCGGTCGCAGTCACCGCAGAACGGGCGGGTCACCGACCCGATGACGCCGACGGTTGCCGGACCACCGTTGACCAGGAACAGCTCGGCGGGTGCGCTGCCGCGCTCGTCGGGGTGTGGGGTGAGGTCGAAGACCATCTCGAGCGACGCCAAGATCTCGTCGGCGGTGATCATGGCGTCCCGGCTCCACCCGTGCTGGGCATCCAAGGGCATCTGCTCGATGAATCGGAGGTCATAGCCTCGCTCCAGGCACCACTGCAGCAGTTCGGGGGCCTGGTCCTCGTTGTGACCGCGCAGGAGGACTGCGTTGACCTTGACCGGAGTCAGGCCCGCCGCAGCCGCGGCCTCCAAGCCCCTGACCACGTCGTCGAGACGATCACGCCTCGTGATAGCCGCGAAGGTGTCAGGCCGCACGGTGTCGAGGCTCACGTTCACCCGATCGAGGCCTGCCGCCGCCAGCGCGGGTGCCACCTTGTCGAGGCCGAGGCCGTTGGTAGTCACGGCCATGCGCGGCCGCGGGGTGAGCGCAGCGGTGCGCGCCACGATGCCCGGGAAGCCACGGCGGATGAGCGGCTCGCCACCCGTGAAGCGGACCTGTTCGACACCGAGGCGCTCCACGGCGATGGTGATCAGGCGAACCACCTCGTCGTCGGTCAGCACCTCTGGCGTCGCCAGCCAGTCGAGGCCCTCGGCCGGCATACAGTAGGAGCATCGCAGGTTGCATCGATCGGTCAGCGAAACCCGCAGGTCAGTGCCCACTCGACCGTATTGGTCGAGCAGCGGAAGCGAGGTGGGGGCGGGAGCCGACATGGCACCCATCGTACGTGAGCGGTCGCGCTCCGCTCGATGCTCCTCCTGTGTCTGCGGGCTAGGTTTGACGTGTTGTGTTGCGCTTCCTTCTCACCCCGCGATGGTTGGGGCTCCTCGTGGCTGTCCTTGTCGTCGGTGGCGTGTGCCTGCAGCTGGGCCGTTGGCAGCTGAGCCGGTACGACGACCGCCTCAGTTCCAACGAGACGGTGCGCGCCAATCTGGTGGCTGACCCCGTCCCGGCGTCAGAGGTGCTGGACGAGTCGTCAGGTCCCACCACCGCTGAGCAGTGGCGGGTGGTCGAGGCAACCGGCACCTACGACGTCGATAACCAGATGTTCGTTCTCTACCGCACCCGGGACAGGCAGCCGGGTGTCGAGGTTGTGGTGCCGCTCGTGACCGAGTCGGGGACGGCGTTGATCGTCGATCGCGGCTGGATCCGGGCCCTCGCCAACGGCAACGAGGTGCCAGCTGCTCCGATACCACCTGCCGGAGAGGTCACCGTGACTGGCTGGGTACGTATCGACGCCGAGGGGGACAGCAGCAAGGTGACCGAGTCGACCGGCACGATGCGAGCCATCTCGTCGCGAGAGATCGAGGAGTCGTTGCCCTACGACGTCTACGACGGCTTCATTGAGCTGACCAGCGAAGACCCCGCCGTGACGCCCGCTCCGGTCCAGGCCGCGCCCCCGGACATCGGGTCCGGGCCACACTTCTTCTATGGGCTCCAATGGTTCTTCTTCGCTTTGCTGGCGCTGACATTCTGGTTCTACTTCGCGTGGTCGGAGTACAAACAACGTGGCGCAGTTGAGACCCCGTCGTCACAGCGACCGAGTGATCCCACCGTCGACAGGGAGCATGACGCCGGTGATGTAGCCGGCCGCCGGTGACAGCAGGAAGGCCGCAGCACGACCGAACTCCGCCGGCGCTCCATACCGTCGCAGCGGTATGGCGGCCTCCGCGTCTCGACGGTTGGCCTCCGGGTCGCCGCTCATCGCATCTAACTCTTGTACGCGCTCGGTGTCGACGCGTCCCGGCAACAGTCCGTTGACCCGGATGCCGCGGGGACCCAGCTCGTCCGCCAAGCTCTTGGCCACCATGGCGAGGCCCGGCCTGAGTCCATTGGAGATGGCCAGCCCGCCGATGGGCTGCTTGACGGACGTGGACAGCACCAGCGCTAACGAGCCCCCCTCCCCCAGCTCCGCTGCGATGGCTGTGCTGAGTCGGATGGCTCCGAGGAAGACCGTTTCGAACGACGTACGCCACTCCGCTTCTGACCGGGTCATCACTGTCCCGGGGGGTGGACCACCGACACTGATCAGAGCGCCGTCGAGGCGGCCGAACTTTTCCTGCGCTGCCCCTATTAGAGCCAGCGGAGTGTCCGGGTCGGCGTTGTCGGCCACGACTCCGATGACGCTGTCGGCACCGAGCGCCTGCACACAGGCCTCGACCCCTTCCTGCGAACGGGAGGACATGATCACGCGAGCGCCCTCCTGCACGAGAATCTCCGCAGTGGCTCGGCCGAGACCTCTGGTTGCGCCGGTGACGATGTAGGC
>JACCXO010000074.1 GCA_013696975.1 Nocardioidaceae bacterium | reverse complement strand
TGAAATTGAGCGAGCTTCAGTTCCTCCCGCTTGATCGTTCCACAAGGAGCACCTACCAAGGAGCACGTGTGACACCGTCACCAGATCGCATCGTCCTCGCCTACTCGGGAGGACTCGACACCTCGGTTGCCATCGGGTGGCTCGCTGACCAGACCGGCGCCGAAGTCGTGGCTGTCGCCATCGATGTCGGACAAGGCGGCGAAGACATGGAAACCATCCGCAAGCGAGCGCTGGGATGTGGTGCTGTAGAAGCCGTCGTGGTTGACGCCAAAGACGAGTTCGCCGAGGACTACTGCCTGCCCGCACTCAGGGCTAACGCCCTCTACATGGACCGCTACCCGCTTGTCTCGGCGCTGTCCCGCCCGCTGATCGCCAAGCATCTCGTGCGGGCAGCAAGCGAGCACGGCGCCACCGTGGTGAGCCACGGTTGCACCGGCAAGGGCAACGACCAGGTGCGCTTCGAGGTAGGCATCGCCGCCCTAGCTCCTCATCTTGAGGTCATCGCTCCTGTCCGCGACTACGCCTGGACCCGAGAGAAGGCCATCAACTATGCCGGCGAGCATGACCTGCCGATCGACGTGACGAGGAAGTCGCCGTACTCCATCGACCAGAACGTCTGGGGTCGCGCGGTGGAGACGGGCTTCCTCGAGGACATCTGGAACGCACCGATCGAGGACATCTACTCCTATACCGACAACCCCGCCGTCGATCGCGAGGCCGACGAAGTCGTCATTTCATTCCAGGATGGCGATCCGGTCGCGATCGACGGGCAGCACGTCTCGATGCTGCAGGCAATCCAACAGCTGAACCATCGCGGCGGCGCACAAGGAGTGGGGCGACTTGATGTGGTCGAGGACCGGCTCGTCGGGATCAAGAGCCGTGAGGTGTACGAGGCTCCGGGTGCCATGGTGCTGATTGCTGCGCACCTCGAGCTCGAGACCGTGACCATGGAGCGCGATCTGGCGCGTTACAAGCGTGGCGTCGACCAACGGTGGGGTGAGCTTACGTATGACGGCCTGTGGTTCTCGCCGCTCAAGCGTTCGCTGGACACGTTTGTCGAATCCTCTCAACGGCACGTCACCGGCGACATCCGCCTGACCCTGCATGCCGGCAAGGCCACCGTGACTGGCCGTCGATCCAGCACCAGCCTTTACGACTACAACCTCGCGACGTACGACGAGGGCGACAGCTTCGACCAATCACTGGCCAAGGGCTTCGTCGAGCTCTGGGGTCTCCCGAGCAAGATCGCGGCCAAGCGGGACGCCTCAGTCAGCAGTCGAGCCGCCACGTGACCGAAGGACCGGTGACAACACGCCTCTGGGGGGGCCGGTTCGCTGTTGGCCCGTCACCAGAACTGGCTGCGCTCAGCAAGTCGACTCACTTCGACTGGCGGCTCGCTGCTTACGACCTGGCCGGTTCCCGGGCCCACGCCAAGGTCTTGGCGCAGGCGGGCCTGCTGAGCGTGGACGAGCTCGCGGGCCTGCTTGATGGCCTCGACTCGCTCGAGGCGGCAGTCGCTTCAGATGCTTTTGTGGCAAGCGACGACGACGAGGACGTGCACACAGCACTGGAGCGTGGACTTGTCGATTTGGTGGGGGCAGATCTCGGTGGGCGGCTGCGAGCTGGTCGGTCACGAAACGACCAGGTCGCCACTCTCTTCAAGGCCTACCTCCGTGACCACGCCCGCATCGTCAGCGGACTTGTGCTTGCGCTGGCCGAGGCACTCGCCCAACAGGCGGAAGCTCACCTCGACGCCCCGATGCCCGGGCGGACCCACCTGCAGCATGCCCAGCCCGTGTTGCTGTCACACCATCTGCTTGCTCACGCCTGGCCGCTGGTCCGAGACATGGCACGCCTGCGCGACTGGGATCATCGGGTGGCCGGCGAATCGCCGTACGGTGCTGGTGCTCTGGCCGGCTCGTCACTCGGCCTCGATCCACAACGCGTCGCCCACGAGCTGGGGTTCACCGACTCGGTGGCGAACAGCATCGACGGCACCGCTGCCCGGGACTTTGTGGCCGAGTTCGCTTTTGTGGCTGCGATGATCGGCGTCGATGTGTCCCGGCTCGCCGAAGAGGTGATCATCTGGGCGACTCAAGAGTTCGGCTTCGTCACTCTCGACGACGGCTATTCGACCGGCTCGAGCATCATGCCGCAAAAGAAGAACCCCGACATCGCGGAGCTCGCGCGCGGCAAGAGCGGTCGGCTGATCGGCAATCTGACTGGCCTGCTTGCCACCTTCAAGGCTCAGCCACTGGCCTACAACCGAGACCTGCAAGAGGACAAGGAGCCTGCCTTCGACTCCATCGACACCCTTGAGGTGTTGTTGCCTGCCTTCACCGGCATGGTGGCAACGCTTTCCTTTGACTCCGAGAGACTTGCCGCGCTCGCGCCGCAAGGTCACACACTCGCCACGGACGTCGCCGAGTGGCTGGTGCGGCAAGGCGTCGCTTTCCGGGTGGCTCACGAGCTGGCGGGCGCCTGTGTGCGTGAGTGCGAGGAGCGGGGCATCGAGCTTTGGCAGCTCAGCGACCCCGACCTCGCAGCCATCTCGCCCGTCCTGACCCCCGATGTGCGCTCGGTTCTGTCCGTGGAGGGGTCGATCTCGTCGCGTGATGCTCGTGGCGGCACGGCGCGCGACCGCGTCTCAGAGCAGCTCGCCGAGCTCCGCGCAGCGCTGGCGGGGTTCCGGTGACGGGCATCATGGTCGGGTGACATCCCCGATCCGTGAGCTGCTGGCACGTGCTGCGCCCGAGGTGGCTCCGCGGCTGCTGGGCTTGCTCCTCACGCATGAGACCGAAGCTGGGCCCGTAACGATTGAGCTGACCGAAGTCGAGGCATATGCCGGTGAGGTTGACCCGGCCTCGCACGCCTTTCGCGGCACGACCCTCCGGAACAACGTCATGTTCGGCCCGGCCGGACGACTCTATGTCTACCTCAGCTACGGCATGCACTGGTGTGCCAACATCGTGACCGGTCCCGACGGTCAGGCCTCTGCAGTCCTGCTTCGGGCCGGGCGGGTCGTCCAAGGCGTCGACCTGGCCAGGTCACGACGGGGACCGCGAGTCTTGGACCGCTCTCTCGCCCGCGGACCAGCCTGCCTCACCCAGGCGCTCGGGATCGACAGCAGACACAACGCCATCGACCTGCTGAGTGGCGGCACGTTGCGCCTCACCCCACCCCCGTCACCCGACTTGTCAGAACCTGGGGCGGCTATAGCC
>JACCXO010000132.1 GCA_013696975.1 Nocardioidaceae bacterium | reverse complement strand
AAGTGGAACATCAGGTTCGGGTAGTCGACGTCGTCGTTGCTGCGGCAGAAGCCGCCGCCTTCGAAGTGGTTGGTGGCGCCGAGCCCTTTGCGGAAGAACAACCAGTCGAAACCGATCTTCGGCCGGGCTCGCCACCGCAAGCCAGGGGCGATCGACACCGGCTGCTTGGAGGCGTACTGGATGTACACCTCCAGGTGGTCCTGCAGGTTCTCCCCCACGCCAGGCAGGTCCTGTACGACGTCGACGCCATGGTCGCGCAGCTCGTCCGTGTTGCCAACGCCCGACAGCTGCAGCAGTTGCGGGGAGTTGATCGCACCTCCACACAAGATGACCTCAGCCGCCTTGGCCTGTCGCTGCAGCCGACCGCCCCGCAGATAGTCGACTCCTACCACGCGCTTGCCTTCGAAGACGACCTTGGTGGTCAACGCGAGGGTCTCGACCTTGAGGTTGGGCCGGTCCATGACGGGATGCAGGTAGGCCCGGGCGGCGGAGAGACGTCGGCCGCGATGCACATTGCGGTCGAACCTGGCGAAGCCCTCCTGCCGGTAGCCGTTGACGTCATCGGTCAAGAGATAGCCGGCCTGCTGGGCGGCCTCGAAGAACGCACCGAAGAGGGGGTTGGCCGCCTGACCTCGCTCGAGCACCAGCGGACCGCTGCCTCCACGCCACTCGTCGGCGCCCGCGAGGCAGGTCTCCATGCGTTTGAAGTAGGGCAGGCAGTGGAGATAGTCCCAGCTCTCCATGCCGGGGTTGGCAGCCCAACGCTCGTAGTCCAACGGGTTGCCCCGCTGGAAGATCATGCCGTTGATGCTGCTCGACCCACCGAGCACCTTGCCCCGAGCGTGATAGACCCTGCGGCCACCCATGAAAGGCTCCGGCTCGGACTCGTACTTCCAGTCGTAGAGCCGGTTGCCGATCGGGATGGGAAGCGCCGCCGGCATATGGATGAAGGGGTCGATGCGGAAGTCGGAGTGGCCCGCCTCGAGAACGAGCACCGAGTTGCCCGGGTCAGCGCTCAACCGGTTGGCGAGCACGCTGCCGGCCGAGCCGCCGCCGACGATGACGTAGTCCCAGACCTTGCTGCTGCCCTTTCCGCTCCGGCCATGGCTCCCGCCGAGGCGCCGGCTGATGTCCGTGGCCTTCACTCCCCACCTCCGAACCACCGCTGCGCAGCGGGCCGGACGTTGTGCCAAATGTGTTTGGTCTCGCGGTACTCGTCGAGCCCAGCGGCACCCAGCTCGCGTCCGGTGCCGGACTGCTTGTATCCGCCCCACTCGGCCTGCGGCACATACGGGTGGTAGTCGTTGATCCAGACCGTGCCCACGCGGAGTCGAGACGCCACTCGCTCTGCCTTGCCGGCGTTCTCGGTCCACACCGCCCCGGCAAGCCCGTAGATGCTGTCGTTCGCGGTGGCGACCGCGTCGTCCTCGGTGCTGAACGCCTCGACGGTCAGGACCGGCCCGAACGACTCATCCTGTATGACGCTCATGCCGCTCTTGCAGTCATCGAGGATCGTGGGCCGGTAGTAGAAACCCTTGTCGAGTTCGGGATCGTCGGGGCGGGCGCCGCCACATCTCAAGGTGGCGCCTTCGGCAAGACCTCGAGCGACATACGCCTCGACCTTTTCTCGATGCGCGGCGGAGACCAGTGGGCCGGTCTCCGCTTCTGGGTCGAAAGGTCCACCGAGTCTGATCCGACGAGCCCGCTCGACGAGCTCGTCGACGAACGCGTCCTTGATCGACTCCTCGACGATCAGGCGTGCCCCGGCTGAGCAGACCTGGCCGGAGTGGAGGAATACCGCCGTCAGTGCGAAGTCGAGCGCGGCTTCGCGATCGGCGTCGGCGAACACGATGTTGGGATTCTTGCCGCCGAGCTCGAGAGCGACCTTCTTCACCGTGGCCGCGGCGGCTGCCATGATGCGGCGGCCGGTCTCGACACCGCCCGTGAAGGAAACCAGATCGACACCTGGGTGCGTCGACAACGGGCCGCCGGCTGTCGGTCCAGCACCCAAGATGAGGTTGCCGACGCCGGCTGGCAGCCCTGCCTCTTCGAGATGACGCATCAGCAAGATGGCGGTCGAGGGAGTCAGCTCACTGGGTTTGAGCACGAAAGTGTTGCCGGCCGCAAGGGCGGGTGCGACCTTCCAGGATGTCTGCAGCAACGGGTAGTTCCAGGGCGTGATGAGAGCGCAGACGCCTATGGGTTCGCGGACGACACGGCTGCGAATGTCGAGGCGTCCGGTGTCGATGACTCTGCCGGCGTCCTCAGCGGCCGTGCTGGCGTAGTGGCGAAACACGCCGACGATGTCGTCGACGTCGTACTCGCTCTCGACCAGACGTTTGCCGGTGTCGAGAGTCTCGGCCCGCGCCACCTCGGCCTTGTTCTCGACCAACAGGTCAGCGACGCGGTGGAGCAGGTCGCTGCGGTCGTGCACCGAGCTGGTTGGCCATTCGGAGTGGTCGAAGGCGCGACGCGCGGCGTCGATCGCCTTGATCGTGTCAACACTGCTTGCCTCGTCGACGGTGGAGATCAGCTCGCCGTCGGCAGGGCAGCGAATCTCGCGGGTTTCTCCCCGCTCTGCGCTGCACCATAGCCCGGCGATGTAGAGGTCGGCCACGCTAGCTCCTCAGACCGGCCCTGCGGTCAGCACGGTTCTCGTGTAGTCGCTTGATACGCAACGCTGGTCTCCTCTTCGCAACAAAGACAACCATCGAGACAGGGAGACCGTCAAGACTCTGACCAGATCGTTATGGCAACGCGATTGGTTGTCACGTTCGGCGGCGTCGCGGCAGTCGCGGCAGTACCCGCGGTCGGCGAGATGCCGCCATGTGCTCACCCACGCCAACCCAGGCGGCGAGAAACCGTGGTCGCAGCGGAGACCACGGCTTCGGAGACCTGTGGCACTCGGCGAGCGTCGAGCCGAAACGTTGGCCCGGAGATGCTTATCGACGCAGTCACCGCTCCCTGGATGTTGTGGACAGGCGCCGCAATGGCCGTCAACCCGATCTCGAGCTCGTCGATAGCGACGGCGTAACCGCGCTGGCGCACCTCGTTCAGCTCGCGCATCAAGCCATCCAGCGTGGTGATCGTGTGGGCGGTGTACGACCGCAGGACCGGAATCCGCCGTGCCACCTCAGCTCGGTCGAGATGGCTCATCAGCACTTTTCCGTTGGAGGTGGCGTGTAGTGGGATTCGCTGGCCGACCCAGTTGTGAGACTGCAGCGCCGACGAACCGGCGACCTGATCCATATAGAGCGCTGCCCCGTCGGAGAGTACCGCGATGTTCACTGTCTCGCCCGTGTGCAGGGCCAATGCGCGGGTGACCGCTCGGCTTTCCTGCACGAGGTCGAGGCGCGACGTCGTAGCTCCTGCCAGCCGAAGTATGCCGGTACCGAGCCGGTACTTGCCCCGCCCGGTGTGCTGCTCGACCAGGTCGCGTCGCTCGAGGGCGGCGACCAGACGGAAGGCTGTGGATTTGTGCACACCGAGCTCGCGGGCAAGCTCGGTGACACCAGCCTCACCCCCATTTGCCAGCAGCTCGAGGATCGTGATGGCTCTGTCCACGGACTGAACCGTTGTGGAAGAACCCGATTCCTTAGCTGTCAGGCCGTCCATGTTGCTCATGGCGAAACCGTAGTGCATATGTAGCGACAACTGGCAGAAGCGATGCTAATAATGCTCCTCATGACCGCGGCTGACGACGCTACTGACCCGGCTCACGATCCCGGGCAAGCCTCCGGATGCGAAGACTTTGTGCTGACACTGCGCTGTCCCGACAGGCCAGCCATCGTGCATGCCGTCTCCGGCTTTCTGGTTCAGCAGAGCGGCAACATCATCGAAAGTCAGCAATATGGCGACGCGGAGACTGGCCGCTTCTTCCTACGCGTCCACTTCGAGATCTCTCGGTCGAACGTCACGCTGGAGTCCCTCCGGTCTGATTTCGGGCCAGTGGCTCGAAACTTCGGGATGCAGTGGGAGCTCTGGTCCGCTGGGGCGCGGTATCGCACGCTGATCATGGTGTCTCGTTTCGGGCATTGCCTCAACGACTTGCTGTTCAGGTGGAGTACGGGGTCGCTGCAGATCGACATACCGGCGATCGTGTCGAACCACTGGGACTTCGAAAGGCTCGCGGACTCCTACGGCATCCCGTTCCACCACCTACCAGTGACCGGAGAGACCAAGGCCGCGGCCGAGGAGACGCTGCTCGGGCTGGTCGACGACCTCAACATCCACTTGGTCGTATTGGCGCGCTACATGCAGGTGCTGTCGGATGATGCGTGTCGGCGACTGTCGGGGCGAGCTATCAACATCCACCATTCCTTCCTGCCGAGCTTCAAGGGCGCGAGGCCCTATCATCAGGCGCACGCCCGTGGGGTCAAACTAATCGGCGCAACCGCGCACTACGTGACCTCAGATCTCGATGAGGGACCGATCATCGAGCAGGACGTGGCCAGGGCCGACCATGGCTTCACCACGGAGGAGCTCGTGGCGAGTGGTCGAGACGTCGAGAGCCAAGTTCTGTCACGCGCCGTGCGCTGGCACTCGGAGACGCGCGTTCTGCTCAACGGCAGCAAGACTGTCGTGTTCCGCTAGGCGATGCGCGTGCGTTTGCCGGGTGTGATGATCGGGTACGTCGCACCGAACCTGACGTTCTGAGACGTTCTGAGAGGACTCTCCATGCCCCAAGATGTTGTCGACCTGATCATGGCTGACCACCGAGAGGTCGAGCGCCTCTTCGACAAGATGCGCGCGGACCCGGAGTCCCGGCCGATGCTGCTGCCGACGGTCACCACCTTGCTGATCGCGCACAGCCGGGCCGAAGAGTCGGAGGTCTACCCCGCTGCCCGCGACGAGGCCGGCGAGACCGACGAGGTCGCTCACAGCCAGGAGGAGCACGCGGCAGCCGAAGAGCTGCTCGTCAAGCTCAAGCAGATGGATGTCAACAGCGCCGACTTCGACTCGACCCTCGACGAGCTGATTGAGGCGATCCTGCATCACGTCGAGGAAGAGGAAGAGTCGGTGTTGCCAGGTCTTCGCACCTCCTTGTCATCCGAGCGGCTGCAGGAGCTGGGAGACGCTTTCGTCGAGGCACGCGCCGAACACATGGGCGACCAGCCCGGTGAAGCCACCAAGGAAGAGCTGCTCATCGCCGCCGAGAACGCCGGTGTCGAAGGCGCCGAAACCATGTCCCGAGACCAGCTGCAGGAAGCTATCAAGCCCGACGACTCCGACTCATAAGACAGGAGTCCCCACCCCTTTCGTTGAGCGGGTTGGGGGTTGTTAGTCGCCGAGTTCTATGCGGCGGCGGTTGACGTAGTCCTTGAGCTCGGCGCGGATGGCCTCGTCGAGAGGCGGCTGTTCGTAACACTCGATCCGGTCTTTGTAGACCTTTGAGGCACGCGCTGCGGTGTCGAGGCTGCCGCCTCGCATCCAGCGCTCGTAGTTGTCAGATGACGAGAGCCACGGCCGGTAGAAGCAGGTCCGGAAGCGCTCCATCGTGTGCATGGCGCCCAAGAAGTGACCACCGTGTCCCACCTCGAGGTGCGCATCAAAGGCCAGCGAACCATCATCGATCTCGAGCGGCGTGAACTCCACCTGCAGCATCTCCAGCAGTTGCGCGTCGACTATGAACTTCTCGAAACCCGCAACGAGTCCGCCCTCCAGCCAACCGGCTGAGTGCATCACCCAGTTTGCGCCAGCGAGGAAGGTCGGAAGGAGCGTCATCATCGCCTCATAGCCGGCTTGTGCGTCTGGCACCTGGCTCGACGTCAGACCACCACCGGAGCGGAAGGGCAACCCGAAGTACCGCGCGATCTGGCCGGTACAGAACAGCCCCATCGCCGACTCCGGCGTGCCGAAGCAGGGCGAGCCCGATTGCATATCGATGTTGGACAGGAAGGACCCGAAGATCACCGGGGCGCCTGGACGGATGAGCTGCGCCAACGCGATGCCTGACAGCGCCTCGGCGATCTGCTGCACCAATGCCGCCGGGATCGTCACCGGAGACATGGCGCCCATCAAGATGAAAGGCGTCAGTACGACTGGCTGGGCGGCTTCGACATACTCGAACATCGCGTCGAGCATCCGGTCGTCCCACCGTAGCGGCGAGTTGCAGTTGATGAGCGAGATCGAGACCGGCGTTTCCTCGATGACCTCGCGCCCGCCGAAGAGAATCGCCCCCATGGCGATCGTGTCGGCAGCGTTGGGGCCGGAGACGACGTTGCCCATGTACATCTTGTCGGTGAAGGTCTGCAGGGCGTAGGTCATGTCGAGGTGGCGGGAGTCGAGGGGTGTGTCGTTGGGCTCGCAGACCACTCCGCCAGCGGAGTCGAGCACGTCAAACGACTGAGCCAACTTCGCGAAGTTGCGGAAGTCGTCCATCGTCGCATCGCGCCGCACCTTCCCCTCTCGGACGAACGGTGGTCCGTAGACCGCACCGAAGGCCATCGAGTCTCCGCCGATGTGGATCGAGTTGGCGGGATTGCGCGCCGCCACGTCGAACTCCTTCGGCGCCTTGGCGACCTGCGCCAACACGAACTCCGGGTCGAGGAACACCTTGTTCTCCTCCACCTTCTGTCCCGCCGCACGGAACAATCCCAGGGCCCGGTCGGACATGAACTCGATCCCGATCTCCGAGACGAGGCGGCGCCATCCGGCGTCGAGCTTGTTCATCGCGTCGGCTGACAACACCTCGTAGCGCGGCATCGAGTTCTTGAACATCGGGCCTCCAAGATTTCAGTTTGTACTCATGGGAGTCATGATGTGGAACAAAGATTCCATATTATGGTTCATTGTGCTGTACTGGACCAGCATGAGGGAAGACCCCGAGGAGAACTATGTCGGCCAACGGCACCCAAGCCATCGACCGCGCAGCCGAGCTGCTGTCGCTGGTCGTGCTGGCTGACGAGCCGCCCGACTTCGGCCATCTCGTCTCCGACACGGGATTGCCCAAGTCGACCGCATCGCGCCTGCTGCAAGCCTTGGAGCGTCACCGTCTCGTCCGACGCGACGGCGAAGGTGCCTACGGAGCCGGCCCGTTGTTCGCGGCCTACGCGAGCCGCCATGACCCGATCGACGACTTCATCGCGCTGGCCCAACCCACTCTCGAGCGGATCAGCGCTGCAACTGGCGAGACCGTCAATCTGGCGGTGGCGCGCGGCCAAGACGTCACACAGGTGGCTCAGGTCGACTCGACATACCTGCTTGGGACTACCAACTGGCTCGACGTCGACGTACCCGCTCACTGCTCCGCCCTCGGCAAGGTGCTGTATGCTGCGGGCCTGATCCCTGTCCCCAACCGGACCCTTGAGGCACGCACCCCCCACACCATCACTGACCCGCGCAAGTTCCGTCGCCATCTCGACACGGTGCGCGCCAAGGGTTTCGCGCAAGCGCTCGGCGAGCTTGAGATCGGGCTTGACGCTGTCGCCGCCCCAGTCATCGGCCGCAGTGGTGACGTCGTCGCCGCGGTCGGTCTCTCGGGTCCTAGCGGCCGCATCAAGAACAAGCTCCCACAGCTGGGATCGCTGATCAAAGAACATGCTCAGGCGCTGTCCAGCGTCCTGGGTCACCAGCCCCGAAAGGAGGGCGCCGCATGACGCCCGACGAGTTGCTCAAGACGCTCTACGACGAAACGCTGCTTGGCAACGCGCCAGCCGTGCTGGCGCTAACGCAACAGGGGCTTGACCTCGGCCTCACACCCGAGTCGCTCCTCTTCGACTCGCTGATCCCCTCACTCGAGGAGGTCGGCGCCCGGTTCGAGCGAGGTGACTACTTCGTGCCCGAGATGCTCATCGCAGGGCGCGCGATGAGCGGCGCGCTTGCTCTGCTGCGCCCCCTGCTGGCTGAGACCGGCGTCCAGACCGTCGGCACGTTCGTCATGGGCACGGTCAAGGGCGACGTACACGACATCGGCAAGAACCTCGTCAACATCATGCTCGAGGGCGCGGGCTTCCACGTCATCGACCTGGGAGTCCAGGTGCCACCGGAGAGGTTCGTCGAGGCGATCAACGAGTACAAGCCGGACATCGTTGGATTCTCGGCCTTCCTCACCACCACGATGCCGATGTTCAAGGCCAACATCAACGCCCTCGAGAAGGCGGGCATCCGCGACCAGGTCGTCGTGATGGTCGGCGGCGCCCCGGTGACGCAGGAGTATGCCGACGCGGTTGGCGCCGACGCCTACGCTGCCGACGCCTCCCAGACGGTCAAGAAAGCCAAGGACCTGATCCAGAAGAAACGAGCCATGGTCTCCGCCTGACCCGTCCCCGTGACTTGTCAGACGCTGAGGACGCTATAGCCGCCCCAGTTTCTGACAAGCCGGTTTCAGCAAAGGAATACACTATGCACACCGTCTTGAGCTCCGCCACCAAGAAGATCACGATCGGCCATGACCAGCCGTTCTGCTTGATCGGTGAGCGCATCAATCCGACCGGTCGGCGGATCTTCCAAGACCAGCTGCGCGCTGGCGACCTGTCGGCGATCGAAAGAGACGTCGCAGCTCAGGTGGCCGGCGGAGCCACGGTGCTCGACGTCAACATGGGCGTGCCGTTGACCGACGAGCCCGAGCTGCTCAAGAAGGCCATCAAGCTGATTCAGAGCCTGACCGACCTGCCGATCTGCATCGACTCGTCGGTCGTGGAGGCTCTCGAGGCGGGCTTGTCCGTCTACGAGGGCAGAGCCCTGGTCAACTCGATCACCGCCGAGGACGACCGGATGGCCGAGATCCTGCCTATGGTCAAGCACTACGGAGCTGCCGTGGTGGCGTTGCCCAACGACCACGACGAGATCCCGATGCAGGCAGACAAGCGCCTCGTCTTGACCAAGAAGATCCTCGACACCGCGGTCGACAAGTACGGCCTGACGCTCGAGGACATCGTGATCGACCCGCTGGCCATGCCGATCGGGGCCGACCCGACGATCGTCCGGACGGCATACGAGACGATGCAGCGCATCCGTGCCGAGTTCGGGGTCAACATGACCGTTGGCGCATCCAACGTGTCGTTCGGTATGCCGGGCAGGCACACCATCAACGCGACCTTCTTGGCGATGGCGATCACGGTCGGGTTGACCAGCGCCATCATGGACACCCGCACCCCACAGATCGTCGAGGCTGTCAAGGCGGCGGACTTGTTGCTCGGCCACGACGAATGGGGTGCCAGCTGGATCTCCGCTCACCGCGCCCAGCAGGCAGCGCAAAAGGCCGCCGCCGACGCGCTGCTCCAGCAGGCTCTCGCACCATGAGCCCACACGCTCCATGAGCACAGACGTCGGCGACGAGGAGCGGGCAGACCCAGCCGAGCTCAGACGCGAAGGTCTGATCGTTCCGCATGCCGATCCGAGGCGCACCGGTGGGGAAGGCGTGGCGGTCCACGACGGCATCGGCCGGGTGCGGCTGCGCTTCACGCCCGCTGATCGCGACGTCAAGGTGCCGCCAGGTGTCAGCGTCTTCGACGCGGCCAGCTGGAACGGCATCGCGATCGACTCCACCTGTGGCGGCCACGGCACCTGCAAGAAGTGCAAGGTGAGGATCCTCGACGGGTCGGTTCCGGTGTCGCGGCTCGACCAGCGCTCCTTCACGGCTGACCAGCTCGACGCGGGCTGGCGGTTGGCTTGCCTGGCTCAGGCCACCTCCGACATCGACGTCGAGGTGCCGCCGATGATGACACGGCCGAAGGCCGCCACCGTCGGGGTGGGTCGGCAGGTGATCCTGCGGCCCGCCATCCAGAAGCGCTATGTCGAGCTGGCCGAGCCGACGCTGTCAGACCAGGTACCCGACCTGGCGCGGCTGCTGGCGGCGATCGACGACCTCGAGCTGCGAGTCGACATACACGCGTTGCGTCGGCTGCCTGCGGTGTCGCGTCAGTCCGACTTCAAGTTCACCGCCGTGATCGTCGACAACGTGCTCATCGATATCGAGCCGGGTGACACGACTGGTGGGCGCCACGCGATCGCGTTCGACCTCGGTACGACAACTGTGGTGGCGACGTTGCTCGACACCTCGACAGGCACTCCGGCCGCCGTGTCGTCCATGCTCAACAAGCAGCAACCGTTCGGCGCTGACGTCATCACCCGGATCAGCGCCACCATGATGGACACAGACGCCCTTGACAAGCTCCGCGGGCTCGCGCACGCCACCCTCGACGAGCTGGCCGGTGAGGTGTGCAAGCAGGCCGGCATCGACCCCGCGGAGGTTTACGAGGTGGCCATCGCGGGCAACGCCACCATGGTCGCTCTCGCTCTCGGCATCGATCCCGAACCGCTGGGAGTGGCGCCCTTCATCATGTCGTCGGCGACGCTGCCCGAGCTGCTCGCCAGCGACGTCGGCGTACGCGTGCACCCGCGCGCTCGCGCCCTGGTCCTGCCGGCACTTGGCGCGTATGTCGGAGGGGACATCGTCGCGGGCATGCTCGCCTCAGGCATGGACCGCGACAAGCGGCTGCGCCTCTTCATCGACGTGGGCACCAACTGCGAGATCGTGCTGGGTGACGGCGAGCGCATCGTGGCCACGGCGGCGCCTGCGGGGCCGGCCTTCGAGGGCGGTGCCATCCGTTGTGGCATGCGCGCTGCTGACGGCGCCATCGAGGTGGTCAAGATCGGTGACGACGACGTGACCTGTCAGGTCATCGGAGACGTGGCCGCCGATGGGTTGTGCGGATCCGGGTTGGTGGACGCTGTCTCGGAGCTGGTCCGGGTGGGTCTGCTCGATGAGAGCGGTCGGTTCATCTCCTCGGACGCTGCGGCGGCAACCGTCCCGGGCGTGGCCGACCGGCTCGGCGCCCTTGACGGTGGAGAGCGCGTGTTTGCGCTGGTGTGGCGGGACGGCAAGGAGTTGGCGGACTCTGTCTACATCTCGCAGCGCGATGTGCGCGAGCTGCAGTTCGCCAAGGCGGCCATCTCGACCGGCTGGAGTCTGCTGCTCGAAGAGCTGGGCGTGGAGGCGGCTGACGTGCAGCAGGTGCTGCTGGCTGGGTCCTTCGGCTCATACCTGTCCCCCGCGAGTGCCGTGCGGATCGGCCTGGTGCCCAGGCTGCCGGTGCTGCGCATCGTCAGTGCCGGCAATGTCGCTGGAGAGGGCGCCAAGATGGCGCTGCTGAGCGTGCAGGAGCGCCACGGCGCGCTGACCTTGCTCGAGGAGGTGAAGTATGTCGAACTCTCTGACCGACCCGAGTTCAACGACCGGTTCGTCGACCAGCTCGCCTTCCCGCGCTGACGGTCGGCGGCCCGTGGTGGAGGTGGCGGCGCCTGTCGGGGAGGTGCCTGCCGGGGAGGTGGCGCTGATCGCCTGTGGCGCGATCGCCCAGCCGTGCGGCCGGATCGTCCAGCAACGGGGCTGGTCGGTCGACATACACCCGTTGCCGCCGCTGCTGCACAACCGCCCCGACTTGATCGCCGGCGAGGTGGAGGAGTTGGCGCTTCAGCTGCGGCCACGCTATTCATCGGTTGCGGTCGCGTATGCCGACTGCGGCACCTACGGCGCGCTGGACTCGGTGTGTGCCCGGCTCGGACTGCGGCGCTTGGCCGGACTGCACTGTTATGACGTCTTCGCTGGCCAAGATCGCCTCGCGGCGTTCTTTTCTGAGCAGCCAGGGACCTATGTGCTGACCGACTTCTTGGTCAGGTCGTTCGCACGTACCGTGGTGGCCGAGCTGGGACTGGACCGCTACCCCGAGTTGCGGGACACCTATTTCGGCAACTACACCCGGGTCGTGTGGCTGGCACAGGAACCGGACGCCGAGCTTGCCCACCTGGCCTCCAAAGCAGCCGACTGCCTGGGACTCCCTTTGACCACTGTCGACGTTGGGACCACCGGCCTGGAACGCGAGCTCACCACCCTCCTCCACCCCACCGCCGCCCCCATTGGTTGCATAGCCAAAAAATAACTGTTCAGCAGCCAAAGAATTCGCCTTGATTAGCCAACTTTTCTGAGTCGACTAATCCAAGACGATGGGTCCACTCCGGCGGTGATCAGGATCCTGGCTATCGGGGGCAACGAGGTCGAGCGTGGGCAGCCTTCCGGACGTTTATCCACATGGTTGCGAGTCGCTGGGGATAAGTGAAGCCGAGTCTCCGCGCTGTTGGCCACACTCTATTGCGTGAAAACACCGCCGAAGCTGCCCGAACGGCCCTTCACTTGGGCAGAGGCGCGTGCCCTCGGCTTCTCCAGATACCGGTTTGATTGCCTCCTTGCTAACAGAGAAGTGATCCCCATGTTGCAGGGTGTTTACCGCCCCGTGACAGTGCCCGACTCACAGGAGGTGAGGGCCCGCGCGGCCATGCTCGTCATTCGACCATTCGCCGTCGTCTGCGATCGAACGGCCAGCTGGTTGCATGGCATAGACACCTTCGAATACCGCGAGCTCGACATTTTGCCTCCGGTCGAGACCATCGTGCTGCGAGGCAACAATCGAGTTCGCCGGCAAGGATGTACGGGCGGCATACGCGATCTTGCGCGCGCCGACATCATGGAGATTGAAGGCGTCCGTCTCACAACACCTGTCCGCACCGCCATGGATCTGGCGTGCAAACTCTCGCGCTACGAGGCGCTCGCCGTCCTTGACGGATTCATGAGGCGACACGGCCTGACACAAGCGGACTTGAAGGCCGAGCTGCCCCGATATCGAAGACGGCGCGGCGTGGTACAACTTCGGCAACTGATTCCCATAGCCGATCCGCAGGCGGAGTCCTCTGGAGAGTCGTGGACTCGTCTCGCCATCATCGATGCTGGTCTCCCGACGCCTCAGCCTCAATACTGGGTCAGTGACGGTGACTTCGATACCTACAGACTCGATCTCGCGTATCCCAAGCATCGAGTCGCAATTGAGTACGACGGCCGTGACTTTCACTCGACGCCGGCACAGCGAGCTGCCGACGAGGCCAGGCGCCATTGGCTACGTGAGCAGGACTGGATCGTTATCGTTGTCGACAAGGGCTCCTTCAGTTCACAAGCTCTAGCCAGGTGGATACAGGAACTGCGCGAGGCGCTGGGCTTGAGTTGAGTGTGACCCGAAAGGCGAATGACGCGGCGGCTGAAAACATCGCCGCCAGAGGGCAATGTCGCAACGGAACGTCTGTAGCCCGGGACGACTAGTCGTTCGGCCAAGCATCAACGCTCAGCTGCGTCTTTGGGCGGCACTCTCTGGCCGCTCAACACAGACAACGTGGCTTCTCGACGCGGAAAAGTTGGCGGCTCGACGCGGAAAAGTTGGCTACTCAACATTGAAGGAGGAGGGATTGGCGCCAAGCCTCGGTCTCGGCGACTTGGTTGAACGTGAAGAGGTGCAAACCGTCCACCTTCAACGCCGGATCGCCAAGGTAGTCAGCCGACTTCTGCAGAAACTTCTCTGGGCTGTAGCCACCCGGGGCTGCGATCCGCGCGAACACGCCGACGTGCGACTTCAGGAATTTCACGGACTGACCAACGCCGATCTTGGTCGACATCGCCAACAGCTTCGCGCGCTCGATGGGACCTGGCAGGCCGATCAGCACAGGCAGTTCGACCCCGCGCTTGCGCATCCGGTGCAGCCAAACTCGGACGGCGTCGGGGTCGAAACACAGGTTGCTCACCACGTACGTCGCGTGGGAGCGCTTGTCCCACATCGACTGGATCGTGATGTCGTCCTCGATCGACGGGTGGCTCTCGGGATAGCCGGTGATGCCGACATGCTCAAACGGGCGGCCCATCTCCGTCAGGTGTTGGAGCATCCCGAGCGATCCAGCGTATTCACCCGCCGGCGGATCGGCATCACCGGCAGGACAGAAGACGTTGTTGACACCCACCGCAGTCAACCTGGCCACGATCTCGGCAAGCTCGGTCTGGCCGGAGATCATGCGCGCGGCCAAGTGCGGCACGACTGGGTAACCGTGCCCCACAAATCGCTCAGCCGTCGCGAGGGTGGATTCCATGCCCTTGGCTGGGCTCGCGGTAACAGTCAGGGTCACCGACTTGGGCACCGACTCCAAGACGGCGCCCTCGATCTTCGTGGTAGGCAGAACTTCGTAGCGCGCCAACGCAAGAGCCGCCCGGACCGTCTCGTCACTTGTATCAGTGTTGCGCAATGAACAACTCATCTCTTAATACGCACCGAAGTGCACACTCTATGCCGTTGCAGCGGCCCGAGGGAAGAGTCGGCCAGTCCTGATCTGCGCCAACTCATTCTGCGCGACTCACCTGCGCATCGGTATCAGCCAGGCGAGTGCCACCAGGCCGCTGCAGCACAACGCCATGGTGATCAGATCGACAGAACGCCGCCTGACCCGCAACATGCCCGCGCGATCCTCGGACAGCACCGAACGGGCGAGAAACGCCACGCCGAAGCTCGAACCCATCACCACCACGCCCGTTCGCCAGGTCCCCAGACCCACGAGCACAATTCCGCTGACCATGATGGCTAACACGAAGAAGTAGATCACCCCGCCCGGAGTGGACGGCTTCTTCAACCAGCTCACCTGTTGCCAGCAGCCTTCTCAGCGGCTTCGACGACGTTGGTGAGAAGCAGCGCTCGGGTCATTGGTCCTACACCGCCCGGCATGGGAGCGAGATAGCCGGCAACTTCACGCACTTCCGGCGAGACGTCTCCGCTGATCCCGCCGTCGGTGCGCGACACGCCTACGTCCAACACGGCCGCTCCCGGCTTGACCATGTCGGCGGTGATGAGGCCCGCGACTCCGGCGGCCGCCACCACGATGTCTGCTCGCCGGACATGCGCCACCAGGTCGCGAGTGCCGGTGTGGCACAGCGTCACGGTGGCATTCTCAGTACGGCGGGTGAGCACCAGCCCGAGCGGCCGCCCCACCGTGACGCCGCGTCCAACGACACACACCTCTGCCCCGTCAAGCTGGACGTCATATCGGCGGAGGAGGTCGAGGATGCCGCGCGGCGTGCAGGGCAAGGGTGCTTCGTTCATGTGGACGAGTCGCCCCAGGTTGGTGGGATGCAGCCCATCGGCGTCCTTGTGTGGGTCGAGGAGCTCGATCGCCCGGTGCATGTCAAGGTGTTTCGGCAACGGCAGCTGCACGATGAAACCGGTGCACGCCGGATCGTCGTTGAGCTTGGAGATGAGCTCCTCCAGGAACTCCTGGCTGATGTCGGCTGGGTGGTGCTCCTTGATCGAAGCGATCCCCACCTGCTCGCAATCGCGGTGCTTGCCCGCGACATACGACATGCTGCCGACGTCCGCACCGATCAAGACCGTGCCCAGACCTGGGGTGATTCCCTGGTCGGCCAAGCGGGAAACCCGCTGTTTGAGGTTTGCCTTGATTGCCTTGGCGGTAGCCAGGCCGTCCAAGATCTGGGCTGTCACGCCGCTGATTGTGCCACGGTCGAACTGGTCGCGTTGACCAGAGTCAGTGGGCGAAGTGCCGAGTGCCGGTGAAGTACATCGTCATACCAGCCGCTTCTGCAGCCGCCACCACTTCGGCGTCTCGAACAGATCCACCCGGTTGTATGACGGCTCGCACGCCCGCATCGATTAGCACCTGCAGCCCATCCGCGAACGGGAAGAACGCATCTGAGGCGGCGCAGGATCCACGTGCCCGGTCGCCGGCCCGTGACACCGCCAGCCGAGCGGAGTCGACCCGGTTGACCTGGCCCATCCCGACTCCGACCGTGGCTCGATCGGATGCCAGCAAGATCGCGTTGGACTTGACCGAACGGCAGGCCCGCCAGGCAAAGGCCAGGTCCGCAAACCCGTCCTCGTCAAGCGTTGGACCACTGACGAGCTGCCAGGTGGCGCTGTCGTCGCCTGCGGCTTGGAAGCGATCGGCGACCTGAGCGAGCACACCACCGGAGATCGGGCGCCACTCGATTCCCGATCCCGCCGGAGGCGCGCAGCGGAGAAGCCGCACACTCTTCTTCGCAGTCAGCAGCGCCAGCGCATCCTCGTCAAAGTCGGGCGCGAGAATCACCTCGGTGAACCCGTCCGACAGCTGCCGTGCCATGGCTGCGGAGATGGCCTGGTTGGCGGCGATGACTCCACCATATGCCGACACCGGGTCACACGCATGGGCCTTGGCGTGGGCGTCGGCGATGTCCGTGCCGAGGGCGATACCGCACGGGTTGGCGTGCTTGATGATCGCGACAGCAGCCACAGCAGCAGCCGGGTCAGCCGGGTCATCCGGGTCGGCGAAGTCGTAGGCCGCGCGGTGAGCGGCCTGGGCGTCGATGTAGTTGTTGAACGACATCTCCTTGCCGTGCAGCTGTTCGGCTTGAGCGAGGCCGGGGTCGGCGTTGGGGTCGACATATAGCGCGGCCGGCTGATGGGAGTTCTCGCCATAGCGCAACACCGAACGGCGTCGGAAGGTCAGGCCGGCGAAGTCAGGCCACCACATGTCGGGATCGTTGGCCAGTTCTTGGGAGAACCATCCGGCGACCGCCACGTCATAGGTCGCGGTGTGCGCAAAGGCCGCAGCTGCCAGACGTCGGCGCTGGGCCAGGGTGGAACCACCTTCGCGGACCGCGGCGACCAGGTCGCCGTATTGCGAGGGCGACGTGACGATGACGACGCTGGCGTGATTCTTGGCCGCGGCCCGCACCATCGATGGCCCACCGATGTCGATCTGCTCGACGCACTCGTCGGGCGAGGCACCTGAGCCGACAGTCTCGGGAAAGGGGTAGAGGTTCGACACAACCAGGTCGAAGGGCTCGATCTTGAGATCCGCGAGCTGTTCGCGGTGGGACTCGAGCCGCTGGTCAGCGAGGATCCCCGCGTGCACCCGCGGGTGGAGTGTCTTGACTCGACCGTCAAGACACTCGGGGAAGCCGGTGAGGTCCTCGACCGTTGTCACCTCGAGTCCGGCGGCGATGAGGTGACTCGCCGTCGAGCCGGTCGACACGAGGGCCACACCAGACTCAACCAGAGCCCTCCCCAACTCATCGAGACCCTCTTTGTCAAAGACGGAGAGAAGTGCCCGGGTGACGGGACGCCTGTCGTCGCTCACAGCACTACGACCTTCCTGCCTTCGATGGTGAACCCATTGCGCACCATCCGACCGACCCAGTAGATCAGCATTTTCCGCTCGGCTGCCTTGATCCGCTCGTGCAAGTTGTCGGTGGTATCGCCGTGTTCAACGGGTACGGCGACCTGCGCCACGATGGGACCCGTGTCGATGCCGGCATCCACGAAGAAGAGGGTGGCGCCGGTGACCTTGACCCCATGGTGGAGCGCGTCCCGTGGGCCGTGCATCCCGGGAAACGCGGGCAGCAACGAGGGATGGGTGTTGACGTAGCGCCCGCCAAAGCGCGACAAGAACGCCTCTCCGGCGAGCTTCATGAAGCCTGCTGACACCACGAGGTCGGGCTCGTGGGGCGCAACCCGGTCGGTCAGCGCCTGGTCCCAGGCGCCTCGATCGTCATACGCGGAGATGGGCAGCTCGAAGGTCTCAACGCCGGCGACGCGGGCTCGATCCACCGCGCGGGTACCCGCTCGGTCGGCTCCGACCGCCACCACCTGAGCGCCATACTCTGGATCAGCGCACGCGTCAAGCAGCGCCTGCAGGTTGGTGCCGGCGCCCGATACGAGGACGACGAGTCGAGCCGCCACGTCAGCGGTCAGCGAGCCAGCGCGCCGCTGCCGGAGCGGCCGCGCCGCCCAACACGGCCGCGACGCTCGCAACGAGAGCCGTCGTCGTCCAGTCGGGACCGAACTCCTGCATCCGACCCGGCCCGATGGCACCAGTGGCGAGCCACGTCAGCGCACCGAAGCCGATACCCGTGGCCAAGCCGGCACAAGAGCCGGAGATCGCAACCCGGCTCAACCCGTCCACCGGATGCCGTCGTACGGCGATCGACCCTGCCACCGCCCCGGCGAGAACGGGTATGGCGACCAGCGCCTGCTGCCACCACTCCCCATCCCCAGCGGGCAGTGCGGCGAACAACGGGAACGCGGGCAGAGCGCCGAGGGTGACTCCGGCCGGCGCGACAGACGTGCCGGCGCCCACCGCGAAACCGGGACCGACGAGAAAGGACCCCGCGCAGAGCACCGCGTTCGGCACCGCGGCCAGGCCGACCACGGTCAAGATCGCTGCACCGACAGCACCTCCGCGCATCCCCTCTGCGACCGAGACGGCTTCCGAGAAGTGCATGCCGACCGCCAAGGTATACAGGCATCCGCTCGCGACGATCAGCACGGCAACGCCAGCGCATCCGCCAGCCAGCGCCCCGCGCGCAACAGCGGGCAAGCGGTCCAGCAGGTGCTCGGCCAACCCAGCGCCTCGCACCAAACCCAGTCCGCCGAAGACGCCAGCCAACCCGCTGGAAGCGACCACTGAACGCAGCAAGTCAGCGGATATGCCGGGAGAGCTCGTCGCGAACTGCACCGCCACCACAGTCGCCGTGAACGCGCCACCTAAGACCATCACGCCTAGAGCGGCGTCCCGCCCAGATCGAACAGCTGAGCTGACTCCCACCCAGCGCCCACCGCGGTACAGCAGCCAGGCCGTCACAGCCGTCAAGCCGAGCGGGATAGCAGTGAGAGTCACCCCGTCGAGGTGCAAGCCGGCGCCCAAGGTCACCAACCAGGCCAGCGCTCCCACGCGAATCGCTGCATTGAACGACCCAGTGTCGGCTGCGAACCACGCTGCCACAGACACGACCACGCAAAACAGCAATCCCACACAGGCCACCCACAGGGCAGCCGCGATGGCGGACAGGGCCAGCGGCCGTTTCGGAGTTCGAGTGGTCTGGCGGACACGCATGAGGGGGCGGGCAAGTGTTGAGGTCATTGCTCCTCATGGTCGCTGAGGCGCAGCTCAGAATCTGAGTGGACACGCCGCCGGGCGACCAAGAGCAGGCTCGGCCTCACGTGTACGTGATGCAGCAGCGTCGTGACTCGCTTCGGCCGGTCTGGACGTTTGGAGGGCCAGGTGGAACTTCCACGCCAAATCCTGGCGCCAAAGTTCCATCAGCGCGAAGCTCTCTCGTTCCCAGAGCGGCCTTCAGAGTTCTGCCTTACGCGTCAGCTCTGGTGCCGGAGCGTGCACATCCACTGGTGCCGGCGGGTGCGCGTCAGCACTGGTGCCGGCCTGTGCACTTCGACTGGTGCCGGCGCGTGCACATCGACTGGTGCCGGTCTGTGCACTTCGACTGGTGCCGGCGCGTGCACATCGTCTACGGTCGAGGAGGCGACCGTGCCAGTCACGCCGCCCCGATCAAACTTTGCACCCGCTGCTAGGAGCTTCGTCGATGTCGCGCGCCGACGCCTATGACGCGTACTTCCATGAGTCCCGTGGTCGACTGCTTCATCAGGTTTACGCGTACGTCGGCAACACCGAGGTGGCCAACCAAGCCCTCACGGATGCGTTCACGGCGGCATGGCGGCACTGGCCTGAGCTCGGCGAGCTTTCGGACGCGGATTCGGCCTCCAAGGACGCCTGGATCCGCGCACGTGCGTTCCGCGCAACCGAACGGGGTCAGCGGAGCAGGCGTCCCTGGTACGCCATCGCCCGGGAAACGGCAGACGATCACCGCCCTCTGCTGCTGGCGCTGGGAGCCCTCGAACCAGATGCGCGCAAACTGGTGATCTTGTGCTACCTGGCGGGCCTCGATCTGCCCACTGCCGGACGCGAGGTCGGCGTCACCGACGATGCCGCCACCGAAGCCCTGCACCGGGCCACGGCGACGCTGAGCTCGCGAGGCATCGACGTCTCCCCCGCCGCGCTTACCGCAGCCCTCCAACGCCTCAACCATGACCTCATCAACGAGCAGGTCGGCCGGCCGAGCCGACTGAGACGAGAAGGCAACCCGCGCCGTCGGCCTCACCTGCTCGTGGCCGGGGCGGCATCGCTGGCGCTCGCTGTGGGAGCGCTGGCAATCACAGCAGCGCAAGAAGAGGACGATCCGATCGCTCAGCTCGAACGCCCGATGCCGGAGCCGGAGACGGAGCCGAGAAGGATCACCTCGCGACCCGAGACCACCCCGCCACCCGAGCCGGAGCTCACCGAAGGCCAACTTGCCTCGGCGAAAGAGGCGACGATCCTCGACGGCTCTCGGCCGTGGAAGCTCGTCGACTCGTCCGCGGACTTCTCCATCACCGAGCCGATCGACGACTGTGTCTCGTCCATGCCCAGCTCGCCTGACGCGCAGCATCTTTGGGTCCGCGATTTCTCGTCCGGCAAGGGCGCGCATCCCAGCAAGGCAACGCAGATGCTCGAGGTGACGCAAACCCCCGAGTCGGCCCGTCGAGCTCACCGCCGCCTGGTTGAGCAGTTCGCCGGCTGTGCCGTCGAGGGTCATCAGTTGCTCGAATTCCGTTCGATCAGCGGCATCGGAGACCAAGCTGTCATGCTCGCGCTGCGCCACGTCGACGAGGAGGGGCTGCACGACGAACGGGTGGCCGTTGCTCGGTCCGGCGAGGCATTGGTGACGTGGGTGACACGTGGCACGACCGCGCACCCCGTGGACGCACCCCGCCTCGTCCGGGTCCTGAGCCGGTCCGTTGACTCCGTATGTCGCCTCGCCCAAGGCACGTGCACCGTCGAGCCGGCCAAGCTCATCAAGCTCCAGGACGAACCGGCGCCGCCTGCGGACAAGACTCGAGGCTTTCTCACCACGCTCGACATGCCGCTCTTCGAAGGGCTGACGCGGCCTTGGATGGCCACCGCGCCTCGGGAGTTCGCGGCCAACCCTGCTGCGACTGAGTGTGACCAGGCCGACTTCGCCGCTGCCGGCGCTGAGGATGTGCTGTCACGCAGCTTCGTCATACCTCACGCGCGACGCTTGCCGACCTACTACGGCATGACGCAGACAAACGGGCGCTTCGCCTCACCCAAGGCCGCGGCAGACTTCATGGCGGACGTGACCTCCGAGGTCAAGGGCTGCGGCGATCGCTTACGCACGCTCAACGTCGAGCTGAACGACAAGGTGAAGTTCGGCGACGTCACCGGACGAGTATGGCGAATCGAGGTGTCCACGGCGGCTAACGAAGCCCTCGTGTTCCGGGTCGCCTTGCTCCGCTATCGCGATACCGTGACGCAGCTCACCTATACGCCGGCGGCAAGGGCGGACACCGAGCACGACGGTTATGTGGCGGTTATCGTCCCCCGCGCCGCGCAGCGCCTTGCACAAAGATGAGGCCCCAGCTCCGAAGAGCTGAGGCCTCACTCTTCAAGCCGAGGGAACTTAAACCGTCGTGTCCCTGCGGTCCAGCGCCTTCTTGGCCACCATTCCGAGCCCGATCATGCCCACGCCCAAGAACAGGTGCAGCCAGTTGTTAGCGTCGCTCAGCGGGACAAAGTTGGCGTCACTGCTCTGGTCAATGAGCAATCCATAGATCCACAAGACGAGATACAACGCACCGCCACCGAGCAGGTAGGTGACGGCGGTGCGTGCCTTACGCCCCATCGCCAGGCCAGCCAAACCGTACAGGAGGTGCACCAGATTGTGCAGGATCGAGACCTCGAAGAGGCCGAGGAGCTGTGCTTCGCCTTCGTGTCCGGCGAACTGCATCGTGTCGTAGTTGGTGGTCACCCCTGGGATGAACCCCATCACTCCGCCCAGCAGGAAGGTCGCTCCGACCACCGTGGCAAGTAGGCGCGCCAGCTTGTCACCGTTGTCCGAGCCTGCCCGATCGGTGCCAGTGCGATAGTTGTCGTGCGCGGTCATGTCTTACTCCTTGCGGATAGATACCACGTCGCTTGGTGCGCACGTGTCTCCGCAATCGTAAACGCTGCCACCACGGATCCTAGTATTGTCACGGCGCCGTGCAGAGCGAGTCCGCGCAGAGCGAGGAGGCGCAAAGAGCCCGGAATCAGTGGGCTTGCAGCAGCTCCCGCATCAGCTGGGCGGTCGCCGACGGCGTCTTGCCGACCTTCACCCCGGCAGCTTCGAGTGCCACCTTCTTGGCCTCAGCCGTCCCCGACGAGCCAGACACGATCGCGCCTGCATGCCCCATCGTCTTGCCCTCCGGCGCGGTGAAGCCAGCGACGTATCCGACCACGGGCTTGGTGATGTGCTCGGAGATGTAGGTCGCCGCACGTTCTTCGGCGTCGCCGCCGATCTCGCCGATCATGACGACCGCGTCAGTCTCGGGGTCGTCCTCGAACGCCTGGAGTGCATCGATGTGCGTGGTGCCGATGATCGGGTCACCACCGATGCCGACAGCTGACGAGAAGCCGAAGTCACGCAGCTCGTACATCATCTGGTAGGTCAAGGTGCCCGACTTGGAAACCAGTCCAACCCGACCCGCCTTCGTGATGTCGGCGGGGATGATGCCGGCGTTGGACTTGCCTGGGCTGATGACTCCGGGGCAGTTCGGGCCAATGATGCGCGATGTGCCCTTCGACTGGGCGTACGCGAATAGCTCGGCGGTGTCTTTGACCGGCACCCCCTCGGTGATCACGACGACAAGGGAGATGCCGGCGTCGACGGCGTCGATGACAGCGCTTCGGCAGAACTTGGGCGGCACGAAGACCACGGACACGTCAGCTCCGGTGACCTCGACGGCCTCACTCACGGAGCTGTATACAGGCACTGACGTGCCTTCGAAGTCCACACTCTGACCACCCTTGCCAGGAGTGACGCCGCCGACGACGTCGGTGCCGGAGTTCAGCATCCGCTGGGTGTGCTTGGAGCCCTCGGCACCGGTCATGCCCTGCACGATGACCTTGCTGGCTTCGGTCAAAAAGATCGACATGTTCCCTCAGCCCTTCGCTTCGCTGCCGACGGCAGCCAACTCAGCAGCGCGGTCGGCCGCGCCATCCATGGTGTCGACGAGGGTGACCAGTGGGTGGTTGGCTTCCTCCAGAATGCGTCTGCCCTCGACCACGTTGTTTCCGTCGAGGCGTACGACGAGTGGCTTGGTGGCCGACTCGCCCAAGATGTCAAGAGCGCTGACGATTCCGTTGGCAACCGCGTCGCAAGCGGTGATCCCGCCGAAGACGTTGACGAACACACTCTTGACCTGTTCGTCGCCCAAGACGATGTCGAGACCGTTGGCCATCACCTCAGCTGAAGCGCCACCACCGATATCGAGGAAGTTGGCCGGCTTGACTCCGCCATGCGCCTCCCCGGCATACGCAACGACGTCCAGCGTCGACATGACCAAGCCCGCCCCGTTGCCGATGATGCCGACCGCGCCGTCGAGCTTGACGTAGTTGAGGTCCTTCTCCTTGGCTCTTGCCTCGAGTGGGTCAGCCGCGGCGGAGTCTTCGAAGGCGGCGTGCTCGATGTGCCGGAAGTCGGCATTAGCGTCGAGGGAGATCTTGCCGTCGAGCGCCTCCAAGTGCCCGTCTCCGAGCCGAACCAGCGGGTTGACCTCGACCAGTCCGGCATCTTCTTCGACGAATACCGTCCACAGCTTGCGGATCAGCTCGACCGCCTCGTCGGCCACCTCCGCGGGGAAGCGGGTCGCCTCGACTATCTCGCGGGCCTTGGTCTCGTCGACGCCGACCAGAGGGTCGATGGCTACCTTGGCCACGGCGTCGGGGTCGGTGCGTGCCACCTCTTCGATCTCGACGCCGCCCTCGATGCTGGCGATGCACAGATAGTTGCGGTTCGCGCGGTCCACGAGGAAAGAGAAGTAGTACTCCTCGGCGATGTCGGCGGTGGGGGCGAGAAGCACCCGGGAAACGGTGTGACCCTTGATGTCCATGCCGAGGATCTCGTCGGCCTTGGCGACGGCTTCGTCGGGGTTCTCGGCCAGCTTGACACCGCC
>JACCXO010000065.1 GCA_013696975.1 Nocardioidaceae bacterium | reverse complement strand
AGCATCAAGCCGGATAGGACAGGATGTGGGCATGGATTTTGACGTAGATCGCGTACGCCGGTCGTTCCCCGCTCTCGAGGAGGGAGCTGCTCACTTCGACGGCCCGGGTGGCTCCCAGGTGCCGCGTCAAGTGGCCGAAGCAGTGGCCGCGACGCTGACCTCGGCGATCGCCAACCGCGGCTCTATCACGGCGGCCGAGCGGCGGGCCGATCAGGTGGTCGCAGAAGCGCGAGCCGCCGTCGCTGACCTGCTTGGCGCTGATCCGGGCGGAGTGGTTTTCGGCCGATCGATGACCCAGCTGACGTACGACGTCTCGCGCGCGATGGCAAAGGAGTGGGGGACTGATGACGAGGTCGTCGTGACTCGGCTCGACCACGACGCCAACATCCGCCCTTGGCTGCAGGCCGCTGAACGCGTGGGAGCGACCGTCCGGTGGGCGGACTTCGACCGTGAAACAGCTGAGCTTCCTGTCGACGCGCTGCGCACCGTGTTGTCTCCGCGCACCCGACTCGTCGCCGTGACGGGGGCCTCCAACTTGATTGGCACGCGGCCCGACATAGAGGGGGTCGTGGCAGCAGCGCACGACGTGGGCGCACTGGTGTACGTCGACGGAGTCCATCTGACGCCACACGCCCCCGTCGACGTGGCGGCCATCGGTGCGGACTTCTTCGCCTGCTCGCCCTACAAGTTCTTCGGGCCGCATCTCGGTGCGCTTGTGTCCGATCCTCGGCAGCTGGAGGCGCTGCACCCCGACAAGCTGATGCCCGCTTCGGAGGCCGTCCCGGAGCGGTTCGAGGCTGGGACGCTGCCGTATGAGCTGCTCGCGGGCGTGACAGCCACGGTGGACTTCATCGCGAGCCTCGCCTCACCCGATGAGGCGACCCGGCGCGAGCGCGTCGTCGCGTCAATGCTCGCCGTCGAGGGGCACGAGAACCGGCTGTTGGGCCGTCTCACGTCTGGCCTTGCGGCGATTGGCGGTGTCACGATGCACGGCCAGCCGGTCCGTCGTACGCCGACCCTGCTCTTCTCCGTCGAGGGAGTGTCGCCTCAAGAGGTGCACGAGTACTTGGCTACGCGGGGGGTGAACGCCCCTGGGGGCAGCTTCTACGCACTCGAGGCCGCTCGGTGGCTCGGTCTCGGCGTCGCCGGCGCCGTGCGAGCCGGCCTGGCGCCGTACACGAATGAGGACGACGTCGACCGCCTTATCGAGGGCGTCGCGGCGGTGGCCCGATAAGCAGTGCGGCGGCTTTCCCGCTCGACACGTCGTGTGCCCGTCCCTTGCGCCTTGAGCCCCATGAGCAGTGGCGGATCGCCTGGATCACGATTCCATGAGCTCATGCCCGCCTTGACCGTCGACGTGCTCGAAGATCAGGTTGGTCGTGGTGTGTTGCATTGCACCGCTGGATGACTCGCAAGATATCGCAACACGAAGTCGCGCAGACCCTCGGCGTCCCGCGCCGCCACATGCAGCAGGTAGTCGTCGGTGCCGCCGGTGTGAAAGAGCGACAGCACCCCTGGCCAACTCGGCGCAGCCTGACGGAAGCTGTCAACCTCGGGTCGAGCGTGGTTCCCCAACCGCACAGCAGTCATCGCCTGCAAGGAAGCGCCGAGGGCTGCGAGGTCAATGTCGGCGCGATACCCACAAATCAGCCCAGATGAGCGCAGCTGTCTAAGCCCCAGTGACACGGTCGACTCGGCCACCCCCACGGCCAGGGCGAGCGCCGCGCCCAATGCCCGCGCGTCCTGCGCCAGAGCACGCAACAAACGCCGGTCGATCGCATCGAGGGGTTACAGGCCGCGATCGCCGAAGTGGTGACCTCGCGGTTCGGCGCTGTCTCCAAACTTCCCCCGCTATTCCCCCCGAGTTCAGACGCGACCCATGTGCAAGGCCACACGAGCACTCTGACGAGCGAGGTTGGCAGCATCAGCGCACTTAGCCTACCGGGAGCCCCGCAGCGCTAACCTGGTTTGGGACACGAAATATGACGTCAGCACGACATCTCGACGCCCACCGACGAGCGTGGCCCAGTTCAGCGTCTTTCCGGCTCCCCTCTGTTGTCAAGGGCGCGGTCCCGTTGCCTTTGAGGGTGCACCAGCGCTTGTCGCCGTCAAGGTCGTTCGTCCGGTGGGGCGCTGATAGAACTACCCTCTTGGTGAGGGTCTCTTCCGGGGAACGCTTCGGGCGCTTGTCCTTCGAGGACTTTGTGGAGACGGCGTCCCCGGGGGACGGCCCTGGAGGCCTGATACCCAAGAGGTTGTCGTCCCTGGAGGACTGTCTATCAGCACGGTGCGGCGCCTCCCGCAGACCGGGTCGGCCGGTTCGCCGCCTTGGTGTGTGCTCTTCCCCGCTACTTCCGGAGTGTGGTCGCGACCAATGATTGAGGAGGCATGGTGTTGGGAGTAGGGATCGACTGGGCGGAGGAGTTCCACCTGGTGGCGCTCGGCCGTTCGGACGCAGGGGTTGTCGAGGTGCTGCGGGTCGAGCATCGTCCTGAGGCGGTGTCTGCCCTGGTGCAGCGGATCGCGGGGTTGGAGGTGGACCCGGCCGAGGTGCGTGTGGTCGTCGAGACAAGCCATGGGCTGCTGGTCGAGGCGCTGGTTGAGGCCGGATACACGGTGCTCCCGGTCAATCCGGAGTTGGTGTCGCGTCGCCGTGGCCCGGCCCGCAAGAAGGATGACGCC
>JACCXO010000062.1 GCA_013696975.1 Nocardioidaceae bacterium | reverse complement strand
GCCGGGGTCGGCGACGAAGGAGGTCATGTGGTTGTAGGAGGTCGCGAGGCTGACACCGGCTACATAGCCGTGATCGATGATGACCCGATTGCCATAGGCTGAATTGTAAGAGGCCTCGGCCACCTGGCCGTCGGCCGATGCGTAGACCTCAGAGCCGCACGCGGCTGCCAGATCCAGCCCGTCGTGCAGCTTGTAGACCTGGAGAATGGGGTGCATGCGCATGCCGTATGGCGAGGTGGCGAAGGTGTCTGTGCCCGGGTAAGCCAAGATGCCACCGTCGGCGTCGTCGTTCGATGGCGACGGAGCCACCTCCGGAGGCGACGGAGCGGCCGGAGTACTGGTTGGTGGAGCGGCCGTTGGGGCCGGCGGAGTCGCACCGTTCGCGCTTTCACGCCGCTGAGCCCGGCGCTCGGCCAGCTCGAGCAGTTGTTGTTGAGCCTCACGCTCCAGCTTGCGCTGGTGCTGGCGGGCCCTCCGCTCGGCGAGCTCGCGGAGCATCCGCTCGATACGGTCGCGCTCGCGCTCGAGCGTCCTCAACTTCTTGAGCTCAGCACGTTTGGCTGTCTGCACGCGCTGCCGCTCACGTTCCAGCGTCTTGACCCTGAGCGCCACCTCGCGCTCAGCCTCTGCAGCCTGAGCTTCGAGCAGCCGCTTGTTCTCCAGGTTCTCCGCGGCCAGCAGCCGGTTCTCCCGTACTGACCGCTTGGTTTCGAACACCCGCTCCTGCGTCAGCGTGAGGAGAACTTCTTGGGCTTGCAGCTCTTGCAGAGCCACCGACTCCTTGTTGACGACCGTGTCGACGTCTTGGATGCTATCGACCGCATCCTCGGCGGTTCTCGAATCGAAGGCAACACCGAGACTCGAGAGCCCGATGCCGCCGGATTGGTAGTTGGACACCGCATAGCTGGCGAGTGACGATCGGGTCGCCGTGACGTCGACCTGGCCTTGCGCGAGGTCCATCCGGGCGTTCTCGAGACGGACTTGGGCCTTCTCGAGCTTGGCTTGCATTTTTGTGTCGTAGAGCTCTGCTTGGGCTACCTGTTCGCGCAGCCCGGCCAGATAGGCCCGAGCAGCCGAGAGGTCGGCTTCGGCGTACTCGACGAGCCGCTGTGCGCGCAGCAGCTCAGCAGAGATCTCATGGATGTCGGTGGACGTTTCACCGATACGGTCTTCGACCGACTGCTGCCGCTCGCGCCACTCGTCGCCGTCTTGTCGAGCCACGCTCGCTGACGGGTTGACCAGACCAACGACGACTGATGAGACGAGCAGTGCCACGAAGGCGCTCGAGCGCACTCGCCTGGCATAGCCAGGAGGGGCAGTTCGCGACAAAAGGGGCACCTTACGTGGGGACGTTGAAGAGTGTAGCCACCTGACGGTAACCCATGCTCGTCACACCTTGAGGTATTTGCGGGTCATGACGAGAGTGGGGATTACCGCCACTGACACCGCGATCGCGATGATGACGGCCATCGCCGTATACGCGGCGTCCATGTCGACCCACCCCCAGAACCGGACCTCGCGTTCGAGCCACGGGACGAAACGCGTCATCACCAAGAGCAGAGAGCCACATGCCAGGGCGGCTCCAACGAGAGCAGCGAAGAGAATCTCCAGCAGGAAAGGGAGCTGGATATAAATGCTCGAGGCGCCGACCAGTCGCATGATGCCGATCTCACGGCGCCGGGCCATCGCCGCCAGCCGGATCGTGTTGGACACCTGAAGGACCGAAGCCAGGATCAGGAGGGCCGCTCCCCCGAGCGCCAGCCGCTGCAGCATCGTGAGGGTGTCGTAGTACGGATCCAGGAACTCTCGGAGGTTGACGACCTGCTCGACTCCGGGCGAATTCTGCACCTCCCGCAGCAGCTCCTCGTCGTCGTCGGGTGAGGCGAGTGTCGCCCAGTAGGCCGTCGACATGTCAGAGACCTCGACCTCGTCAGCGATCGACGTCTCGTTGCCATCTTGGTCGGAGTAGCGCGCCACGAACCCCTTGTAGGCCGCCTCGCGAGTCTCGTAGCGGAACTTCGACACGTAGGCGCTGTCGCGCAGGGTCTCCTGCACCGCCAGCTCCTGATCCCTCGTCGCCTCGCCCTCAATGCACGTGGGTGTCTGCGAGTTCTTGGCGCAGAACACGACCTTGACCTCGAGACGAGATCCCAACTCTTCTTCGATCAAGCCGATCTGCGACCTGATGAGCAGACCCAGCCCGACCAAGCTCAGGGATATCCAGATCGTCAAGATGACAGCGACCGTCATGGAGACGTTGCGCTTGAGGCCGCTGCCGAACTCGGATGCCACATATCTCAGCTGCATGGGTCTCGGATACCTCTGAAGTAGCGTGCAGTCAGGTTTGTACGGCGGCTCGGCGCACGCCTCTCCAGCAGCACCGATGCACCAGTGGCACCAGGGGCGCGGTCAGCTCTGGTACCCATAGACACCGCGCGCCTGGTCGCGCACCACTCGGCCCGACTGCAGCTCGATCACCCGCAGGCGCATCTGGTCGACGATGCTGGAGTCGTGGGTCGCCATCATCACGGTGGTGCCGGTCCGGTTGATGCGGTCCAGCAGCTTCATGATCCCCACCGAGGTGGTCGGGTCGAGGTTTCCGGTCGGCTCGTCGGCGATCAGGATCATCGGCCGGTTGACGAAGGCCCGCGCGATGGCGACCCGCTGCTGTTCGCCGCCTGACAGCTCGTCAGGTCGTCGGTGGCCTTTGCCGTCGAGCCCGACCAGCTCGAGCGTCTCGGGCACTAGCTGTCGAATGGCGGATCTCGACTTGCCGATCACCTGTAATGCGAAGGCGACGTTCTCTGTGACGGTCTTGTTCGGCAACAACCGGAAGTCCTGGAAGACGGTGCCGATCTGGCGACGCAGGCCGGGCACCTTCCAGCTCGCGAGGCGGTTGATCTCCTTGCCGGCGACGAAGACCCGGCCCTGCGATGGACGCGCCTCGCGTAGCACCAGCCGCAGGAATGTCGACTTGCCAGAGCCTGAGGCCCCGACCAGAAACACGAACTCACCCTTGTCGATGTCGACGTCCACGGTGTCGAGCGCAGGGCGATGCCGAGTGTCGTAAGCCTTGGTGACTTTTTCGAACCGGATCACTGGCCCGAGTGTAGGCGACAGCCCTCGCGGCACTACCCATGTCGCGGTCTCGGCGAGCCCTGACAGACTCGCCGCATGCGCTCCACCTCCTCCCGCAGCACCTCGTCTCTCGAGCGCACTCAACGCACCAAGCGAGCAGTCGCGGTGGTGTTCTCCATCAACGGTTTGGCGCTCGGATCGCTCCTCTCCCGCACGCCCGCAGTCAAATCGGGCCTCGACCTCAGCGCTTCCTCGCTTGGCCTGCTCCTCGTGTGTATGTCGATCGGCGCGATGGCGGCCCTCCCCGCCTCCGGCGCGATCGTGCATCGCCTCGGCGCCGCTCGCGCGGTCTTGGGCAGTGCCGCCACGGAAACGGCCGGATTGCTGCTCGGCTCGTTGGGGATGGCGCTCGGGTCCGTCACCGTCGCCGGCCTTGGCCTGCTGGTGCTGGGCTTCGGCAACAGCTTGTGGGATGTGGCCATGAACGTCGAGGCCGCCGGTGTCGAACGTCGGCTCAACCGCACCGTCATGTCCAGGTTCCACGCCGGTTGGAGCCTTGGCAGCGTCTTGGGCGCCGGACTGGGCGCGTTGTGCGCCGCCTCGGGAGTCGGCGTGACCGCCCAGCTCGTGACCACGGCGACCCTCATCATGCCTCTCGTCGCGTTCAGCGTCAGGTCATTCCAGCCGGTCGAGCGGGCGTCCGCTGGCTCGGGTCCGGCACGCTCGAGGGACTTGTTGCTCCGGGCTTGGCGGGACAGACGCACCTTGTCGGTGGGGCTGATGGTGCTGGCGTTCGCCTTCACGGAAGGAGCCGCCAATGACTGGCTGGCGCTGGCGTTCGTGGAGGGGCTAGGCAGCTCCGAGACGGTCGGCGCGGTGGGATTCGGCGTCTTCGTGGTGGCGATGACGGTGAGCCGCTTGGTCGGTGGGGCCGTGGTCGACCGTTGGGGCCGCGTCGGTGTGTTGAGAGGGACGGCGACTCTCGCTGCGAGTGGCGTGACGTTGGTGATTCTTGCTCCTGCTCCGCCTTGGGCGTACGCCGGCGCCTTCATGTGGGGGCTCGGCGCCGCTCTCGGTTTCCCCACCGGCATGAGCGCTGCCGCCGACGACTCCACGCAAGCCGCCCTGCACGTGTCTGTCGTCGGGTCGATCGGTTACACCGCCTTCCTGGCCGGTCCGCCTCTCGTCGGATTTCTCGGGGACGCGGTCGGCATTCGGCAGGCGCTATACGTCGTCCTGGCCGCCCTCGTGCTGGCCTTCGGCGCAGCAGCCGCCGCCCGCCCGATCGCAGACCCGGGTCAGTCCGATGTCGGGCCATCACCTCATCTGGCGAAAGAGTCAGCTTGAGCTTGCGCCCACTCCAGCGCGCCTCCACCGGATGCCGGCCTCGATGAAGTTGTCGATCTCACCATCCAGCACACTCGTTGGGTTGCCCTCTTCGTGCTCGGTGCGCAGGTCCTTGACCATCTGGTAGGGGTTGAGGACATAGTTGCGCATCTGGTCGCCCCACGAGGCCGCCACGTCGCCGCGGATCTCGTCCAGTGTGGCCTTCTCCTCGACCCGCTTGAGCGCCAAGAGCTTGGCCTTCAAGATCACCATGGCGGTGTTCTTGTTCTGCAGCTGGCTCTTCTCGTTCTGCACCGCGACCACGAGACCGGTCGGCAGGTGGGTGAGACGCACTGCCGAGTCGGTTGTGTTCACGCTCTGCCCACCTGGCCCAGATGAGCGGAAGACGTCAACGCGCAGATCCTCTTCCGGGATGTCGATCTCGTCGGTCTGCTCGAGCACGGGCACCACCTCGACGGCGGCGAACGACGTCTGGCGACGACCCTGATTGTCGAACGGTGAGATCCGCACCAGCCGGTGAGTGCCCTGCTCGACGCTCAAGGTGCCGTAGGCGTAGGGCGCCCTGACCGCGAAGGTGGCCGACTTGATACCGGCTTCCTCGGCGTACGACGTGTCGTAGACCTCCATGCCGTGGCCGTGCCGTTCGGCCCAGCGCAGGTACATCCGCATCAGCATCTCGGCCCAGTCAGCGGCATCGACTCCCCCCGCGCCCGAGCGGATCGTCACCAGCGCATCCCGCTCGTCGTACTCACCGGACAGCAAAGTGCGCACCTCGAGCGCCTCGATGGACTTCGCCAGCCGGTCCAGCTCCACGTCGGCCTCTTGGACGGCAGAGTCGTCAGACTCCTCCTGCGCGAGCTCGACCAGCACCTCGACATCGTCGAGGCGCGAGCGGATGGCGGAGACCCGGTCGACCTCGGACTGCAGCGCCGAGAGACGCCCGGTCACTCGCTGCGCGTTCGCCTGGTCGCCCCACAGGTCCGGAGCGGCCACCTGCTCGCCGAGATCGGCGATCTCGGCTCGCATCGAGTCGAGGTCCAGCACTCGCTCGATGCTGGTCAGGGTCGAGCCGAGCTGCTTGATGCGCTCGGAGAAGTCGGGGCCGGCCACGGACGCAAGAGTACGCCGTGGCGACGTATGCCGAGGCTCGCGTCAGCGCGACGAGCTGCTCCAG
>JACCXO010000041.1 GCA_013696975.1 Nocardioidaceae bacterium | reverse complement strand
GGCTGAGGCCAACCGCCACCGTGGCCTCGCGCGTCGTGTCCTCGAAGAAGCCCGCCACCGCAACGCAACCCAGAATCGTCACCAGCAGCCGCTGCCACCTCCAGCCTGCCTTGGCGGTCGCCCAGCCGAGGGCGAAGAGCCAGAAGACCATGTGAGCGGTATGGATGCGGTCAGGTCCGGTGTCGAGGCGTATGACGTCATACCGCCAGAGCAGTCCGAGTCCCAACGCCAGCATCGCAATCTCGAACACAAAGCGTCGCTCGAATCGACCCACACCAGGAACAGCCAGGACAGCCGTGACCGCCACCAGAATGTAGAGAAGTACCTCGACGAACCAGAAATGCCATTCGCTGGTCCATCGGTCGGGGCCAAGAATGCCGTTGAGCAGCAGGATGTTCACCACGCTATAGCGGTCCGTCAAGGCATACGCGAGAGCGATGCACGCCATGCTCGGCACAGCGATGCGCGCGATGCTGCCCAGCTGATGGCGCAACCGTTCTCGACGTCTTGACGCTGCCAGCTGGAAGCGGGCGAAATTGAAGCCCGCGATGGCCAGCAAAACGTGCGCGCCACCGAGCAGCGTGAAGAGGTTGGCGTGGGAGCCGACGATCATCACGATCGCGGCTGCACGGAGGACGACGTTGGTCTCGAGGGATCGCCACCCACTCCATGCTCTTCGACGTGGCGGCGTCAGGTCGGTGATAGGAGTTACGTGCCAGTTGTCCGGTAGGTGACCGAGGGTTTCCTCGAGCCGGATGCTCATCTCGACATACGACAGCGAGTCGCCCTCGAGGCTGACGAACGTGTCAGCGGGAGTGGTGTCTGGCCGACCCAACACCTCTGCGTAGAGGCGACACAGAGCCGCGGTATCGACCTGGCGTGAGTGTCCTGGTGGCGCCTCTCGGACCACCTCCGGCAGCCCGCCGGTGCCTTCGCCGAACTCACTGCGCGCAGAAGCGATCGATTCAAGGCTGCCGTCCGCGGGCGACCCCGTTTCCACGAGCGTCATCGCTGCCAACGTCTGGTAGTCGGGTTTGCCGTTCTCAAGACGAGGAAACTGATCGAAGGGACAGATCCGGGCCGCGCACATCGGCAAGCCGCAACGACGAGCCACCAAGCGCTGCAGGTCGTCGGCGCGATGCCCGCTTTCGACGGCCACCACCAGCTCATCGTTGACCTCGAGGCAGCAGGCGCTGACCCCTGCTGCGACGAGCTCGGTCTCGACCCGCTGCAGATCAATGCGGAGACCGAACAACTTGGCAAAGCGGCTGCGCCGCCCTATCACCTCGAACAAGCCGTTGCTGTCCTGGCGGGCGATGTCTCCCGTGCGCAGCGCCTCGATGGTGCGCCCGAGGCGAAGGTCCGATGGCCCTTCGGCATACCCGAGCATGACGTTGGGTCCGCTGTATACGAGCTCCCCCGCATCGGGCTCGTCGAGGTCGGGAACAGGCTCCAGGCTGAAGCTGCCACCCGGCACGGGTATACCGATGGTGTTCGGATGCGACGCGGCCAACCCAGGCGGCAGATACGCCATCCGGGCCGTTGCCTCGGTCTGGCCGTACATCACGAAGAGGTCCCAGCCGTTGCGAGCGCCGAGACGTGCAAAGCGCTCGACCTGGTCGGCGCCGAGGCGCCCACCCGCCTGCGTTATATAACGCAGAGACGGCAGCCGCATCTTCGCGAAACCCACACGGCCGAGCAGATCAAACGTGTGGGGCACGCCGGCGAAGCTCGTGGCGTCGTGATCGCGAAACAGGTCCCAAAAACGGGCGTCGACGACCGAAAGGTCGGTCAGAATCAACGCTGCGCCGCGAACCAGATGGCTGTTGATGACCGACAGCCCATAGCAGTAGTGCAGTGGCAGCGTCGTAGCCGCCCGATCGGTCGGTTCGATGCCCAGATATGTCGCGATGGCTTCGGCGTTGGACTGCACGTTGTCGTGAGAGAGCCGCACGAGTTTCGGGCTGCCGGTAGACCCCGAGGTGCTCAGCAGGAGCGCGAGGTCCGGGTGCAGTTCGTGAGCCGAGCCCGGGCGCCGTTCGTGCGTCGACCAACGCCCCCCGACGTCGCTCATGACCACATCCGGGTCGTATGTCGAGATCAGGGACTCGAGGCGCTCCCGATCCGTGTCAGAGGTGAGCAGGACGGGGTGGCCTGCCGAGAGCGCAGCCAGATAAGCCACCAGCACGTCGACCCGATTGCCGCCCGCGACAAGGACCAGTCGCCGCTGGCTGCCGAGGCGTTGTGCGGTCGCCTCGACTCGGTCAGCTAATTGCTGGTAGGTCAGCTCACCGTCAGCGGTGATGATGGCCAACTGGTGACCGAACCCCGCCAGCTGAGCGGCGAAGGGAGTGGTGGCAAAGGGAGTGGGGGTGGGCGCTACGGCGGTCGAGCTGTTCGACATACCAAGGATGCTAACTTAGGCAAGCCTTACCTTGGAAGGGTGAAAGCCTGATCATTACGGTATCCGGCCGACCGGCTGCGGTGTTGGGGCCCTATGTGCGGGGCACCTGGCGAACTTTTGCCGAGGTGCGCGACGTCTTTGAGTCGCCGACTGACCCTGGCTGGTCCTTGGAGTTGGGCGGCTTCGACGAGACTCTGCGCGATCCGTGGCAGGGATAGTGAGAGGACTCCTCGACACCAACTTGCTGATCGCTGACGATGTGCCTCCCATCGAGGGCGAGCTAGCCATCAGCGTTGTCAGTCTGGCGGAGTTGCACTTTGGCGTTCTGGTAGCCCGAGAAGCGACACAGCGGGCGCTACGGTTGCAACGTTTGGCGGCCGTAGAGAGCCGCTTCACTCCGCTGCCAGTCGATGGATCGGTGGCGCGACACTATGGCCAGCTCGCGGCTCATGTCAGAGGCAGCGGGCGCAACCCGAGGGCAAGAGCATTCGACCTCGTCATCGCCGCCACCGCGATCGCCCATGGCGCTGCGCTCTACACCCGCAACCAGGCCGATTTTGCCGGGGTAGCTGACCTGGTCGACGTCCGGCCGGTCTGACTCTTGGGGTGCGGACAGCTCCTGCCGCAATGCTCAGTGGAGAAGCGACCTGTCAGTGGTGATACTCATGGACGACTGCGTGACCCTTGCCGCGACCGATCAGCCACCTGTTCACTGGTACGGTCACCAAAAAGGCCACGAACAGAGCGAAAGCAAGGCTGCCCCAGAAGATCACGCTCGAAATGCCTGCGTCCATCGCGCCAGGAACACCGAGCATCACGGCGTTGTCGACGATCTCCATGACTGTGATGGACACCGTGTCGGCGGCTAGAGCCACCTTGACGGCCTGTCGAAGTGGCAGGCCGGCTCGTAGCACCGGACCCACAGTGAATAGGTAGCCGAAGAAGAAGGCCAGTGCGACCGCCAGCGCCACCGTCGACCAGTCGCTCCAGCCCAGCGCGGTGCCGATCACCATGCCGAGGACCTCTCCGATCGCGCAGCCGGTGAGACAGTGCAGGGTCGCCGAGACCGCTAGCCGAGTCAGTGCCGCACCTGAATCCGCCGACTTCACTTCCGCTGGGTCGTGACTGGTCATTGCGCCCTCCTGATCGGAACATTCTCACAGTCTGGCCACCTTACCCCCTGGGGGTATCGGAAGCAATCGGTCTCGCCAAGACGTTCTCCGCCGTGACGGCATACAGCACGCCTGCGCGAGGGCGTTTACACTTTTCCGCAGCCGGCGCCCGCGGTCCGTCACGGCGCTCGGGCAGATTGAACTTTGGGGCCGCTCCCAGCAACCTCGGCAGGAGTCTTCAGTGGAGTCGCTCGCTCGCGTCGTCATGCATCATCGCCGGCTGATCAGTGCGGTCTGGTTCGTTCTGTTCGCAGCCGGCCTGTTCGCGGCCTCCGCCCTGTCAGATCGGCTCTCCCTGGACTTCTCATTGCCAGGCCAGCCCGGGTCCGAAGCCGAAGAGCAGCTGATCGAGACCTATGGCGTCAGCACCTTCGACACCTTCGTCGCCGTGGTCACTGTGCCCGAGGGGCAGACCGTCGAGCAGCAGGCACCGCAGGTCGCGAAAGTTTTCGACTCCTTGCGCGAGTCCGTCCCGGCGGCCCGGGTGGTCGACCTCGCCAGTGCAGGTGACGAGGCATTCGTTTCCGACGACGGTCGTACGACGTTCGCCTTGGTTCAGGCCCCCCAACCCCAGAGTTTTGACTTCACCTACGCGATCGAGATCGAACCAGCCCTGGCCAAGGCGGCCGAGGGGGCAGGACTCGACAGTCAGCTCACGTCATACGGCTTGCTGTCAGCCGGTGGTGACACCGAGGGTCCGAGCGTGCTGGTGGAGACACTGATCGGGGCGACGGGTGCCCTGCTGGTGCTGCTCTTCGTCTTCGCGTCGTTCCTTGCGCTGCTGCCGTTGCTCATTGCGGCGGTCTCGATCTTGACGACGTTCTTGCTGGTCCTTGGGCTGACCTACATCACCGAGATGAGCTTCGTGGTCCAGTTCCTCATCTCTTTGATCGGTTTGGGAGTAGCGATCGACTATTCGCTGTTGCTCGTGTCGAGATGGCGTGAGGAACGCGCGCATGGTCACGACAACGAAGAGGCTGTCGTCATCGCCATGCGCACCGCAGGGCATGCGGTGTTCGCGTCCGGTGTCACGGTGGCGATCAGCTTGATGGCGCTCCTCGTCGTACCCGTGCCCTTCCTGCGCAGCATGGGCCTCGGTGGCATGTTGATCCCGATCGTCAGCGTCGCGGTCGTCTTGACCTTGCTGCCCGCGCTGCTGTCCAGCTTCGGTCCCAAGGTCGACTACCCCCGGATCCGCAAGGAAGGCGTCGCGTCGCGAGGTTGGACTGCGTGGGCCGGCCTCATCGTCGAGCGGCGCTTCATCGCGGCCGGCGTCGCGTTGGTCGCACTCGCGCTGCTCATCTTCCCTCTCTTCAGCCTCAAGATTGGCCAGGCAGGCGTCGAGTCCTTGGCTCGCAGCGGCCCGTCGTACGACGCTGTGCAGACGCTCCGTGCCGGTGGCATCGACTCGGGTGTGCTCACCCCGCTGACGATCCTCGTCGAAGATGGACAAGCCCAAGCGGCCGCCGACGCAGCCGAGGTAGTCGACGGCATCCGGACCGCAGCTGTGGGCGAGACCGTGGACGGCTTCACCCTCGTCGACGTCATCCCGGTCAAGGAGATGGTCGACAGCGACGGAACCGCTGTGGTGAACGCCGTGCGGAGCTCCGTCGAAGCGGGCACTGACGGCTCGGTGCAGGTCACCGGGGCCGGCGCGGTCGTCAGTGACTATTTCAACGCGATCTACGAAAAGTTTCCCTACGTGCTTGCGCTGATCTCGGCCATCACGTTCGTTTTGCTGGTGCGGACCTTCCGGTCGATCCTGCTGCCACTGAAGGCGGTTCTTCTCAACCTCATCTCGCTAGCAGCCGTCTTTGGCGCCATCGTCTTTTTCTGGCAACAAGGCCATGGCTCCGATGCGATATTCGCTGTCTCGGCGACTGGCGCCATCACGTTTTGGTTGCCGGTGGTGATCTTCGCGTTCCTGTTCGGGTTGTCGATGGACTACGAGGTCTTCATCTTGGCTCGCATGAGGGAGGAGTATGACGACACCGGCTCGACCCAAGCCGCTGTCACCACCGGGCTGGGTCGGACGGGCCGGCTCGTCACGTCAGCGGCACTTATCTTGTTCTTCGCCTTCGCTGCTCTTGCTTCCGCACCCGGCACCGACATCAAAGTTCTCGGCACAGCTCTTGGCGTCGGAATCTTGATCGATGCCACCATCGTGAGGGCGCTCCTGGTGCCGGCATTGGTGAGCCTGTTCGGCAAGTACAACTGGTGGCTGCCGGCAGGCGTGGCCCGGATTCTGCGGGTCGCGCCCTCACCGCTCGCCGACGACCGCCCGGCCACGCGGGCAGCCGATGACTTGTCAGTCTCGCCGCCGGTCCCGGCGAGCTAGCCGCGCCGCGGTCCTTGGTCATGACAGCTGATACCGACGGGCACATTGGCCCCGATGCATGGGGCGTCCAGCGACACTGGGTCGACGCCAACGACAAGCCGCAGACCGTGTCGGACGACACGATCGCGCGACTGCGCGAACTCATCGGCGAGCCGTCGCTCGACCTCGGGTCGATAGCCCCGATTGTCACGAGACCCGGACACGACCTGGGACTTGGTGGCAGCGAAGTCCGCGTCATGTGTGAGGACGGACAGACGCGGACATTCGTCGGCGCAGTCCCTGCCGACTTCCCGCTCGGATATCACCAGTTGCACGCTGACGACGGCCAGACCCGCAGCCTGATCGTCTCGCCTGGTCGCTGCTGGCTCCCGGAAGGGTGGCGATCCTGGGGCTGGACCGTGCAGATGTATGCCGCTCGGTCAGCTCGCAGCTGGGGGATAGGGGACCTGGCAGACCTGAAGACGCTGCGGGAATGGTCGGAGTCGCTTGGCGCGGGCTTCCTGCTCATCAACCCTCTGCACGCGGTGGCACCGACCGCGGTCCAAGAGGCCAGCCCTTATCTCCCGGTGACGCGCAGGTACCGCAACCCGCTCTACCTCCGGATCGAGGACGTGCCTGGCGCCGATCGGCTCGACCTGTCCGAATTGGCCGATGCGGGACGCGTGCTCAACGACCGTGACCTGATCGACCGCGATGAGGTGTGGGCCCTCAAGTGCACAGCTCTCCGCCGCATCTTCCGGGACCGTGGTACCCACGTTGCCGCGACGGCGTCTGACGCCTTCGCCGGCTGGTGGGAGCAGCAAGGACAACCACTCACTGACTTCGCCACCTGGTGTGTGTTGGCCCAGCTGCACGGTGCCGACTGGCGCAGCTGGCCGATCGAGCTGCATGACCCCAGAGGGGAGGCGGTTGCCGAGATAACCGCCACCTCTGCGGACGAGGTCGCGTTCCATGCCTGGATGCAGTGGCTGCTGGAGCTGCAACTGCGGGAGGCAACGGGCGAGCTGACCGTCATACAGGACTTGCCCATCGGGGTCGCTGGCGGCGGAGCGGACGCGTGGGCTTGGCAACAGCAGATCGCGGCGGGGGCGTCCGTCGGTGCGCCACCGGACGCCTTCAACTCCGTCGGACAAGACTGGGGATCGCCGCCTCTGCATCCGTGGCGCCTGCGAGCGCAGGGCTACAACGCTTTCATCCAGTCGATCCGCGCCACCATGGCCAACGCTGGCGGCCTGCGCATCGATCATGTGATGGGGCTCTTTCGCCTTTGGTGGGTGCCTGAGGGCAAGTCGCCGGCCGCCGGCGCCTATGTGCGCTATCCGAGCGGCGACTTGCTCGACATCCTCGCTCTCGAGAGCCATCGAGCCCAGGCGATTGTCGTTGGTGAGGACCTCGGCACCGTTGAGAAGGGCGTGCGAGAGACGCTGGCTGAACACAACGTGTTGTCCTATCGCCTGCTCTGGTTCGAAGACGACGACCCAGCCGAGTGGCCGATCAGCGCCTTGGCCGCCGTCACCACACATGATCTACCGACAGTGACCGGTGTGTGGCTCGGCACTGACGTCCACGAGCAGCGCGCTCTCGCCGCAGACCCTGAAGAGGATTTGCAGCGAGGGCGGCAGCGACTTCTCTCCCGGCTCCAGCGAACCCATATCGCAGCCGATGCCACCGGGGAGCAGGCCGTCGTCGCTGCACACCGCCTGCTGGCTCGGTCGCCCTCGACCCTAATGTCCGCGACTCTCGACGACGCCGTTGCGGCCGAGCAGCGGCCCAACATGCCCAGCACCACCGGCCGACCCAACTGGTGCATCCCTCTTCCTGTCAGGGTCGACGATCTACCTGCCTACCCCCTTGTTCAGCAGTTGACCGAGATACTGCAGTCGGCAGTATGTCGACCTGCACCGCCTCTCGGGTAAGCACCGCCTTCGAGCAACCCTTCAACCACGCGCGGCTCCCGGACTACCAACGGCGTGGTTACCCCAAAAAGGGCATTCCATACATCACTGCTCGCGATTCTGCATACACTCCAAGTCAGCCCATATCTCGACAAAGGCAAACCTGACCGCAAGGCAGGGACGCAAAGCCACGGGACCTCCTAACATGGTCAGCCGGGCTACCGAAAGGGAATCTCACCGTGCCGTTATCTCGTCGTCGCATGCTCGCGGGCGCCAGCGCCACCGGAGCAGCCGCCGCTCTGACCGGTAGTCCACCTCTGACGCGGAGCGCGTCTGCGGCGACTTCGGCTCGACCGGCAACCAGGTCCAGCTCGGCCCAGGCCGTGCAAGCAGAGATCGCCGGGGCTGCCCTTTATCTGCCGCGGGTGCGCACTTACCGGGATACTCGAATCCCTAACGCCGCGACGCGTCATATGGCGAACCGCTTCACCTACGGATACACGCCGCGGCTGCGCCGGGAGATGAAGGCGGCTGGCGGACCCGAAGCCTGGTTCGAGCGACAACTCCGACCCGGGAGCATCCCCGACGGCCACGCCAACTCGATGGCGGCGTGGTTTCCCACGAGAGATCTCTCGGCTGCCGAGCACTTCGACCGGACCAACAGCACGACCGGCCACTTTGCCGCTGCAACCGGAAGCCACGCCCGCTGGACCCTGCTGCGGAGAACCTATTCGAACCGCCAGGTGCACGAGGTGATGAGCGAGTTCTGGCTCAACCACTTGCACGTGCACGGACAAGCTGACCTGACCTGGCTGTGGCGCACCGACTACGACAACCTGATCCGGCGGCACGCACTCGGTCGCTTCGACGAGATGCTGCAAGCGGCGATCATCCACCCGTGCATGTTGACCTACCTGGACGCGGACCTTTCGATCATCGAGCGACGCAGGACCAACCGAGGCGAGCTCATCGAGATCGATCGGGTCAACGAGAACCTCGGCCGCGAGCTCCTCGAGCTGCACACAGTCGGCCGTCGTGGCACCACCTATGGCGAGGCGGACGTGCTCAGCTCCGCACACCTACTCACTGGTTATCGGATCGACCGGTTTGCGTCGTGGGCGGACACCTACGACCCTTCGGCGCACTTCACTGGCCCGGTCAAGGTGCTGGGCTTCACCGATCCGAATTCTGAGCGCGACGGACGCGCGGTGCTGCGCCGATACTTGAACTACCTGGCCCACCACCCGGCCACCGCTCAACGCATCGCTCGCAAGCTGGCGGTCCGGTTCGTCTCCGACACCCCTTCGGACGCACTCGTCAATCACCTGGCCAATGTTTTCTCGCGATCCGGCACCGACATCAAAGAGACCTTGCGCGCTCTCGTCGCCCACCCGGAGTTCGCGGCGTCGGCAGGACGCAAGGTGCGCACGCCGACGGAGGATTTGTGCGCCACGTTGCGGGTTTACGGGGTCGACATCACCAGGCCGCAGCAGGAGCAAGACGCAGCGACCGCCCTTCTTTACCTCAGCAGGAGCGTGGGTCAGGCGCCCTTTGACTGGGGCCCCCCCGACGGTTTCCCCGACGACGGCTCAGTATGGTCGTCGGCCGCCCGGATGATGGCGTCCTTTCACATCCACTTCTCGTTGGCCGGCGGGTACTACCCCCGTACGGGTGTCAACTACCGCTCGAAGGCGTCCTGGCTTCCGCAGAGCCGGATCCGCTTCGATGAGTTCGTCGACCACCTCTGCCGGACCCTGCACGGTCGACCCTCCACGCCGCTGCTGCTCGGGGCCGCCTGTATCGCCACCGATATGCGGCCCAGTGACGTCATCGTTCGCGACCACGTGCTGATCAACTACCGGATGCCCAGGCTGCTCGGCGTCCTCCTCGACACTCCAGCCCACATGACCAGGTGACTGCCATGACCACCACGCACATGCTTCCTCCCGATCGGGCCGACGACACGGCTGACGCGAGCTCCACCGAGGCCGAGCAGTGCTCGTGCCCCGACTACACCACCTCACGGCGTGCTTTCTTGCGCAACGCGGGACTCGTGTCGGCCGGCGCTGTCACCACCACGATGTTCGGCGACACCCTCCGCCAAGCCGCATACGGCGCCACCGACGGCAACGTCATGGTGGTGCTCAGCCTGCGAGGCGGTTGCGACACGATGTCCCTGGTAGTGCCGCATTCCGACCCTGGCTACTACCGTGCTCGACCCACTATCGCCGTCCCGCGCAGTGAGTTGATCTGCGCCGACGGAAGTTTCGGGCTGCACCCTTCGTTCGCACCGCTCGCACCGATGTGGAGGCGCGGTCAGATGGCTGCTGTCGTGGCCACCGGGCTCAAGGTCGCCAATCGGTCACACTTCTCCGCCATCGAGGAGATCGAGGACGCGGACCTCAGCTCCGAGGTTCGCACTGGTTGGATCAACCGTCTGATCGGCCTCGACCAGATGAGGGCGCCGCTCGAGGCGGTCAGTGTGGGGTCGGGATTGCTGCCGACGTCCCTCTACGGCCCGGAGCCCACTCTCTCGACCGTGCATCCCGACGACATCGACCTTGCTGGTCCTGCCGACGCAGAGGCGAGGCGCCGACGTCGTCGCGCGCTCGGCCAGGTCTGGGGACAAGAGAGGGGCTCGCTCGCAGTAGGCGCCAGATCGTCGCTTGCCACGACCGCAACCCTGGGCACGACGTTGCAAGGTGGCTACAGACCAGCGGCCGGTGTGATCTATCCCGAGGGCTCCTTCGGCGAGGCGATGAGGGACACCGCGCAGCTGATCAAAGCGAAGGTCGGCATCGAGGTGGTGACACTCGACCACGGCAGTTGGGACATGCACTCCAATGTCGGGAAGCTGGACGCGCCCGCCCCGGCAAGCATGAACGGGATGGTCACCACCATGGCCAAGGGGCTCGCTGCATTCTTCGCCGACTTGGGTGCGGAGGGTGACCGGGTGACGCTCGTGACCTTGACCGAGTTCGGCCGGCGGGTGAAGGAGAACGGCGCCCGAGGGCTCGACCACGGCTGGGGAAACTCGACGCTCGTGTTGGGTGCCGGCGTGAGAGGCGGCTACCACGGCAGGTGGCCTGGGCTCAACGACACGGTGGATGGTGACTTGCGGGTCACGACGAACTACCGCAGCGTGTTATCGGAGATCGTGACCAGCCGGTTCGGGGTCTCCACCTCTGCGGTGTTCCCCAACTTCCAGCCGGAGACCGTCGGGGTAATGCGCTCGGGCTGAGGCGAGCTCTCGGTCGCCATACGCACGTTGACGGGGAGAGCCTTGTAGATTCGGCGGCGTGACTGCCGACTTGACCCTCCCTCTCCTGAGCCGCACGCTCGACAACGGCTTGCGCGTCGTCGTGAGCTCGACCCCTGGCCTCGGCGTCGTGGCTGTCAAC
>JACCXO010000025.1 GCA_013696975.1 Nocardioidaceae bacterium | reverse complement strand
TCGTAGGGGATGTCGTTGGTGCGCACGAACGCCTGAGCTGCGGTCTTGCTGTCTTCGTTGGTGTTGAGCCCGACGAAAGCGGCGTCGTCCAACGTGTCGTGGGCGGCGACCAGATCATCCGCCTCGGCTCGGCAGGGAGGGCACCAGTGGGCCCACACATTCAGTACGACGACCTGGCCGCGATAGTCCGTGAGGTCGACCGATCCACCCTCAAGGGTGCCACCGGCCAACGGCGGTGCCTGCTTGCGCTCCGCCGGCTCAATGGTCGTGATGACGGTCTCACCGGTGAGGTAGCCGGTGCTGCCGGTGGCCTTTTCCGATGATGAGCAGGCGCTGAGCCCGATCCAGAGCGCCAGAGTCGCGGTCAAGATCGGGGCGAGGCGCCAACCACCGGCCAACCGAGTCAGCAAAGGCACGGGTCAAGCACCGGCAGTGAACTTCTTGGTGGCACGCACCGGGATCAGGTCAGCCGCGGGTTCTGAGTAGGCGACCGAGACGACGCGCTCACCGGCGTACGTCAATGTCGTCAGGCTGGCGAGGCTGCATTGACGTTTGCGCGGGTCGTGAAAGAGTCGTCGCCCCTCGAGATGCGAGCGCACGCTCCACACCGGCAGCTGGTGGGACACGACGAGAGCCTCATGCCCGGCGGCCTTCTCGCGCGCGTCGTGGACGGCGGCGAGCATCCGCACCACGATGTCCTTGTAGGGCTCACCCCAGGACGGCTGGAGCGGGTTGTAGAGATATCTCCAGTACGACGGCCTGCGCAGCGAGCCGTCCCCCACCCCGAACTGCTTGCCCTCGAACTTGTTGGCCGCCTCGATGACACGGCCATCACTCTCGATCTCCAGACCAAGGGCATCCGCACTTGGCTGCGCCGTCTCTTGCGCGCGCTCGAGCGGAGACGAGATCACGGAGGTGATGTCGCGGCCCTTGAGCGTCTCAGCGACCCGGTTGGCCATCTGAACGCCCAGTTCGCTCAGGTGGAAGTCAGCGAGCCGGCCATACAAGATGCCGTCGGGGTTGAACACCTCACCGTGGCGCAGCAGGTGCACGACGGTCTGGGTCGAGCCGCTCGGGCTGGAGGAGGTGTCGGCGTTGTCCGAAGTCATGCTGGCCCTTCGTCGTTGGGTCGGGAGGCCGCCGCGGCGGATGCCGCCTGCGGCAGTGCTGCGGCGATTCGGTCGATCGCCTTGTCATCATGCGCCGCGCTCACAAACCAAGCCTCAAAGGCACTCGGCGGCAGATAGACACCCTGGTCGAGCATCGAGTGGAAGAACGCCCGATGGCGAAAGAGGGCCTGATCACTGGCTTCGGTGAAGTTGCGAACGCTTGTGCTCTTTTCTTTCTTGACGAAGAACGGGCTGAAGAGATTCCCGGCAGCCTGTACGACGTTCGGGACGCCTGCCTCGTCGAGCGCCTCTCTCACCAGACGCGCGATCGTCGCTGCTGCGGTGTCGAGGCGGGCGTAGACCTCGTCAGTTGCCAGCCGCAGCGTGGTCAGGCCCGCGGTGGTGGCGATCGGGTTACCTGACAACGTGCCGGCCTGGTAGACCCGCCCGATCGGTGCCAGGTGAGCCATCACATCCTCGCGTCCACCGAACGCGGCGGCCGGAAAGCCACCACCCATCACCTTGCCGAACGTCATCAGGTCAGGCGTCCAGCCCTCGCGGGCCCCGTCGAGTCCCCAGTGACCGGTGCGGCTGACCCTGAAACCCGTCATCACCTCGTCGCTGATGAAGAGCGCACCGTGCGCTCGGCACAGCTGCGCCAGACCCGCGTTGAACCCCTCCACCGGGGCCACCGCCCCCATGTTGCCGCACGCCGCCTCGGTGATGACACACGCGATCCTGTCACCGGATGCCGAAAAGGCGTGTCGCACGGACTCGAGATCGTTGTAGGCAAGCACGAGAGTGGCAGCGGTGGAGGCGGCAGGAACCCCCGGTGTCGCCGGCAAGGACAGCACTCCTGATCTCGCCTTGCCGGCCGCCAGAGTGGTCCCGGCCGCTCCAGCCACCACCTCACCCGCCGCCAGGGTCGCCACCCCGGAGCCTGCCGACGCCAGCAGCGAGTCGACATGCCCGTGATAGCAGCCAGCGAACTTGACGACGAGGTCGCGGCCGGTGAAGCCGCGCGCCAACCGGATGGCCGACATCGTCGCCTCGGTGCCCGACGAGACAAGGCGCACCTGGTCAACAGGCGCCCGAGCCACGATCTCCTCCGCCAGCTCGAGCTCTGGCACGGCCGGCGTCCCGAACGACGTACCTCGTGACACCGCTCGCTGGACGGCCGAGACGACCTCGGGGTGGGCATGGCCCAGGATCATCGGACCCCATGAGCAGACGAGGTCGACGTATTCGCGGCCATCCACGTCGTAGAGGTAGGCACCAGCGCCTCTAGCCATGAAACGCGGAGTGCCACCAACGGCCCTGAAGGCTCGCACCGGACTGTTGACTCCACCCGGTGTCACCGTCAGCGCCCGCTCGAACAACTCCGCAGAGCGGTGGTTGCTCACCTTGACTCACTCGTCAGCCAGTCAGCTGCTTCGGCGGCCCAGTAGGTCAAGATCACGTCGGCGCCGGCACGCCTGATCGAAGTCAATGTCTCGAGCACAGCCACGCGACGGTCGAGGTAGCCAGCGGCAGCGGCAGCTTCCACCATGGCGTACTCGCCGGACACGCTGTATGCCGCAACCGGAACGTCCGAGACAGCCGCGACATCGCTCAGCACATCGAGATAACCCAGTGCCGGCTTGACCATCACCACATCGGCGCCCTCGGCAAGATCGAGCCTGACCTCTCGCAGTGCCTCACGCCGGTTCGCTGGATCCTGTTGATAGGTACGTCGGTCACCCTCGAGCGACGAGGCAACCGCCTCTCGGAACGGCGCGTAGAACGCTGACGCGTACTTCGCCGCATAGGCGAGCACGGCGACATCCAGATGACCGGCAGAATCGAGCGCCTTGCGGACGACCCCCACCTGGCCGTCCATCATCCCGCTCGGTCCGACCATATGAACGCCTGCCGCCGCTTGGGCAACCGCCATCTCGGCGTACCGCTTCAACGTGGCGTCGTTGTCGACGGACCCGTCAGGGGAGAGCAGCCCGCAGTGCCCGTGGTCGGTGAACTCATCGAGACAGAGATCGCTCATCACGACCGTCGCGTCGCCCACCTCGGCGACGACAGCCGAGATGGCACGGTTGAGAACACCGGCCGGATCGACGCCAGCACTGCCCACCGCGTCCTTGTGAGCGGGAGTCGGCACGCCGAACAGCATCAGCCCACCGACCCCCACCTCGACAGCTTGCCCGGCTGCTCTCAGCAACGAGTCGATAGAGTGCTGCACGACGCCGGGCATGCTGTTGAGAGGAGCCGGCTCGTCGAGTCCCTCAGCGACGAACATCGGCAGCACCAACTGGCGCGGCGCCACGGTCGTCTCGGCCACGAGCCGCCGTATCGCGGCAGCGGAACGCAACCGTCGAGGGCGAGTCGCTGGCCAGCTCATTGCTCAGGTGGCGCGGCGGCGAGTCGGCGTACGTCGTTCTGACGGCTTGGCGACCTGCTCGCCGGCCTCGATCAGCTCGAGTCGACGGGCAGCGCCGAAGTCGGCAAGAGCCTCGGCCAAGTCCTCGGCAGACGGCTGCGAGGCGAGCACGTCGACGCGGAGCCCGTGCTCTTCACAGGTCTTGGCCGTGGCCGGACCGATCGCGGCGATGACCGTGCTGGCGTGCGGCTTGCCCGCGATGCCGACCAGATTGCGCACCGTCGAAGACGACGTGAAGACGACAGCATCGAACCTGCCGGTCTTGATTGCGTCGCGCGTCGGTGCCGGCGGCGGTGCCGCCCGAACCGTGCGATAGGCCGTCACGTCGTCAACCTCCCAACCCAGATCGTGCAGACCGGCCACCAACGTCTCCGTGGCGATGTCAGCGCGCGGTAGGAAGACCCGGTTGATCGGGTCGAGCAGCTTGTCATAGGGCGGCCAGTCCTCGAGCAGACCGCGTGCGCTCTGCTCTCCCGACGGCACCAAGTCAGCGAGAATGCCCCAGGCAGCAATACTCTCGGCGGTCTTGTCACCGACAGCGGCGACCTTGAGACCGCTGAAAGCGCGAGCATCGAGGCCGTAGTCGTCGAACTTTTCGCGCACGGACTTCACCGCGTTGACCGAGGTGAAGACGATCCACTCATAACGACCCTCGACCAGACCTCGGACGGCCTTGTCCATCTGCAACGGGTTGCGTGGCGGCTCGACCGAGATGGTGGGCACCTCTTCGGGCACACCGCCATACGCGCGCAGGCTCGATGACAGCGCCACCGCCTGCTCCTTGGTGCGGGGAACCAGGATCCGCCAGCCGAAGAGCGGCTTGGTCTCGTACCAAGAGAGAGCCGCACGCATCGCCACCACTTCGCCGACCACGGTGGTCACCGGGGCAGCCAGACGGGCGTTCTTCACATCTATAGCAACGTCGGAAAGCGTCGAGACCACCGTCGTCTGGTCGGTGGTGGTGCCGACGGAGGTGAGGGAGATGGGTGTGTCGCCTGAGCGCCCAGCCGCTTGCAGACCACGCGCGACATCGGCGATGCAGTCGACTGCAGCGAGCAACACCAACGTTTGACAGTCCGCGTACTTCGTCCAGTCGATCTTGCCGCTCTTGCCGGCGACGTTGAGGACCGTCACCTCACACGACGTTCGGGTAGTCAACGGGACTCCGGCATAAGCCGGGACGGCCGTGACCGAGCTGACACCGGGCACAATCTCGAACGTGACGGCGGCCTTGGCGCAGGCCGCAGCCTCCTCTGCGCCGGTTGCATACATCCATGGGTCGCCGGAGATCAGGCGTACGACGTTGGCTGCGGCCTTGGCGTACTTGACCACCAGCTTGGCTCGCGATGCATGAGTGAGTGGTTGCCCGTTCTCGCCGTAGCCACCGTCAACGACGAGCACTTCGTCGAGACGGTCACCGAGCAGGTTGAGCAGCAGATCTGCATGCTCAGGCGCTTCGGTGATGACGACGTCTGCGTTCTGGATGAGCTCGAGCGCCCGCAGCGTCAGCAGTCCCGGGTCGCCCGGACCAGTGCCCACGAACGCTACCGAGCCGGCGGCGCCCACTGCGCGGACTCGTCGTTCCATGGACGCGCCAGCGGATCGGCTTGATGTCTTAGCTGTGGCGGTCTTCGCCATGTTCGTCTTCACCGTCTTGTATGGAGGAGGTTGACTGTGTGCGGTTATCTGCGGTCCAGGTTGTGGTTGATGGGGGAGTTGCTGTCCCGGGGCGCTTCGGGCGTTGGATCTTGGCGGCGTTGTCGTCACGAGGCCCGCTCCTGCAGAATCCAGTCTGCGCCCTCGGCGAGCATCTCCTTGGCGAGTCGGTCGCCGACCTCTGCCGGCTCAGCGATGCTGCCGACAGCGGATTGGCGTACGGCGTAGGAGCCATCGAGTGTCACCACCACCGCGCGCAGCCAGAGCTCCAGACCGTCTTCGCCCTCGGCGACCTCTGCCAAGGCGCCCACCGGCGCGAGACAACCGGCCTCGAGAGTGCGCAAGAGTGCGCGCTCAGCTGTGACAGCAGCGCGGGTGTTGCTGTCATCCAGAGCGGCAGAGATGTCGCCCGCGAGACTGCCGGGAGACGCGGCCACCTCGACGGCCAAAGCTCCTTGACCGGGTGCGGGCAGCATCTGAATCGGGTCAATGGTCTCGGTGATCTCGCCTTGTCGACCGAGTCGTACGAGTCCGGCGCGTGCGAGGAGGACTGCGTCGAGCTCACCGGAGGCAACCTTGGTCAGGCGCGTATCGACATTCCCTCGGATCGGCACGATGTCGACGCCGAGACCGAGGGCCTTGAGCTGCGCCGCGCGACGCGGCGACCCGGTGCCAACAGTTGAGCCCACCGGCAGCTCCCCCAGGGTCAGTCCGTCACGCGCCACAAGTGCATCCCGTGAGTCGTCTCGCGCCGGCACCGCCGCCAGTCGCACCCGTTCGTCGGCGAACGTCGGCAAGTCCTTGAGTGAGTGCACGACGACGTCGACGTCACCTGCGACAAGCGCCTCACGTACAGCGCCTACAAAGACGCCTTGACCCCCGATCTCGGTCAGCGGCGCGATCGAGCGGTCGCCATCGCTCATGACCGGCACCAGCTCGACCGTCACCTCCAGTGCCTGAGTGAGCCGGTCGGCGACGACCTGGCTTTGCGTGCGAGCGAGCGTGCTGGGCCGGGTGCCGATCCGCAACGTCGTCATGGCGTGTCACCAGCCCTGGTCACAGCCTCGACAGCAGCCGGGTCAAGCGCGAAGAGCTCAGCCAATGCTTCGGCGTACGACGACTCCGGGGCGCGGCCCGCGAACTGCTTGACCCTCACAGTTGGCTCGTGCAGCAACTTGTCGGCGACTCGGCGCACCGTCTGGATGATCTCGTCCCGCTGCGGCCCCGTCAGCCCCCCGACGCGACCCCAGAGCCGTTCAAGCTCGATGGCCACCACGTTGGTCGCCATTGTGCGCAGAGCCACGACGGTTGGCGCCACGGTGGCGGCATCGCGGGCAGCGGTGAAGGCAGCTACCTCTTCGGCGACGATCGCCTTGATCGCGGCCACGTCCTCGGCGGCGGAGCCGTTGCGCACAGAATCCGCCAGCGTCTTGAGCGACACGAGAAAAACGTCAGGGAGATCGGCGGCCAAGGGCTCGACATCATGGGGGAGCGCGAGGTCGATGATCGCTAGAGGTGTACCAGCCTGACGTCGCACCATGGCGCCGGCGATGAGGTCCGCTGAGACGACAGTGCCGGTGGCGCCAGTGCACGAGATGACCAGGTCGCAACGAGACAGCTCGGCGCTTAGCTCGTCGAGGACAGCACTGTGGCCACCAACGTGGGCGGCGAGCCGTTCGGCATTCGCTGGAGTGCGAGACGAGATCACGATCCGCGAGGCGCCCGCCCGACGTACCGATGCGGCCGCGAGGGCAGCGATCGACCCAGCGCCCACGATGAAGACGCGCGCACCCTCCAGAGGTCCGATGGTGCGGGCCGCTTCGTCTAGAGCGACCGAGACGAGTGACTGCCCGGCCCGGTCGATATCGGTCTCGAAATGGGCCCGCTTGCCAGCCCGCAGGCCCTGCTGGAACAGGGAGTTGAGTGCAGGACCGACCGTCTCGTCGTCTTGCCCGCCGCGCAACGCCTCGCGCACCTGACCCAGGATCTGCCCCTCGCCGACCACCATCGACTCGAGGCCGGTGGCCACGGAGAACAAGTGGGCGACGGCAGCCTCGTCATAGTGCACGTAAAGGGCCGACAAGACCTGCTCGGGGGGAAGGTCCGTCTGCGTCACCAGGAGCGCAGTGAGGTCCTCGACGCTGCCGTGGAAGCGATCCACCTCGGCGTAGATCTCGATCCGGTTGCAGGTCGCGAGCACGAGCGCCTCGGCCACATGCGGCGTCTGCAGAGCACGTCCGCGCAGCTTGCTCGCAGCGTCGAAGTCCATCATGAGGCGCTCGAGCAGCTCAACCGAAGCACTGCGGTGAGAGGCGCCGACGATCAAGATGCTCATCCGGTGCCAGCCTTGATCCCGGTCAGCGCACCGGTCTTGCGCTGCTCGTGAAAGGCAAGGATCTGCAGCTCTATGGATAGGTCGACCTTGCGTATGTCGACATGGTCTGGCACCGACAGCAGGGCGGGCGCGAAGTTGAGGATGCTGCTCACCCCAGCGGCCACCAGCCGGTCGCAAACAATCTGAGCCGCCGCTGCCGGCGTCGCAATGACGCCAATCGACACCGACCCTGAGCGCACGATCTCGTCCAGGTCGTCGAGCGAGCTGATGTGCAGGTCACCGACACTTTCACCGACGCGGGCCTCGTCGCTGTCGAGCAGGGCAGTCACCCTGAAACCTCGGGAGGCGAAGCCGGAATAGTTGGCGAGAGCGTGACCGAGGTTACCGATCCCGACGATGACGACGGACCAGTCTTGGGTCAGCCCGATCTCACGGGCGATCTGGTAGCGCAGGTAGTCGACGTCATAGCCCACGCCTCGGGTGCCGTAGGTGCCGAGGTAGGAGAGGTCCTTGCGCAGCTTGGCCGAGTTGACTCCTGCCGACACGGCCAGATCTTCGCTGCTGGCCGTCGTCACGTCGCGGTCGGAGAGGGCTGTGAGTGCCCGCAGGTATACCGGGAGCCGGGCGACCGTCGCCTCGGGGATGCCCCTCTCGGCGCGCTCGACGCGGGCTCGGCCGCCTTTGCGGCCCCCTGCATTAGTCACGACGCTCCCGACGCCACGTGCAAGACGATGCTTCGGCCGTCGAGGCGGTCCAGCAACAGGCGGTGAAGTCACTCTAAGAGTTTGTGAACGCGAGAACAAAATCGTTCGGCATGAGCCCCGTCAGCATTCGCTGGTGCATCTCCGCTCACGTCGTCCCCTCGCTCCAGTACCGGGCGTCACGAGAGAAGACCGGTGGGTCACGTAAGGGCGGTGCGTAAGCGCTCGGGTGAGACCCGCCAATAGTCATGCTGGCGGCCATCGACGAACGTGACGGGGATCTGCTCGGCATACTGCGCCATCAACTCTGTTTCGGCGGTGATGTCCCTTTCGGCATATGCCTCACCAGTCTCGGCGCAGACGGCCTCGATCACCGAGCGTGCCTCATCGCACAGGTGGCATCCAGGTTTCGAAAGCAGCAAGACTCGCGCGTCGCTCATGCCGGTGCCAGAGCCGAACCGACGAGCCAGCACCACAGTTCGGCGACGTTCGTCGCCGCAATCACGACCTTCATCCGGTGAAGTCTCCCACCTTCAAGGGCCGATTACGGAGGCGGGCCGCTGGGCTGGAACAGTGCGGTTGACGCCGTGGCGGTGGGCCTGAGACCGCTGCGTTCGTGACGGGTTCCGGGTTCGTGCATGCCGTTTCCTTCGTGGGTCCGTCGACGTACAGTGGCACGAGGGAGATTCCCAAGCGTCCGCGTCGGATAGGCGGTGTACGTGACACCGGATCAGCGGGCTCCGCTCTCGCTCACCGGCTATGCCGCTCTGCGCCTGGCTGTCGCCGAAGTCCTCGCGGCCCAGACTCTTCTCACCTCCATCGGGTCCTCCTCTCCCGAAAGCCCCCCTTGGCCCCGGCAGGGGGGTAACCCTGCGGCGGCCGACCCAGAGTCAGCCAGAATAAACGCGCTGGTCGGGCTCGCCCGGCAAGGAGACGCGGAGGCATTTGGGGCTCTCTACGACCACTACAGTCCGGCTGTCTATCGCTTCGTCTACTACCGAGTCAGCAGTCGGACCCTTGCCGAGGACCTGACCAGCGAGACGTTCTTCAGGGCGCTCAGATCAATCGGCAAGTTTCGCTGGCAGGGCAGGAATTTCGGTGCCTGGTTGACGACGATCGCGCGCAACCTCATCGCCGATCACTACAAGTCCAGTCGGGCTCGTTTGGAGATCACCACCGATGACTTCACCGAGCACGAGCAAGCAACCTCGACGCCTGAGGACGAGGTGCTCCAGGAGGTCACGACCCAGCTCCTGCGGGAAGCTCTCACCAGACTGCCTGCCGACCAGCAGGAGTGCCTGGTGCTTCGGTTCCTCAACGGCAACTCGATTCAGCAGGCCGCCGAGGCGCTGGGTCGATCCGAGGGAGCCGTCAAACAACTTCAACTCCGCGCAGTCCGCAACCTCGCCAAGCAGCTACCGGACGGGTTGTTGTGACCGCGCCAACCAGCCGGCCTAGCCCGCTTCAGCGGTTCGCTGGTCTCGACGTTCTGGGTCATCAGCGCAGAGGCGAGCAATCGGGCATAACTTCTGTCGGCGCTGTCTCGTTGGGTTCAGTGAGGACTTCACCTCCGAGCTCAGCTGAGGCAAGCGTGGCAAGGGACTGGCAGCGATGATGCGCATCACGAGCACGCGTCGCCAGGCTGACGACTTCGCCGCTGCGCTGGAAAGTGGGCTCGCGGGCGCGAGCACGCCGTTGGTGGCCCACGAGACGCCGCCCGCCCAGGGTGGCCGCCGTCCGGACCGCGCGGCAGAGACGCAAGCCTTCGTGTTGCTGGTGGAGGAGCTCCGGCGAGTCGAGTCTCCCCCGATGAGCGCCGAGTTCGCCGCCGGCTTGCGTGCCCGGCTGATGGCCGCCGCCCCGGTCGAGTTATCCGCGGCCGTGAGAACCGGCCCCAGTGTCGTGACTGCACCGGATCTCCTCGACGTTGTGGGCAAGAACAGAAGCCGATCACCGGTCCGAAGGCGCCTGATCTCGCTGGGGTTAACGGGAGGCGTCGTTTTTGTTGCAAGCACGGGTGTCGCAGTCGCCAGCCAGTCGGCCCTTCCGGGCGAGACGCTCTACCCAGTCAAGCGATCGCTCGAGCACATTCAGGTCGCGCTGGCCGGCTCGGCTGCCGACAAGGGTGGAGAGCTGCTCGAGCAGGCCGGCACCCGACTCGACGAAGTGGACGGGCTGGCGGCTGAAGGCTGGAGCGATCCAGATGCGCCGTCCCTCGTCCTCGACACGCTCGATCTCTTCGCCATTCAGTCCGCTCAAGGCGCTGAGGCGCTCATGTCGGCATACAGCGAAGACGGCAGCAGCGAGAGCATCGCGACTCTGCGCGCCTTCACCGAACGGTCAGTCAGCCAACTAAGCGGCTTGGGTGAGACCTTGCCGAGCTCAATGGATGACGAGCTGACGCAAGCAGCCGAAGAGATGGCAGATCTCGATGCTCGGGCGGTGAGGTTGTGCCCCACTTGTAGTTCCTTAGTGCCGCTGCAGCTGTCGGGGAGCCCGGTATCGGGACCTGGACAGCTCCCGGGTGACATCGATGTCTATCCGGACGGGGTCAGCCCAATAGTTCCCGGTCAGCCCGACCAGCCGAGTCCCGGTACAGATCCGGTGCCAAGCGCTGACCCCGGACCAGGACCTGGCGACCTCGTCCCCGGGCGCGGCGATCCATCTCTACCACTCCTGCCAGGGCCGTCACCGCAGCCTCCGACTCAGCCGCAACCGGAACCGGAGCCTTCGGATCCCCTACCAGGAGGCGGCGACCCTGGGCCGACCTTCCCGACGATCATCAACCCGTCGGAACCTGTGCCGAGCGTGTCGGCCGACCCTGGAGGCGGTGGACCGTCCGTCGGGGAATCTCCTCCGGCTTCTACTTCGCCGCTGCCCACCGAGACGGCGCCCACCGAGACGACGCCTGAACCAACGCTGCTGCCGACCGAGACGGCGCCCACCGAGACGCTGCCCACCGAGACGGCGCCCACTGTGCCGGCGCCCACCGAGACGGCGCCCACCGAGACGCTGCCCACCGAGACGACGCCCACTGTGCCGGTGCCGACGTTGACGCTGCCCACGGTGACCGGGCTCACGGCTTCGCTTCCCACGGGGAGGGTCTCTGTGCCTTCCCCACTGCCGATCGGCACCGACGAGCCGCCTTCGAGCAATCTGCCGCTGCCCTGAGCGGTTGGGTCAAGAGACCGCGCGCTCAGGAGAAGACGCCTTCGCGATACAGCAGCAATGAGTGCAACGTCTGTTGAATTGTCTCGCGCACCTGGTCAGTGACGTTGCGGACCAACATCGCGTCGTCTGCCGATCCGGCGGGATATGAGTCCGTCCGCAGCGGCTTGCCGAACTCGATCAGCCACTTGGACGGCAGCGGCACCATGCCGAGGACACCGAGCCAAGGAAAGAAGGGCGTGACGGGAATGTAAGGCACTCTTAGCAGGCGAGCCAAGGACGTGATGTTGCCGACCAGGGGAAAGATCTCCTCCGCGCCGACCACAGAGCACGGCACGATCGGGACACCAGTCCGCAACGCCGCGGAAACGAATCCGCCCCGCCCGAAGCGCTGGAGCCGGTAACGCTCCGAAAAGGGTTTGCCGATGCCCTTGTATCCCTCGGGCCACACGCCGACAAGCTCGTCTGCCGAGAGCAGCCGCTCGGCATCCTCGGTGCTTGCCAACGTCGCGCCGCCTTTGCGGGCCAACTCGCCGATGAAGGGCAGACGAAATACCAGGTCAGCTCCGAGCATCCGCAGGAACCTATCGGCGTGGTCGTGCACCACCAGCGCGGTCATCAGGCCGTCGACCGGCACCGTCCCCGAATGGTTGGAGACGACGAGCGCACCGCCGACGGAGGGAATGTTCTCGGCTCCTCGCACGTCGATGCGGAACCACTTCTCAGCAAGCGGGCGGAGGGCGTTCAGCAGGAAACGTTCAGTGAACTCGACGTCGAAGCCGAAATCGTCGACCTCGTAGGCGCCAGTTATGCGGCGGCGGAGAAAGGCGAGAAGCTCGGCTAACCGCCGCTCCCACAGATCATCGCCGAATACTTCTCTCGCGGCATCAACGACAGAATCGGCGATCTCGTCAGCTGACTGTTCGGCCCGCAGCGTATCCTGACCGTCACCGTCGCCCATAGATCCGCCCCTTTGCAATGAGCGTGGCCAGTTGTCGTTCGAGCTCGGCAACCCGCTCTGGGTGCATTGCGCCCGGGCGAGACCTGGCGGCAAAGTCGCCGAATGCTTCCGGCGTGGTGAATTTCGGCTCAAACCCCAAGTTCTGCCGCATCGCCGTCGTGTCGAGGCCCCGGCCATAAGTGAGGAACAAGATTTGTTCCGCCGACAGGTCGGCTTGACGCAGCTGAGGGATCAACGAGCCGAGAGTGCCCAAGGCGAGCGGCGGCACACCGATGTGAGGGCGCCCGAGACGGCGTACGGCCTGAGCGAGTGTCAGCACATGATCGCCAGCGACGTTGAAGGAGCCAGGAACGTCTGCCAGTGACGAGTGGTGAAGAGCGTCGAGCGCATCTTCATCGTGGCAGAACTGCAGCCTGGGGTCGAAGCCAAGCACGGTCGGCACGATTGGCAGCTCGAGATAGCGCGCCATCATGGTGTCGACCTGGGGCCCGATGAGATTGGCAAAGCGCAGCAAAGTGACGCGGACATCGGGTCGCCTGCGAGCGAAACCCCGCACATAGCCCTCGACTTCGACTGAAGCCTTCCCCAAGCCTGAACTCGGTATCCGCCGAGGCGACATGTCCTCGCTGAACTTGGCTGGGTCGCTGGGCGAGGACCCGTAGACCCTGGCCGAAGACTTGACGATGAGCCGCTCCACACTGGCCGCCTGTTGGCAGGCGGCCAACAGTTGCATCGAGCCGACGACGCTGACCTCCCTCATCGACGCGCGCCGACCCGCGGAACTTGTTGTCGCGATCACGCCGAGGTGCACAACCGTGTCGACTTTGTCATCGGCAATCACCTTGCCGATGACAGGGTGGCGTATGTCGGCCCGCACGAAATGCACGTCGCCCAGGTCAGCACGAGACGGGACGACGTCTACGCCGATAACCCGATCAACGACCGGATCCTTGGCAATACGCGATGCGAATCGGCCGCCGAAATCCCTGCCCACTCCGGTGACCAGGACGACACGACCCATCGGGCCGTCAGGCCTTTACTTGCCCTGACGGCGACGCTGGATACGCGTCTTCTTGAGCAGCTTGCGGTGCTTCTTCTTTGCCATTCGTTTGCGACGCTTTTTGATTACTGAGCCCACGGTCTACCTTTCGGGCGTTGCTGGATGCTCGCCAGGTCGTTCGCCCGCTGAGCTGAAATCGCCGTATCCAGGACACGACCGCCCTAGCCTACCGGTCGTGCGGGCGGCCACCTGCCACCTCCTCCGGCTCCTCGGGTGAACGCAGTTCGAGTCGGGAGGCGCCGGCCACCTGCGACACCAGGATCTGCGTCAACCCGCCTGATAGAACGACTTACGCAGGTACTCGTTCACCGCATCCTGCGAGACACGGAAGGACTTCCCAACGCGCAGGGCAGGTAGCTCTCCGCTGTGGACGAGGCGATAGACGGTCATCTTCGAGACTCGCATTGCCGCGGCTACCTCGGCGACCGTGAGCAAGTTGACGGCCGCTAACCCGCCCTCAGGGGGCTCTGCGTCCATGGGCGCACCAACTTTCGGCGCCAACGCTCCCCGGCTTCCCCGCCGAAGCACAATTCGCCTGCGCTAAACGTGAGAGTAGTGGCAATTGTGACTCTTGGGGAAGCGAAGCCGAATAAAAGGGCCTCAACTGGCAGATAAACGCCTACCGGACGGCGTGTCGGCTTGTGTGCAACCCCGTAAGACCTCTCGGTGACCTGTGCAGCCACGTAGATATGCGCCAACAAGCTCCCGAATCAGTGGGACAGGTCTATCCCGTGAGCCGGAAAAATGTGCTGGCGCGTCTGCTGAATGCACCTGTCTAACCACGAGTCCGGGTCATAGCCCCTGACCCACTCTTTGTAGAGCGGCGAGCGGTTGTCAGTCATCGAAGTGGGTGCGCGACGACCGGTCCGCTGCTCGACATACGCGCGCCAGGTCTCGGGCACCACCGTTTGCGGATCCAGCGGTGACCCGCCGATGACCGCCAGCAGATGCGCCCAGGAGCGAGGCACAACGTCGATCACGGCGTAGCCACCCCCACCAGTGGCCAACCACTTGCCAGCGCACACCTCGTGTGCCAAGTCGTGTAACGCCAGGTGGGCTGCACGTTGCCCGTCGATGCTGAGCATCAGATGCGCCAGCGGATCGTCCATATGGGAGTCACAGCCGTGCTGGCTGACGAGGACAGTCGGCCGAAAGCTACGTAGCAACGGCGGTACGACGGCGTGAAACGCCCGTAGCCAACCACCATCACCAGTGCCCGGCGGAAGGGCCACGTTCACGGCCAGGCCCTCGGCATCCGGGCTGCCACTCTCGGTCGCCTTGCCGGTGCCAGGGAAGAGGGTGCCCGGGTCCTCGTGCAGGCTGATCGTCAGAACCCGCGGATCGTTGTAGAAGGCGGCTTGCACCCCATCGCCGTGATGCACGTCGATGTCGACATAAGCCACCCGTTCGGCACCTCGCCCGAGCAGCCAAGCGATCGCGATGGCCGGATCGTTATAGATGCAAAAGCCACTGGCCGAGTCGGCCATGGCATGGTGCAGGCCGCCGCTGATGTTGACCGCGTGCAGAGCTTCACCGCTCCATACCTTCCGAGCTGCCTCGAGCGTTGCCCCCACGACATGCGCGGATGCCTCGTGCATGCCGGCGAAGGCCGGGTTGTCCTCGGTGCCGAGCCCATGTCTGTAGTCAGCCCGGTCCGGGTCAGCGCCAGCGCTGCGTACGGCGGCGATGTAGTCGGTGGTGTGCACCAACGTGAGCTGCGCGTCGGAAGCAACCGGCGCCGGCGCCAGTGAGAGGTCGGGCAGTTTAAGAATGCCCAGCGCATCCGCCAATCGGATGGCGAGGTCGACACGTTGCGGAGCCAGGGGATGGCCAAGTCCGAAGTCGTAGCGAGTGAGCTCATCATCGTGGACGAGGCACGCTGGTCCGGTCATGGCTGAACCCTAGTTGTCGCCTGCCGCTTCCTTTGCGGTCCACCTCATAGCAGCCTGGACAGCGTATAGATGAGAAGTCCCGCCAGACCACCCACCAACGTGCCGTTGATGCGGATGAACTGTAAGTCCCGTCCGACGTGCAGCTCGATCCGGTCGGCCGCCTCCTTGCCGTCCCACCGGTCGATCGTGTCGGTGATGACAGTGGTCACCTCGGCTCCGTAGCGCTCCACGCAGTAGACGGCCGCCTCTGCGACATATCCGTCAACTCGGCTGCTGAAGTCGTGGTCATCGACAAGGCGCTTGCCGAGTGCCTGCAGCTGGGCGACGCCACGTGCGCGCAACGGACTCTGTGGATCCTCGAGCGTCTCGAGCAATGCCCGGCGCAGGGCGCCCCAAAGGGAGACCGCAGTGACAACAACCTGCGGTTGGCTGAGCACTCGCCGCTTGAGCCGCTCAGCGCGCTCGACGGTGGCGGGGTCGTTTTGGAGGTCGGCGCTCAACTGCCGCAGCAGGTCGTCAAAAGCGCGACGGGCAGCATGGTTGGGGTCGTCCCTGATGTCGACGATCCAGGCCAGGGCCTCCAGCTGGAGCCGGTCGGTGACCTTTTCATCCAGCCATTGCGGGGTCCACCAGGGCGCACGAGTGCTGAGGACTGCCGCGACCAGTTCGGTGTTGTTGCTCAGCCAGCGATGAGCCTCGACGAGCGCCAAGTCGACGAGGCCGTGGTGCGCCCCTTCCTCGACGACCTCGCCCAGCAGTCGGCCCGAGATCTCGCTCAGTGGCTCGTCGACCAACCGCGGAATGAGCTCGGTCTCGATGACCGCTGCCACCTCGTTGTCATGGACCCGGTGCAGTCCGCTGCGCAGGAGAGCAGACGCCTCGTCAACCACCCGGGTGCTGTGTGACGCTTCGGTGAGCCAGCTGCCAAGCCGCCGACTGACCTCGGCATCAGCCAACCGCTGACGGATGACGGGTTCTGAGAGAAAGTTCTCGGTCACGAAGGCTTGCAGACTTCGAGCCAGAGCCCCCTTGCGGGTGGGGATGATCGCTGTGTGTGGGATTCGCAGCCCGAGCGGATATCGGAACAACGCCGTGACAGCGAACCAGTCAGCGATGGCGCCGATCATGGCCGCTTCAGCAGTGGCATGGACATAAGCCCACGCGCCATCGCGGTTCACCGTGAGCACAAAGATCACCGCGGCGACCAACAACAGCGCGAGCGCCAGCATGCGCATGCGTCGCAGCGCGACCCGTCTGTCCTCGTCAGTCGCACCGAACCGTGGCCCGGCGGCGACGGTGGCGCTCGTGAACTGAGGCGCTGTCAACTAGGCCTCTTCGCCACGGGCGAGGGCTCGCGAGCGGTCGCGGGCGCTCTCCAGCGCGGTCATGAACGCGGCACGAACCTTGTGATCCTCGAGCTTGCGCACCGCCGCCGCCGTCGTCCCCCCGGGCGAGGTGACTCGCTCCCGTAACACCGTGGGGTGCTCGCCGGTCTCGCGCAGCAGCTTGGCGGATCCGACCATCGTCTGTACGACGAGCTCGGTGGCCGTGGAGCGCGGCAAGCCGAGATGCACCCCGGCCTCGATCATGGCCTCGACCACGAAGAACAGGTAGGCGGGCCCCGAGCCGGAGATGGCCGTCACTGCATCCTGTTGCTTCTCAGGCACGCGGATCACCTTGCCGGTTGCCCGCAGCAGACTCTCAGCTTCGAGGAGGTGATCCTCGTCGCAGTGCGATCCGCGGGAGATCGCAGCCATCCCCTCATCGACCAGGGCGGGGGTGTTGGGCATCACCCTCACCACCGCCACCCCCTCGGGCAGCTTAGACTCGATCAGCTCGGTCGTGATGCCAGCGGCGAGCGAGATCACCAGCTGCCCCGGCCGGACCACGGGCGCTATCTCGTCCAACAGGTCAGGCATGTCCTGGGGTTTGACCACGAGCACGAGCGTTTCGGCCTCGCTCGCAGCCGCGACATTGGTGATGACGTCGACGCCGTAGCGCTCGCGAAGCTCAGCCGCCCGATCCGGCCTTCGCTCGGCCAGCAGCAGCTCGGCTGGTGGGCGTCCGGCTCTGATCAGGCCCGAGACCAAGGTCTCGCCCATCACCCCGGCGCCCAAGATGGCGACTGTCATTCTTCCTCCCGATCAATGGGTGTCAGCCCGTTGGTGGTGTGGCAGTCAGCTCTTGGTCATCAGCGAGCGGGCAAAGAAGGTGAGGTTGGCTGGGCGCTCGGCGAGGCGGCGCATGAGGTAGCCGTACCACTCATCGCCGTAGGGCATGTAGACCCGCACCCTGTCGCCTCGTGCGGCCAGGCGCTTCTGCTCCTCAGGTCGGATGCCGTAGAGCATCTGGTACTCGTACGTGCCCTTCTCACGCTGGTTACGCGTGGCCAAGGCTCCGGCGATCTCGATCAGCTTCGGATCATGAGACGCGATCATCGGATACCCCTGGCCCGCCATGAGCACTTTGAGGCAGCGCACGTAGGAAAGGTTGACCTCGTGCTTGTCCTGGTAGGCGACCGACTCGGGTTCCTTGTAGGCGCCCTTGCACAGCCGGACACGCGAGCCGTCATACGCCAGATCTCGACAGTCCTGCTCGGTGCGATGGAGGTATGCCTGCACCACGGCACCTGTCGAGGGGAAGTCGAGCCGCAGCTCACGCAGGGTGCCTAGCGTTGAGTCAGTGGTCGTGTGGTCCTCCATGTCAAGGGTGACGGTTGTGCCGGCGTTGCTCGCCGCCTGACAGATCTGGCGGGCGTTGTCGAGGGCGATGCGCTGACCATCACCGGGCAGCGCCTGGCCGACGGCAGATAGCTTGACGGAGATCTCAGCACCGGGTGCGAGTCCCCGATCGGTGAGCTTCGTGAGCGCAGTGAGATAGGCATCGACGGTGGCTTGTGCCTGACTCCGTTCGAGGATGTCCTCGCCCAGATGATCGAGCGAGACCAGGAGCCCAGCAGCGACAAGCCTCTCCGTTGCGTCGACGGCCTGACTGACCGTCTCGCCAGCGACGAACCGAGAGACCACGCCATTCGAGACCGGCATGGAGCTCACCAGGTGCTTGACGTTGTCGCTGCGCGACAACATCAGCAGAGAACGACGAAGCACAGATCCTCCTTGAGCGAGCCTGTTGACAGGTGCGATGGGTGCGGATCACAGGGTACGCCGTTGGCAGGTGGGCCTCCTGCCTCCCGTCCACGGTCGGGGGCCCCATCGGTGATGGCCCTCCTCGGCATCGATCTGACAACTAGGATCGCGAAGAGGCCCCACCCACGCAGCTGAGCGACGGCCCTGATGTAGCGGACAAAGGAGTACTCATGGCCTACGAGGTCCACGCTGAACTCGTCGCCAACGTTCTACACGTCCTCGTCGAAGCCGGAGACACCGTCGCAGAAGGTGACACTCTCGTGTTGTTGGAATCCATGAAGATGGAGATCCCCGTCCCGGCGGAGGTCTCGGGCACCGTCGCGGAGGTCGCCGTCAACGAGGGCGATGTCGTCACCGAGGGCGACCTGATCGCACAGATCACAGAGACCTGACAGCGCGCTGGCCGGACTTCGGCACGCGAGACGTCCGTGGCTCGGGCTGCTTCGTAGCAGGTTGTCATTGATGTGGCTGGGGGTCCGCCAAGAGAGGCGGACTCATCGGATGCTTGCGGCCGCGAAGTGAAGACGAGTGAATGCCAACGATTCCGCAAGGTCGGTCTGCCGGGCGGTCCTTGAGGGCGCCTTGCGCGTGTTGATCTCCAGGACCACGTTGCCGTCGAACCCCTGCGTGGCAAGGAGCTCGAGCAACTCTGCACAGGGTTGATTCCCGCGCCCCGGCACCAGGTGCTCGTCCTTGGCGGAACCCGAGCCATCGGTCATGTGCACATGGCGCAGCCGCGCTCCTAGTTCGTGCACCATCGAAATCGGGTCGTCACCGGCGGTCGAGGTGTGAGAGAGGTCGAGAGTCACGTTGGCATAGTCATGGTCAACCGGATTCCAGGTCGGCACATAGACCTGCATCTCGCGTCGCGAGGCCCGCCACGGGTACATGTTCTCCACAGCGAAGGCCACTCCCGTGTCAGCCTCGAGCTGGGCGATACCCACCACGAATCTCTGGGCGTAGTCGCGCTGCCAGAAGAACGGTGGGTGCACCACCACGACATCGCCGCCGAGCACCCGCGCCATCTCGGCACTGCGTTGCAGCTTGTGCCACGGATCAGAACCCCAGACACGTTGGGTGATCAACAGACAGGGCGCGTGTACGGCGCACACGGGGATGCCGTGATAGTCAACGAGGTGTTTGATGGCTTCGACGTCTTGGCTGATCGGATCGATGCCCACCATGACCTCGATCGCGTCATAGCCAAGGCGAGCCGCTATCTCGAAGGCGAACGCCGTGGACTCCGGGTACACCGACGCAGACGACAGGGCCACCCGCGCCGAGGGTACCCGCACCGGGTGGTGTTCCGCATCATAGCGATCTGCGCCCACGTCCCCAGCCTATGCGCGCACGTCGCAGCTAAAGGGTGTCTAACTTCTGCAAGATGACGCCCTCACGCAGCGCCCAGGGGCAGATCTCGAGTCCCTCGATGTCATACAGATCCATGACTGCTTCGGCGACCAGACCACCTGCCAGCAGCTGATGAGCCCGCGCATTCGACACTCCTGGCAGATGTGCGACCTGCGCGCGGGTCATGGCAGCGATCTTGGGCAACCGGATCTTGAGTTCGCCACGACGCAGGATTCGACGTACGTGAGTGCCCTCTGCGGAAGGTGCAGCACCGCACACGCGGGCAAGCGACCGGAAGGTCTTCGACGTCGCCACACTGTGATCGCCGACCCCAGCTCGCAGCAGTGACCCGGCCTCACGTGCGATCTCGGTACGGATGTACTTGCGCAGTGCCTTGTATGACGACTCAGACGGCCTGTCATCGGGCAGCCAGTCTCGGGTGAGGCGACCCGCGCCCAGCTCGAGCGACTGCGCCACGTCCGGCAACTCGTCAGTACCTGCCGCGATCTCGAGCGACCCACCTCCGATGTCGAAGACGGCCAACCGGCCAGACGACCAGCCGAACCAGCGACGGACAGCCAGGAAAGTGAGGCGGGCCTCATCTTCGCCGGAGAGGACCGTCAATGGGACGCCCGTCTTCTGCTGCACGGTCTTGAGCACCTTGTCGGTGTTGCTGGCTTCTCTGATAGCGGAGGTCGCAAAGGCCGTGACGGTCTCACAGCCCTGCTCGTCGGCAACCGACAGGGCCTCCTGGATGAAGGTGATCAGCTCGTCGACCCCGGACTCCCTCAAGGCACCGGCATCGGTGAGATGTTCAGCGAGCCGCAGCGGTGCCTTCTTCGAGAACGCCGGCAACGGCGCCGCACCTCGATGGGCATCAACGACCAGCAAGTGTCCGGTGTTGGACCCGATGTCGAGGACGGCTTCTCTCATGGAGGGAGGCTAACGCCTGCCCGCTGCCTCTCGGTTGCCCACTACGCTGGCCATCGTGCCCGAGGTGTCGCTGGACTTCCCCCGAGCGTGGGTGGAGTTCGACGACCCCGGCGACGATTCGCAGCGCTTCAAGTGCGACCTCACATGGCTGACCTCGAGTTGGGCCTGCATCTTCGGGACCGGCTGCCAGGGCATCTATGCGGGACGCCCCGATGACGGCTGTTGCACCCTGGGCGCCCACTTCAGCGACAGGGCCGACGAGGAGCGGGTTCGGTCCTTCGTCAAGCTGCTGACCCCAGCCGATTGGCAACTTCACGGCGTCGGGAGCAGCAATAGCCCTTGGGCCGACGTGGACGATGACGGCGAGCGCCGAACCGCTGTGTTCGATGGCGCATGCGTCTTCTTGAATCGTGCCGGCTTCGCAGGTGGCGAGGGTTGCGCTCTACACGGCTGGGCGCTGCGCAACGGGCATCACCCCCTCGAGACCAAACCAGACGTGTGCTGGCAACTGCCGGTGCGAAGGCTGTATCGCGAGGTCGAGAGGTCCGACCAGACGTCGTACACGGAGGTCACGATCACCGAGTATGACCGCCGCGGTTGGGGCCCAGGTGGCCAGGACCTCGACTGGTACTGCTCGAGCAACACCGAGGCACATGTCGGCAAGCAGCCGGTCTTCGTGTCCTATGCCCCCGAGCTGGTCGAGCTGATGGGCCAATCGGCGTATGACGTCTTGGCCGCCCACTGCACGGCATTCCTGGCCGCCAGGCAACCGCTGACCCTGCACCCTGCGACGGCGAACGCGCAAACGCCGGCCAGCCGACCTACCGGAGCGCGCTCGAACCGCATCGTCGGTTGACATCGCAGCCAGTGCGTCATTTCGGACCCCGCCGCAAGGCACCGTCCATACTGCGGCCACAATGACGAAATGCAACTCGACCATCTCTCTTTTGCAGCAGGTCCAGACGGGTTGGTGGGCACCACGGCCCGCCTGTCACAGCAGCTGGGTGAGCGATTCGTCGACGGGGGGATCCATCCGCGATTCGGCACCCGGAACATGCTGTTGCCCTTGGCCGGAGGGCAGTTCCTCGAGGTCGTCGAGGTGCTCGATCACCCCGCCTCCGACAAGGCGCCCTTCGGGCAAGCCGTGCGGTCACGGTCCGAGGCCGGAGGTGGATGGCTGGGATGGGTCGTCGCGGTCGACGACATATCCATCGTCGAGAGCCGCTTGCAGCGGAAGTCAGTCCTGGGCAACCGTCATCGACCTGACGGGGTGGAGCTGCGATGGCGCCAGATCGGCGTACGCGGGTTGCAGTCCGACCCTCAGCTGCCGTTCTTCGTGCAGTGGAAAGGCGATAGCCACGACCATCCGTCGGCTCAGGCCAGCGGCAACATCGAGCTGTGCAGCCTTCAGATCGCGGGGGATCCTCGGCGCGTCTCCAACTGGCTGGGTGTGCCTGCTCACCAACCGATGCAGGGCCTTGACGTGGAGTGGGTGGCCCCCAACGGAACGCCTGGCATCTTGAGCGCTTCGTTCAAAACCTCCGCCGGAGTCGTAAGCATCTGACGGAGCTATGCATCACCTCGTTGAGTGCAGATGAGCCGGATCGTCTCGGGGGCCAGAGCCAGCCCCAACATCTGGGAGCATCCGCATATCTACGAGCTCGAGAACCGCGCTGTCGACCCTGACGGGGTCATCGAATGCACGATGCGGTCGATCCGAGCATGGCAAGACGCCACCGTGCTCGACCTCGGTTGCGGCACCGGCTATCACCTGCCCCTCTTGGCCACCGAGGGAGCCTCGGTCATCGGTGTCGAGCCGCACGGCGACCTCGTAACCTGGGCTCGGCTGCGCACCCGCAGACTGTCCAATGTCAAGGTTTTGCACGGCTCCGCCCAACGCATCCCGTTGGGGACAGCCTCTGTCGATGTCGCCCATGCGCGGTGGGCTTACTTCTTCGGTCCCGGTTGCGAGCCGGGCCTGCAAGAGCTGGAGCGCGTCGTGAGGCGAGGTGGGGTGGCCGTCGTCATCGACGTCGACGCCACGCGCAGCACGTTCGGTCGCTGGTTCATCTCCGCCTTCCCCTCGTATGACGCTCGAGCTGTCGATGAGTTCTTCTCGCGGCATGGATGGAACGTGTTACGCCGGGACATGCGCTGGAAGTTTGAGACACGAGCCGATCTGGAGGCGGTGGTTCGGATCGAGTTCGCGCCCGACCATGCTGAGCGGATCCTCTGTGAGCACCCAGGTCTCGAGGTGGACTACGCCATCAGCATCCGAGTCAAGCACTACTAACCCAATGACTCCATGTCGACTTGTCAGAAACTGAGACGGCTATAGCGGGCCCAGCGTCTGACAAGTCGGCTGAGAGGGTGCGCGAGCCACAACCAACGCTTAACTGTCGGTGGCGTGTCATAGCGTCCCGTCCATGACCAAGACCGCTGCCAAACGCATCTCGACGTCCTACCGCTGCGGGGAGTGTGGGTGGGCTTCGGTGAAGTGGAGAGGCAGGTGCGGTGAGTGCCAGACGTGGGGCACGATCGAGGACGTCGGACCCGCGCAGGTCCCCCTGGCGAAACCGGGGCCGGTGAGCGGCCCAGCCATCCCGATCCCGCAGGTTCAGGCGCGGGCGGTTCTTTGCTCCACAAGTGGTGTGCCTGAGCTGGATCGGGTGCTCGGTGGCGGACTTGTGCCGGGATCGGTGCTGCTGCTCGCGGGCGAGCCGGGCGTCGGCAAGTCAACACTCTTGCTCGAGGTCGCCGCTCAGGCGGCTCGCCGAGGGTCGACGACGCTCTACGTCTCGGGTGAGGAGTCAGCCTCGCAGGTCAGGCTTCGCGCAGAGCGCACCGGAGCGCTCGAGGACAGGCTTTATCTTGCCGCCGAGACGGAGCTGTCTGCGGTGTTGTCCCACATCCAGGCGGTGGAGCCCGGCTTGCTCATCATCGACTCCATCCAGACGCTCGCCAATCCCGACATCGACGGTCCAGCCGGTGGCGTCACCCAGGTGCGAGCGGTGACGGCCGCGTTGGTCCGCGTGGCCAAAGAGCGGCACCTCCCCACTCTCCTCGTCGGCCACGTCACCAAGGACGGCACGATCGCTGGACCGCGGGCACTCGAGCACATAGTCGACGTCGTGCTCCAGTTCGAAGGTGAGCGTAACTCGCGCCTTCGCGTGCTACGAGCCGTCAAGAATCGATTCGGCCCCGTCGACGAGATCGGGTGCTTCGATCTCGGCGATGACGGCATAGTCGAGGTCAGCGACCCCACCGGCCTCTTCGTCTCGCAACACACGGCGCCCATCTCCGGCACCTGCGTCACGGTCACGCTGGAGGGGCGCCGGCCCTTGTTGGCGGAGGTGCAGTCACTGGTGACGCCGTCCTCGACGTCACAACCACGCCGCGCGGTCAGCGGGCTCGACTCCTCGCGCCTGGCCATGCTCCTCGCTGTCCTGCAGAGTCGAGTTGGCATCATGCGGGGGCCGACCGACGTCTACGCCGCCACGGTCGGTGGCGCATCGCTGCGTGGTCCGGCAGCCGACCTCGCCATCGCCATCTCGGTGGCCAGTGCGGCAGTCAACGTCGCACTCCCGCTGGGCATGGTGGCGATTGCCGAGGTGGGACTGGCCGGCGAGCTCCGCGCCGTCCCGAGTCTTGCCCAACGGCTCACCGAAGCCGCCCGGCTTGGTTTCACGAACGCCGTCGTACCCGCATCTCATGGATGTTCGTCCGCTCCACTTCCTGCGGTCGATGGCCTCACCGTGATCGAGTGCCGCGATCTCTACTCCGCCCTCCGTGTGCTCGAGCTGGTCGACCGCCCGCCCCTTCCGATGGCCCCAGAGCTGCACGTCGTGGGTTGAGCTGGCGGCCGTGACCTGCGCCGATGGCGGACTTGGCTGCGATCTGGCTCTAGACTGAGCAGGCGAATTCAGGGCCAACCGAGGGGCACAAGTGGCGAGCGGCGACAAGCAGTCTGCAGATGAGAGCTTGCGCGCGACTTTGGCGGCAGTGGCCCCTGGCACTGACCTGCGTGAGGGACTTGAGCGCATCCTGCGCGGCCGCACCGGAGCACTCATCGTGCTCGGCAACGACAAGGTCGTCGACGCCATCTCCACCGGCGGCTTCGAGCTGGACGTCGAGTTCAGCGCCGCGGGGATGCGTGAGCTGGCGAAGATGGATGGCGCCATCGTCTGCGACGAGGCGGTCACGCGGATCATCCGCGCCGGAGTGCACCTGATGCCCGACTACTCCATCATCACCCAGGAGACCGGCACTCGGCACCGCACCGCCGACCGGGTCGCACGACAGACCGGCTTCCCCGTCGTCTCCGTTTCACAGTCCATGCACATCATCGCGCTGTACGTCGGAGAGACCCGCTACGTGCTGGAGAACACCGGCGCGATCTTGTCCCACGCCAACCAGGCACTCGCCACGCTCGAGCGTTACAAGATGCGACTGGACGAGGTGTCCGGCACGCTGTCCGCGCTCGAGATCGAGGACCTCGTTACAGTCCGCGACGTCGCGGCGGTGGCTCAGCGCCTCGAGATGGTGTTGCGCATCGCCAAAGAGATAGAAGACTACGTGCTCGTGCTCGGCATCGACGGTCGGCTGCTGGCCCTCCAGCTCGACGAGCTGGTGGCAGGCGTCGACTATGAACGCGAGCTCGTGGTGCGCGATTATCTACCGACCGGTCGACGGTCACGCACCGCTGAGTCGGTCCTCGCCGAAATCGACGTCTTGTCTGCGGGCGACCTGCTTGACGTTGCCTCCGTTGCAAAGCCGCTGGGACTGGGCGGCAGTGACAATCTTGACAGTGCGGTGAGTCCACGCGGCTATCGTCTGCTTGCGAAGGTGCCACGGCTCCCGGCTTCAGTGGTCGAACGCCTCGTCGAGCATTTCGGCACCCTGCAGAAGCTGTTGGCCGCCAGCATCGACGATCTCCAGGCTGTCGAAGGCGTCGGCGAAATGCGTGCCCGGTCGGTCAGGGAGGGGCTCTCTCGACTGGCGGAGTCGAGCATCCTCGAGCGTTACGTCTGACACCAGGCATGCAGCGTCTGCGCATTGGCCATCAGGCGACTTCGAAGTAGGCCTTCTCGACGTCAGCGCCGACCAGCGCTGCCTCAAACCAGTACCCACCCGCTGCGGCGACCTCGCCCGGGCCTTGGCAGCTGACCACCGACCGCTTGCCGTCCCAGTCGAACGTATACGCAGTCGACCGACCTTCGCGGACGACCAGCTGCCGTGACAGGACGGAGTCGGGACACTCCTGGCTCGTCCACACGGTGTCAGAGCCTGACGTCACCCTTAGTGCCAGCGAGTCGGGGGTGATGGCCAACGTGCATGCCGGCTCTACTTCACTGATCAACCGCAGACGAGCCGACGTCCCCTCACCCGCTTCTGCGTTGTCCACGACAACTTCGATGCCAACTTCTGCGGGCTCGCACTCGCCGGTCGGCTGGGCGAGGCGTTTCTTGTCCGGCTTAGGCCGTTCGGGGACGTCGCGTGCAGGCTGTGACCTGCCTTTCCCGTCTGACTCCGGGGGAGTGTCAGGGGACGCTGAGAAAGTCTGTGTGGGTTCGGTGTCCTGGGACTGCGAACGTGCCGACCCCGCGCTGCTTGGAGAGCCGCCATCGTCGCTACCAGGCCGCGGCACGTACCACCACACCAGCGCGACGACGGCGACCAGCACGAGCACCAGAACAAGCCGACGTACCCAGTAGACGCCTGACGGCAGCGGCCCTGACGGCCGGACGACACTGCTCATGGGCCAACGCTAACCGGGCCGCCTCCGCATCTGTGGCATCATCGCCACGACATGCCCAGCTCCCCTGCCCAACAGCCTATTCTCGACTGGTATGACGGTCACGGCAGAGACCTCCCATGGCGCCGACCCCACGTTGGAGGGTGGGCCGTGCTCGTCAGCGAGGTCATGCTGCAGCAGACGCCCGTACGAAGGGTGCTCCCCGTCTACGATGCCTGGATTCACCGCTGGCCCGATCCTGCGTCGCTAGCCAGCGAAAGACCGGGACAGGCCGTCCGGATGTGGGGACGCCTTGGCTATCCGCGACGCGCGCTCCGCCTGCATCAAGCAGCGGTGGTCATCGAGCAGCGACACGACGGAGCCGTGCCCTCCGAGTTGGTCGAGCTCCGGGCGCTGCCCGGCGTCGGTGAGTACACCGCCGCCGCGGTCTCAGCCTTCGCCTACCATCAGCGCGCCGTCGTGCTCGACATCAACGTGCGCCGGGTGCTGGGCCGCCTCTTCGCCGGCCATCAGTACCCACCAGCCAGTCTCATCAAGGTGGAGCGGGACCAGGCGCGCGCGCTCCTGCCTGACGATCCCGACGTCTCCGCGAGGTGGAGTGCCGCCGTGATGGAGCTTGGAGCGGTGATCTGCACCTCGTCTGCTCCTCACTGTGGCAGGTGCCCTGTCTCAACGCAGTGTGCTTGGCGCTTCGCCGGTTATCCGGAGTATGACGGTCCGCCACGACGTGGTCAGGCCTATGCCGGCACGGACCGTCAATGTCGTGGGCGCATCTTGTCGGTGCTTCGCGACAGCGACGAGCCGGTGACTGTCGCCGTCATCGAGGCCACGTGGGCTGATGTCGTTCAACGCGAACGCGCCCTCGCCACACTTCTCGCCGACGGATTGGTCGTGCGAGCAGACGAGGGCGCGTTGGCGCTGCCTTGAGTCAGCTGGGCGGCAAAGCCTCCACCACAGGAGGAGCGTCAGGTAGCTCAGCCTTGGGGGTGCCGGAGAAGGTGAACTGCGCGTTGGCGCCCTCACCCTCCACGTCGACCAGCACGATCTGACCTGGGCCGACCTCGCCGTACAGCATCTTCTCGGCCAGGATGTCCTCGATGTCACGCTGGACGGTGCGTCGCAACGGACGTGCGCCGAGCACTGGGTCGAAGCCACGCTTGGCCAGCAGCTCCTTGGCGGCCTGGGTGAGCTCGAGACCCATGTCCCTGTCGCGCATCCGAATCTCGACCGCGTCGATCATGAAGTCGACCATCAAGATGATCTCGTCGCGTGTAAGTGGCGGGAACACGATGATCTCGTCGACGCGATTGAGGAACTCCGGTCGGAAGTGCTGCTTGAGCTCCTCGGTCACCTTCGCCTTCATCTTGTCGTAGGAACCGGCCACATCACTGGCCTGCTGGAAGCCGAGGTTGACGCCCTTGGCGATGTCTCGCGTGCCAAGGTTGGTGGTCATTATGATGACGGTGTTCTTGAAGTCGATAACCCGGCCCTGTGAATCGGTCAGGCGACCCTCCTCGAGAATCTGTAACAGCGAGTTGAAGATGTCGGGGTGTGCCTTCTCGACCTCGTCGAAGAGCACGACGGAGAACGGCTTGCGGCGCACCTTCTCGGTGAGTTGCCCACCCTCGTCGTAGCCGACGTAGCCCGGAGGGGAGCCGAAAAGGCGGGAGATCGTGTGTCTCTCCGAGAACTCACTCATGTCGAGCTGGATGAGGGCATCCTCGTCACCGAACAGGAACTCAGCCAAGGTCTTCGACAGCCAGGTCTTCCCGACGCCCGACGGTCCGGCGAAGATGAACGACCCGCCAGGGCGCTTGGGGTCCTTGAGGCCGGCGCGGGTTCGGCGGATGGCCCGAGACAATGCCCGGATCGCCTCGTCTTGACCGATGACGCGCTTGTGCAGCTCGTCTTCCATCTTGAGCAGACGCGTGGACTCGGCTTCGCTGAGCTTGACGATCGGGATACCGGTCGCTGTGGCCAACACCTCGGCGATGAGCTCCTCGTCGACCTCGGCGACGACATCCATGTCGCCGGCCTTCCACTGCTTCTCGCGCTCAGCCTTGGCGAGCGTCAACTTCTTCTCCTCATCGCGCAACGAGGCCGCGACCTCGAAGTCCTGCGCGTCGATCGCGCTCTCCTTCTTCAGGCGGACAGCTGCGATCTTCTCGTCGAACTCTCGCAGGTCCGGTGGAGCCGTCATACGACGGATGCGCAGTCGCGAACCGGCCTCGTCGATGAGGTCGATGGCCTTGTCCGGCAGGAACCGGTCGGAGACGTAGCGGGCCGCCAGGGTTGCCGCCGACACCAGTGCCTCGTCGGTGATGGTGACGCGGTGGTGCGCCTCATAGCGGTCGCGGAGACCCTTGAGCATCTCGATGGTGTGAGCGATAGATGGCTCCGCCACCTGAATCGGCTGGAAACGCCGTTCGAGTGCCGCGTCCTTCTCCAGATGCTTGCGGTACTCGTCAAGAGTCGTGGCGCCGATGGTCTGCAGCTCGCCGCGGGCAAGCATCGGCTTGAGGATGCTCGCCGCGTCGATCGCCCCCTCAGCCGCGCCGGCGCCCACCAAGGTGTGGATCTCATCGATGAAGAGCACGATGTCGCCCCGGGTACGGATCTCCTTGAGTACCTTCTTCAGGCGTTCCTCGAAGTCTCCCCGGTAGCGAGAGCCCGCGACGAGTGCGCCCAGGTCAAGGGTGTAGATCTGCTTGTCTTTGAGCGTCTCAGGCACATCGCCCTTGACGATGTCTTGGGCGAGCCCCTCCACAATGGTGGTCTTCCCGACGCCCGGTTCGCCGATCAGAACCGGGTTGTTCTTGGTGCGGCGCGACAGAATCTGCATGACGCGCTCGATCTCTTTGCCCCGGCCGATGACCGGGTCGAGTTTGCCCTCGCGGGCAGCCTGGGTCAGATTGCGCCCGAACTGGTCGAGGACGAGAGACGACGATGGTGCGCCCTCGGTCGGGGCACCGGCGGTCGCGGTCTCCTTGCCCTGGTAGCCGCTGAGCAGCTGGATGACCTGTTGGCGAACCCGGTTGAGGTCAGCGCCCAGTTTGACCAACACCTGGGCAGCCACACCCTCACCCTCACGGATGAGACCGAGCAGGATGTGCTCGGTGCCGATGTAGTTGTGACCGAGCTGAAGCGCCTCGCGCAAGCTCAGTTCCAGTACCTTCTTGGCACGAGGGGTGAAGGGGATGTGCCCACTCGGGGCCTGCTGCCCCTGACCGATGATCTCTTCGACCTGCGCCCGGACGGCCTCGAGCGAGATGTTGAGGCTCTCCAGGGCCTTGGCCGCCACACCCTCGCCCTCGTGAATGAGGCCGAGCAGGATGTGCTCGGTGCCGATGTAGTTGTGGCTGAGCATCCTGGCTTCTTCTTGTGCCAGGACGACAACACGACGTGCGCGGTCGGTGAACCTCTCGAACATGATCCCTATCGCTCCTCGCTAGTGCACTCGCTCTCCATGCTAGTCGGGGGATCCGACCGCAGGGCTGGCATGCGCTGATCTCGCCAAGAGTCCAACCTTGCGTTCGGGGGAGTTGTTCCCGTACGCACCTGCACAATCGCGACGGAAGCTATCTCAGGTCAGTGAGCGGCGTCGTAAGCCGCCTTGATGTCGGCTGAGACGCGCCCTCGGTCGGAGACGGTGTAGCCGTGCTCACGCGCCCATTCGCGCATCTGTGAAGCGTTGCTTGCGTCATCGCCAGCCGAGCGACCTCGCGCCGACCTGCGACCGCCCTTGTTGCCGCTGGCCCGACGAGCCGACGCGACATACTGCGCAAAGGCATCACGCAGAGACGCAGCGTTGTTTGCGGACAGATCGATTTCGTAATTTGCCCCGTCGAGCCCGAATTTGACGGTTTCATCGGCGTTGCCGCCGTCGAGGTCATCTTCGAGAACAATGTGAACACGTTGCGCCATAGTTGCGGCCCTCCCATAAATAGTCAGATGTGCAGAGTCGATCCTAGTGGTCAGCTCTGTACACCACATACTATTCGGGTCGAAGGAGGGGAAACAAAATTGTCTCTCGAATGCCGACCCCCGCAAGCAGCATGATCAGGCGATCAACGCCAATGCCCACTCCCCCGGCGGGTGGCATGCCAAACTCGAGTGCGCGCAAGAAGGTCTCGTCGAGATCCATCGCCTCAGGATCTCCCCGCGCCGCGAGTAAAGATTGCTCGGTGAGGCGTTCACGCTGAATCACGGGGTCATTCAATTCCGAGTAGGCAGCTCCGAGCTCGACCCCGTTTATGACTATGTCAAAAGCCTCGACCAGCCTCGGCTCAGAGCGGTGAGGCTTTGCAAGCGGACGGACAGACTCGGGGTAGTCCTTAACAAACGTCGGAGCTATCAGAGTGTGCTCGACCAGTTTCTCGTAAAGTTCCAGCACGATTTCTCCAACCCCCCAGCCGCTTTGATAGTCCACATTGTGCTTGCCGGCGTGTGCCCGGAGCGTCTGGATCGGCGTGTCGAGGGTCACCTCCTCGGATACTGCTTCAGACACCAGCCCGAGCAGGGTGGCATGTCTCCACTCGCCTTCGATGTCGATCTCGCTCCCGTCTCGTCCGCACACTCGGGTGCGGTCGATCGCACGAGCTGCGTCGGTGACCAGCGATCTCGTCAGCTCCGCCATGGTGTTGTAGTCGCCGTAGGCCTCGTAGGCTTCGAGCATCGAGAACTCAGCCGCGTGGGTTGAATCAATGCCCTCATTGCGAAACGTGCGCCCGATCTCATAAACGCGGTCGACCCCGCCGACGAGAGCGCGTTTGAGGTCAAGCTCGAGGGCGATGCGCAGGAGCATCGGCTGGTCGAAGGCATTGAGATGCGTCTTGAATGGACGTGCAGCCGCGCCACCGTTGGTCTGCTGGAGGACGGGCGTCTCCACCTCGATGAAACCTCGCGAATCAAGCGTTGAGCGCAGTGACCGCAGCACGGTGGCTTTTTCGCGGACGATCGCTCGGGATTCAGCCCGCACGATCATGTCGACGTATCTCATGCGAACGCGCGCCTCGTCACTGAGTGGCCGATGCTCGTTTGGCAGCGGGCGAAGGGCCTTCGCCGCAATCTGCCATTGCTTGGCTTGAATGGACAGCTCACCTCGTCGACTGGTGACTATCTCGCCCTGCACGGCGAGATGGTCGCCGATGTCGACGAGTGCCTTGAAATCGCTCAACGACTCAGTACCCAGTTCTGCCACCGAAAGCATTACCTGCACTTCACTGCCGTCACCCTCTCGGAGCCGAACGAAGCAGAGTTTGCCGGTGTTTCGCAAGAATATGATCCGCCCGGCTACGGCGGCCTTGTTTCCGGTCTTGTGGTCGAGACCCAGCTGAGCCGCGTCATAGCTGCTGGTGATCTCTTTGATGGTGTGCGTACGCAGCACGTTCAACGGGTATGGCGACATGCCCCGTTCCATCAGTCGGACGCGTTTGTCGCGCCGGACCCGCATCTGCTCCGGCAGCTCATCGAGCTGCGGGTCAGACGGCTCTGGGGGCGGGGAAGCAGCCATGACCGAGAGGTTACGGGATGGTGGTCGGGCCGCTCCACGTCGTTTCCTCCGCGCCGCGCCACCAGATGGCTGCCCCGCGTCAGGCCGCTCAGCACAGCTGCACCGCGAGATTGTCGATCAGGCGTACGGTGCCCACCTTGGCGGCGATGAGGAGCCGTGCCTCGCCTGAGGAGGGCGCATCCCTGAGGTCGGTTCCGCGCAAGCTGAGATAGCTCACCACCACTCCCGGTTCTGAGGCCAACACAGCCTCAGCCGCCGCGAGTACGCCGTTCGGACCGCTTGGCCCTGCCGCCTGCCCGGCCAGGAGAGCGCGGCTGAGCGCGAGTGCCGAGACCCGCTCGGCGGCAGACAGATAGCGGTTCCGGGAGCTGAGCGCCAGGCCGTCCGGCTCCCGAACCGTTTCGGCACCGACCACCTCGACCGGCATAAACAGATCCGCGACGAGCTGATCGATCAGCACCAGCTGCTGATAGTCCTTGCGGCCGAAGACAGCCACGTCGGGCGCCACCAGCCCGAACAGCTTCGTCACTACGGTCAGCACGCCGCGAAAGTGCCCGGGACGGCTCGCGCCTTCGAGGACTGCGCCGAGCCGGCCGGGATCGACCATGACAGCCGGCGGCCAAACCGGATAGACGACGTCTCGGGAGGGCGCGAACACCACATCGACGCCGTGCTGACCGCACAAGGTCAGATCCGCGTCCAGCGTTCGCGGGTATCTCGAAAGATCCTCGCCCGCCCCGAACTGCAGAGGGTTGACGAAGACAGAGGCGACCAACAACTGCGCTCGGCTCCGTGCCTCGTCGAAGAGGGCAGCATGGCCACGGTGCAAAGCGCCCATGGTGGGAACGAGAGCGACCCGCGCGCCTCGCCCAGCCCCCGACTCGGTGAGTGCCTTGCGCAGCTCAGCGCGGGTACTGGCCACCGTGACAGCCGCCCCAGGATCAGGATCGGACGTCGTCACGCACGCATTCCAGCGAGCGCGTCGTTGAGCGCCTCCAGCAGGGCTGCGGCGCGCCGTGGCTCGAGCCGGCCGGCGTCGACGGCGTGGCTGGCGGTGGCGCGCGCCATGACGACATACGACTCCACGGTGGCAGGCGACTCAGCCGCCAGGCTGCGCAAGTGGGCAAGCACCGTCTCGAGGTCCCCGCGCACCACGGGGCCCGTCAGCGCCGCATCCCCGAAAGCAAGAGCGTTGTCGAGGGCCGCTGACAGCAGAGGGCGCAGCGTGAGAGCGGGATCGTCCGTTCCCGCACTGCGCAGCAGATCCATCGCCTGCGACACCAACGTCACCAGATGGTTGGATCCATGGGCCAGGGCAGCGTGATAGAGCTCTCGATTGGCTTCGGACACCCCAATCAGTCGCCCGCCCAGGTCGGCCACGAGCACCTCAGCGAGCGCCTGGTCGACCGGCTCGCAGGTCACCCCATAGGTGCAGTCCGGCAACCGCTCCAGATCCAGGTCGGTGCCGGTGAAAGTCATCGCCGGATGCAGAGCGATGCCGACCGCACCGATGTCGATGGCCGGCGAGAGAACCCCTAGACCGTGCCGCCCACTGGTGTGCACGATGATCTGGCCGGATCGGATTGCACCCGATGCCACCAACATGCGCACGACGTTGTCGAGGGCGTCGTCAAGAACGGTCAGGAGCAGCAGGTCAGCTGCCTTGGAGACAGCCGTGGGCTTGTCGATTCGGGCCCCGGGCAGCAACGTCTCGATGCGAGTTCGAGAAGCGTTGGACTCGCCAGCCACAGCGGCAAGCGGATACCCGGCAGCGGTGAGTGCGGCCGCCAGCACGGCGCCGACCCGACCGGCGCCGATGACGCCGACGCTGGGCTTGGCCCCGGCCGCGCCGTTTGCTCCGTCAGCTGTCATCGCCTCGCCTCTCACGGCGCCTCACGGTGGTGAGACCTGGTTGCTTCGCGAGCGTGCGCCACGATGGAGCACCTGCAGACAAGAGTAGCCAGGGTGGCGGCCCGACCGTCATACCGCTGGGAGGTCTGCCTCACACGTCGGCGGCGGACAGGGATCGCAGACAGCTCAGCCAGCCGTCCTCGTCAGGCCCGGCGAGCAGGACATAACCCGCCTGCTCAAAGAGACGACGCGAGGGCTCGTTGCCCTGATGTACGACGGCCAGCACCTCACGTACCGCTGGCCAGGTCTCACCGACTAGCAGATGACCCGCTGCCAGCGCGACGCCGCCGTAGCCCTGGCCGCGTGCCGCGGGGGCCACCACGATGCTCACCTCGGCGCTGTCATCGCGATCAGGCAGCAGGTCGAAGCGCACTGAGGCGACAGGTGAACCGTCGGCCACCACCACCCGCAACAGGCGCCGGGGGTCTCGTATCGCGTCGGACAACCACGCCAGGTGCGCGTCATACTCAAGCGGTTCCTGGCTGCGAGAGCTGCGCCGCGTCGCGTCGTCGTTTCGCCAGGCCAGCAGGAGTTCTGCATCGTCGAGGGTGGCCGCGCGCAGCGAGGAGGCCTCACCCAAGATCTGCCCATGTCAGCACCTGGTCAGCCTCGATCAGGTGTTTGGCCCGACGGCCGAGGATCAGCTTCAGCTCGGGCACGGGGATGCCGGTGCCTGGCCGCTTGACGGCGATGTCGGCGCGCTGCAGCTCAGCTCCGCCTGCGATCTCTCGGGCGGCGACCAGACTGCGCCGACCGAGTGCGTACATCTCGCTCTCGGCCTCCGTGACCCGTTTCACCGAGACGCCGAGCGCCGCCTCCGCCTCGCGGATCGCGCTCACCATCGCCGACAGCTCGCTGGGCTCCAGCGCGAAGGCATGGTCAGGCCCGTCCTGGTCGCGACTCAAGGTGAAGTGCTTCTCGACGACGCTCGCACCCAAGGACACAGCGACGACGTCAGCGGTGTGGCCCATGGTGTGGTCGCTCCACCCGATGGGGACGCCGAATGCCGAAGCCAGCGTGGTGATCGCCTTGAGATTGAGGTCCGCGAAGCGCGGGGGATAGTTGATCGCGCAATGCAAGATGGCGATCTGGTGAGCACCGGCGGCGTTGGCGGTGTCGAGGGCTCGCTCGATGTCGCCGAGGCTCGCCATCCCCGTCGAGATCAACAGCGGTCGGCCGGTGGCTGCGCATTTCTCGATCAGCGGGAGATGGTTCACCTCGTAGGACGCGATCTTGTAGGCCGGCACGTCGAGCGACTGGAGCAGGTCGACCGCCTCCTCTTGAAATGGGGTGCTGAGGAAGTCGAGATCGTGCTTCTTGGCGTGATCAGCGAGATCCCGGTGCCACTCCCAGGGGATCTCGACCCGCTTGATCAGCTCCCACACCGACTCCTTGTCCTTGAGCAGGGCGGAGTCCTCGAGATAGGACATCGTGGGCGTGTGCCGGCTGTAGAGGCCTTCAGCGGTGTAGGTCTGGAACTTCACCGCGTCGGCACCCGACTCGGCGGCCACCTCGATCAGGCGCTTGGCGGTGTCCAGGTCCCGGTTGTGGTTGCTGCCGGCCTCTGCGATGACGTATGCCGGGTGGCCTGGTCCGACCTGCCGCCCCGCGATCTCGAACTCCCGTTGTCCATAGCTGTGCGCGCTCATCTTGCGCCCCTTTCTGACAGGTTCCTCGGCCGAGTCACCGCCGATGCCAGCCTAAGCCTCACGACTGGTCCGAACGGAAGTCGCCTACGGCCGGCTGAGGCTCTCACTTGTCGCGGCAAGTGCGGCTACGATGCGGGATGCTCCCCGGCCGTCCACCAGTTGTCGGCCGACTCTCGCGGTTGCCGCCAGGAGTTCCGGGTCCGACAACCAGGCGCGCAGCCGGTTCGCGACGAGAGCCGGTTGGGCACGCAGCTCAGCCGTCGCACCCAGCCCTGCACCGGCTCCAGCCGTCACCAACGCGCGATAGTTGGCGCCCTGGTTCTCGGCCACCTGCAGCAACGCCGTGGGTATGCCGAGACACGCGAGCTCGTAGGCAGAGACCCCGGCGGCGCTGATGACGGCGTCGGCATGCTGCAGCTGGCTGACCAGACTCAGACCGCCGTCGAGCGGTTGGGCGCGCCCTCCGGCCTGTGCAATCAACGCCTCGACTGTTGCCGTGAGCCCTTGGGCGTCCGTTCCCCCCATGAGTACCGCAACGACAGGTCGTCCGGACAGCGGCTCGTCGCACGGTTCAGGACGCGCCGACCGTCCCGTTCTGATCTCCGCACGGATCGGCGCAAAGCGGATACCCCGCAGGCAGTAAGTGGAGCCGTCGTCGGGACGCCGCAGTGACTCCGCCCCGAGGGAGTAGTCGATCGACAGGTGCGCCGCTCGACGACCGAACTCGCCATCCTCGAAGTTCGCCAACCCCGCCCCGATGCCCTCGATGGCCGGGAGGAGGTCGGGGTGGTCACCGAAACCATAGTGATCAAGGAGTACGGCGTCGGCCCGCGTCGAGCCGCCCAACTCGACGAGGGACTCCACCGTGTCAGCGGTCTCGACCGTCTCCACACCGAGCGACTCGATCCACGGCCGGACCCAGCCCACGGCACTGAGGTGCGTCGACATGGTGACCCGCCAGCCTTGCTCGCGCGCGGCCTCAGCGACCGCCAAGCAACGCATGACATGCCCTGCACCGCGCCGGCTGCCCGCGTCGGCTCGGATCAGCAAGTGTGCTTGGGAGTTCAGGCGATTCTGCGCCGCCGCCACACGCATCAACCCCTAACCGGCATCGATCAGTTTCTGCTGCACCGCGCTGTTGATCGCCGCAATCTCGGGGTGCGCGCGGAGAAAGGCCACAGTCTCCTCCCATCCCACCACCCGGTTTCCAAGGCCGGTCACCAGAGCGGTGAGCGCCTCCCAGTCAGCGGAGGTGTCCAGCGTGACGCGCAGGTCGGAGGCGTCGGGAGAGATCGACAAGCCGAGCAACCGTCGTCCCGCGGGCTCGGTGTAGAGCAGGCTCGTGACGTGCTGGCGGTGAACCCCTTGTGCGACCCTGTCGAGGTCACGCAAGGCACCCGCGGACACGAGCTCGACATCCAGACCTCGGGGCAGGGTCCGAACCAGTGTGGTGGCGACGTAGTCCCAGGAGGGATCGGCTCGCCAGGCGGCCACCACCAGGTCGACCAACGCAGGGTCAACCAGCGGGCAGTCAGCGGTGATGCGCACGACCGCGTCGGCAGGATGCTCGTTGAGCGCGAGAGAGAACCGCGCCAGCACATCGTCCTCGGGACCGCGCACGCAAGAGACCCCGACTTCGGCGGCATACCGCTGGATCTCGTCGTCCCTGGGGTCGAGCGAGGTCGCCACCGCCGTCTCGTCGACATGGCGACACTCGTCCAGAGCGCGCACCACCCAGCCGAGGACCGGCAGCCCGCCGAGATCACGCAACACCTTGCCCGGCAGACGCGAGGAGCCCATCCGCGCCTGCACGACAGCGATGACGCGCAACTCATCCTCCTGAAGTCGGCAGTGCATGCGCCACGAATTCGCTGCGGCGTCCGTATCATTCTGTCTCACCACTCACGACACAGCCGAAAACTGGGCGGAGCTGCACGTATGTCGATCCTCACCGGAGCCTCGATCCTTGTCACTGGGGGCACCGGCTCGTTCGGTAAGGCTTTCGTGGACTACGCGCTCAACAACCTGGATCCGCGTCGGTTGGTGATCCTCAGCCGTGACGAGCTGAAGCAGTACGAGGTCAGGCGACTCTTCGACGACGATCCCCGCCTGCGCTGGTTCATCGGGGACGTCCGAGACCGGCACCGCCTCGAACGGGCCATGCACGGCGTCGACTACGTCATCCACGCCGCAGCCCTCAAGCAGGTCGACACAGCGGAGTACAACCCCTTCGAATACGTCCAGACCAATGTGATCGGCTCACAGAACGTCGTCGAGGCAGCGATCGACAGCGGCGTCAAGAAGGTCGTCGCCCTGTCGACAGACAAGGCCTCCAGCCCGATCAACCTCTATGGCGCGACCAAGTTGTGCGCGGACCGCATCTTCATCGCGGCCAACCACTACGCCGCCGGGTACGAGAGCCGCTTCGCCGTCGTCCGGTACGGAAACGTCATGGGCTCCCGTGGCTCGGTGATCCCGCTGTTCAAGACGCTCGGTCTCGCCGGTGCGTCATTGCCCATCACCGACAAGCGGATGACCCGATTCTGGATCACGCTGCCCCAAGCCGTGGAGTTCGTGGTCGACTCCTTCGACCAGATGCACGGCGGCGAGCTCTATGTGCCACGCATCCCCAGCATGCGCATCACCGACCTCGCTGACGCGCTCGCCCCTCACTCGCCGGTCCACGAGGTTGGGATTCGCGCTGGTGAGAAACTGCACGAGGAGATGATCGCCGCCGACGACTCGCGTCGCACCGTGAAGCTGCCCGACCGGTATGTCGTGATGCCCTATCTCGCCGGGTGGGGCTTCGAGCCACCCGAAGGTGGGGAGCCAGTGCCCGACGGTTTCGCCTACCGCTCCGACAGCAACGACCTGTGGCTCGACCGCGAGGAGCTGCGCGACCTTGTCGAACGCTTCGCCTGAGCAGCTCCCCTATGGCCGCCAGTCGATCGACGAGGACGACATCCAGGCCGTCGTCGAGGTCCTGCGGAGTGACTGGTTGACGACGGGGCCGGCGGTCGAGCGGTTCGAAGCCGAACTCGGTGGCTGGGCGGGTGCTCCCACAGTTGTGGTGACGTCGGGAACCGCCGCGCTTCACACGGCATACGCAGCCGCGGGCATCGGCAAGGGTAGCCAGGTGGTGACCTCACCGATGACCTTCGTGGCAACAGCGGCGACCGCCAGTTTGCTGGGCGCAGACATCGTCTTCGCTGATGTCGAAGCCGACACGGCCAACCTCGACGTGGGGGCTGTCGAGGCAGTGGTGTCAAAGCGGACGGCTGCCATCACAGGGATCGACTATGCCGGGCACCCGGTCGAGGCGGATGCCTTGCGTGAGCTGGCACACGCACACGATGCGCTCTTCGTCGAGGACGCGGCCCACTCGGTGGGAAGCACCTGGCGAGGGCGGCCGGTCGGATCCCTCGCTGATCTGACGACCTTCTCCTTCTATCCCACCAAGAACTTCACGACGGCGGAGGGCGGCGCGGTGGCCTCGCCAAACCCGTTGCTGATCGAGCGGGCCCGTCAGTTTCGCAACCACGGGCTCGTGCGGGACCAGTCCCTGCAGCGCACGCCGGACGAAGGCGGCTGGCACCAAGAGGTTCACGAGCTGGGTCTCAACTACCGGCTGCCCGATGTGCTCTGTGCCCTCGGTGTCGCGCAGCTCCGCAAACTCGACCGGTTCAAGCAGCGACGCAAGCAGATCGTGGCGGCATACAACAGCGCCTTCGCCTCAATCCCGGAGGTCGCGACACCGCCGTGCCGCGAAGGAGCCGACCCGATGTGGCACCTCTACCCACTGCGCGTGCTCGACGGACGTCGCCGACAGCTGTACGACGCCTCGCGCGCCGAGGGCATCTTGGTGCAGGTCCACTACGTTCCGGTGCACTGGCATCCTGCCTACGCGGATCTGGGCTACCGCCGAGGTATGTGCCCTCATGCGGAAGAGTTCTACACGCAGCAGCTTTCCCTGCCGCTGTTCCCCGGCATGAGTGACGACGATGTGGACCGGGTCATCGCTGCGGTGCGCGACTTCTTCCAAACGAGCTGACCTTGCCCCTCCCCCTACGCGCCGACATATTCGTTCACGCGCACGGAAGTACGACTGAATCCACTGGGTGCGGCCGAAGAATCGTTCACATGAACGGAAGTTCCGTCTCGACGGCAGCCGGTCAACGCTGTGGCGTCTGAGATGACAGCTGATCTTCGAGCTTGCGCAGCCGGTCCTCATACCAGGCGACGGCCGTCAGACGAACTCTGACCCGTTCGTGTTCGCGGCGCACCTCGTCGAGGATGTTGCGTGCCTCGTCGAGCTCCTGCGGTGAGCCCGTCACCGGCTGGGAACTCTGGCGCAGGTCCTCGAGCCGGGCGTCGAGGGCGGCCACCTGCGGCGCGACCCGGCGGATGTCTTCGGCTGTCCAGAAATTGTCGTGGCCGATCTTGTCGAGGCGTTCGCCGAACACGTCGAGCCGCCGCTCCAACGCTGCTAGGCGATGATGGATCTCTGCGACGCGCGGACCGATCTGCTCATCGACACGCCACCGGATGGCCTTGTCGATGCGGCTCACCACAGTCTTGGCGACGGGAACCGTGGAGGGGCGAAGTGGCGACATGGCGGCTCTTTCGTTGGTTGGAGGGAGGTCACCGGTTCGGCCTAGACTCCCGAGGCTGGAGAGGGTCACGGCAACACACGAGCGCGGCCGATATCGATCCACGACCTCAGTAAGCGCCCCTCGGCGGCGAGGCGGTGCTCTGGCCCGACGATGCACGTGTCGCCCCAGGCGTGGCGCCAGACTTTCTGCTCGGGCTGGTCGAGCATAGAGAACCCCGAGAGCAGCAGCTCAGCTGAGGGAAACAGCACGGCGGCGATCCAGGCGGCCATCAGCCCGGTCGTTGCCCACACCGCCTCGTCTCTCGACGGGAGACCCAAAGCGTCCGACAGGGCCAAGGTGATCTCGCGGTTGGGCACGGGCATCAGCCCGAGATCAGCCGGCCACCAGCCGGGGCGCATGTCTGGCTCCCAGTGCAACCGGCCCGGTTCGACCATCAGGTAGAGGCGGTCACGGTAGTCCACGAAGGAGAAGGGAGTCGCTCGTAAACCCCGGTTGAACACGACGACATCGACCCGGCTGCCCTGTTGAGCTGGCTTGTCTGGTTGGTCAAGGATGAAGCTGTTACATCGTAAGACGAGCTCGCTCGCATCGATCTGTTGGGCGCGATCGGCATTGGGAGTCAGCGGAGCATTGGCCACGACCGCTACCTGGCGCACCTCGGACCGGGTGGCATATGCACGCACCAGCTCAGACATGATCCCAAGCACAGAAGGGATTTGCTTCGCTCGATCCTGCTCGTGAGCGGAGGTGGCTGTCACGGCTCAACCGTATCGGCTCACTCGTAAATCGGTTGTCGGTTCGGCAGCGGAGCCGTAGCGTCGCGGGTCATGAGCCTGGTCATCCAATGCCTCGACATCGACTGCCTGGACCCCAAGACGTTGGCTGCGTTCTGGCGCGAGGCACTGGGCTGGCGGCTGACTTACGAGGGCGATGACGAGTACGCGCTCGAGCCGGCCGAGGGCAGTCCTCAGGACGGCGTCGCACCTGATCTGCTCTTCCTGAAGGTTCCCGAAGGCAAGACGGTCAAGAACCGGTTGCATCTGGACTTGCGACCTGTTGACCAAGCCGCCGAGGTTCAGCGGTTGGCGAGCTTGGGTGCCTCCAGCATCGACATCGGTCAAGGAGAGCCGACCTGGGTCGTCATGGCAGATCCAGAGGGCAACGAGTTCTGCGTACTCAGTCCCCTTACACCGGAAGAGCTGGCTGGGTAATCAGGTCAGGGCAGCTGTTCCATCGGCGACACGCGTGGTCTGCTGCGACGTGGCATGGCTCAGCGTGGCGACCATCTCGTCATACGGCATCGGCCTGGCGAAGAGATAGCCCTGAGCTGAGCAGGTGCCCGCGAAGGCGGTGAGATGGTGAAGCTGTGACTCTCGCTCGATCCCTTCGATCACCACGTCGATGTCGAGCGCTTCTGCCATGACGATGACCGAACGCACGAGGGTGCGGGCTCTTGCATTTCGCTCGATGCCATCGATGAAGGACTTGTCGATTTTCAAGATGCTGACCGGCA
>JACCXO010000148.1 GCA_013696975.1 Nocardioidaceae bacterium | reverse complement strand
GTATCGGACGCTGCCGACCCGGGTCTAATCGCTGGGGTACTAGGACTCGAACCTAGACTAACTGGACCAGAACCAGTCGGGCTGCCAATTACCCCATACCCCAAGGCAGACACTCGCGTCGAATGCCGAGGGATGACGATACCGGAGCCGACGTGGTGGCTCCAAAACGCCTCAGACCCCGGGTCTGCGCGCCATCCCAACATCGATTTCCCGCACGCCCACACCTTGGGGGTGCATCAACTTACCCGCGTGCCGGCCGAGGACTTCGGTTGCCTGGCGCAGTTTCGTGCACCTGAACGATTCTGCGGCCCGAACCCCGGTTCCCACCCTGCTTTTCGTGCACCTGAACGATTCTGCGGCCACGAGTCGGAGGGATCCTGGAGCCAGGGGCTCGGCACGATCCATGCGCCGCCCGGCCCTCCTGTGGAATAGGTCGGGGCATTCGGGGGTTCTCACTCGATGGCGCGAGACCGCGGTGGCACTTGGTAGCTGCGCTTATGGGCCGCGAGGATGCAGGGTACGGCGATGGACAGGAGCACCACGTCAACGAGCACGGGAAGCCACGTGACACCGCTCGGGTCGAGGGCAGCTGACACGTCGTCGAGCAGTCCTGCAGGGATGAGAACCGCGACGTTCTTCACCGCATGGATGGCGATGCTCGCCTCGATTCCACCTGTCCGAATCGTCAACCAGGCAAACACCGTGCCCAAGAGGAGCCTGTCGGCAAAGAGAGAAGCGTCGAACTGCAGGTGCGCAGCAGCAAAGATGGCGCCACTGCCGACGCAGCAGACCCAGACCGGCAGCCGGGCCGCGCCGAGCGCCTGCAACAGCAACCCTCGAAACAGGTACTCCTCCCCTGCCGCCTGGAGCGGTGTCGTGAACACCACGACCGCGAGAAAACTCCACACCCCGAGGTCGACGGGCTCTGAACGGACGAGAAACGCCCCCGCCGTGCCCAACACCAAGAAGATCGACCAGACCAGAACGGAGATGCCGACACCCCACGCCAGCCATCGCCACCGCACTCCCGGCCGGTGCGACGACAACCAACGAGGCCGTACGCCGTAGAGCCCCCAAACCAGAGCACCCGCGAGGGGAATCAGCAACGCCAAGCCCAGGTTGGCTCCCAACAGCTCGCCAGCGCTGACCCCGTCTGTGAGGTCAATCGCGAAATTGTCATAGCCGAGAGCTCGGGCAGCTCCAAGGACAGCGAACAGACTCGCCAGCGACATGGCCAACAGCCCGATGACACCGAGGACCGCGCTGACAACCAGGCGCCACCACGCACCGCCCCTGTGTTCGAGAGTGCGGTGGAACGCCACCCCCGTCAACGGTTGCCGAGTCGCCACGTTCAGGCCCATGGGCTAAGCGGCCACGGCGGCGGCGAGTCGTGCGAGCGACCGCTCCTTCCCGAGCAGCTCCAGGGACTCGAACAGCGGCGGGGAGATGCGCCGCCCGGTGATCGCGACGCGCACTGGTCCGAAGGCATTACGAGGCTTGAGGCCACGCTCCCCGATGAGGGCCGTGCGCAACGCCGCCTCGATGGTCACGGTGTCCCACGTCTCGAGGGGAGTAAGAGCGTCATACGACACCCGGATCACGTCGAGACCGGCACTGTCGAGGAGCTTAGCGGCATCATCTGGGTCAACGGCGAAGTCGTCGTCGACGACGAACAAGAAGCCGACCATCTCGACCGCCTCGCCGAGAGTGGTCATCCGCTCGGAGATGAGCGGTGCCACCGCGTTCAGCGTGGCCAGCTCGTCACTGCTGACTTCGTCGCCGAGCAGACCAGCCTTCTGCAGGTAAGGCGCGACACGGGTCGCGACCTCGGCTGCGGGGAGTGCTCGTAGATGGGTGGCGTTGATCGCCTCGCACTTCTTGAGGTCGAACCGTGCGGGGTTGGGGTTGACCCGGTCGATCGTGAACGCGGCCACCATTTCTTCCATGCTGAAGATGTCACGATCCTCGGCGATGGACCAGCCAAGCAGTGCCAGATAATTGAGCAGCCCTTCGGGCAGGAAGCCGCGGTCGCGGTACGCGAGCAGGTTGGACTCAGGGTCGCGCTTTGACAGCTTCTTGTTGCCTTGGCCCATCACGTATGGCAAGTGGCCGAAGCGGGGGGCCTGGCCGCTACCCACCCCGATCTCGGCGAGCGCGTCGTAGAGCGCAAGCTGACGTGGCGTTGAGGACAACAAGTCCTCACCTCGTAGGACGTGGGTGATCTCCATCAGGGCGTCGTCGACGGGGTTGACCAGGGTGTAGAGCGGGTGTCCGTTGGCGCGGACGAGGACATAGTCAGGTACGTGCTCGCTGCCAAAGCTGATCACGCCGCGGACAAGATCATCGAATGTGATGGTCGAGTCAGGCATCCGGAACCGCACCACGGGCCGGCGACCCCCAACCTCATAGTCAGCGACTTGCTCAGCGGTCAGCTGGCGGCAGTGTCCGTCGTAGCCAGGTGGGCGTCCAGCGGCTCTGGCCTGGTCGTTGCGTTCTTCTAGTTCCAGCTGCGAGCAATAGCAGTGGTAGGCACGCCCTGCTTCGAGTAGGCGTCGCGCCACGTCGGCGTAGACGTCATACCTCTCCGACTGCCGGTATGGCCCGAACGGACCGCCTACCTCGGGTCCTTCGTCCCAGTCGAAGCCGAGCCAGCGCATCACATCGAGCAGCGTGTCGTAGGACTCCAGGGAGTCGCGGCTCGCGTCGGTGTCTTCGATGCGGAAGACGAAGGTGCCGCCGAGGTGGCGCACGAACGCCCAGTTGAAGAGCGCCGTCCGGGCCAACCCCACATGAGGGTTGCCAGTCGGGGATGGACAGAAGCGAACGCGAACTGGTGGCGCAGGCGCATCAGTCACGAGCAACCACCTTGTTCGTCAGGGTTCCGATGCCGTCGACGGTGACGGACACCTCGTCACCGGGCTGCATCGGACCGACGCCCGCGGGTGTGCCGGTGGCGATCACATCGCCGGGAAGCAGCGTTGCGAACGACGAGATGTATGCGATGCAGGCAGCAACGTCGTGGATCATCAGCGCGGTGCTGTCGTGCTGTTTCACCTCACCGTTGACGGTCGTGGTGATCATCAAGTCGCCCGGATCGAGCTCGGTCTCGATCCACGGGCCCAGCGGGCAGAAGGAGTCGTAGCCCTTGGCTCGGGCCCATTGGTTGTCCTTGGCCTGCAGGTCGCGCGCGGTGACGTCGTTGCAGACCGTGTAGCCGTAGATGACGTCCGCCACCTTGTCAGCGGGCACATCACGGCAGATGCGGCCGATGACGACCGCCAGCTCGCCTTCGAAGTTCACGTCGGAGCTTGCTGCTGGATAGACGATCGGGTCGTTGGGGCCGACCACTGACGTGTTGGGCTTGAGGAACACCAAGGGCTCCGAAGGCACAACGTTGCCGAGCTCCGCGGCGTGGGCCGCGAAGTTGCGACCGATCCCCACGACCTTGCTCCGGGGTATGACGGGAGCCAACAGCCTTACCTCAGCGAGCGAGTGCTGCTCACCAGTCAGCTCAATCCCGCTGTAGAGCGGGTCGCCGACGAGAGAGGCGATGATCTCGTCGCCGTCCGCTCCACCCACAACGCCGTACCCAGGCTCATCACCGGTCGTAAACCTCGCGATTCTCACGACGCGAGAGCCTACCCGCGCTGCCCGGCTGAGCCGGTGCCCAGCCCAGGCGCGCCACCTCGCCTGCGGTGTGAGTCCCTCCCGCCGCTGTGTTCGACCAGCTCGGATGGTCGACTGCCTCGGCCGTCACGAGCGGGGCACGCCCTACGCTTGCGCCCATGCCTGCGGAGTCCCGATCGCGACTCGGGCGGCGCATCCTTTCGTTGTACGCCGGCTTGGTCATCTTCGGCTGGTCGGAGGCACTGCTCGTCGAGGCCGAGCTCGGGGTCCTGCCTTGGGACGTGTTGCACCAGGGGCTTGCCCGCCACTGGGGACTCACGATCGGGATCTGGTCGATCATCGTCGGCGCCGGTGTCCTCCTGCTGTGGGTGCCACTGCGTGAGCGCCCGGGACTCGGCACGATCTCCAATGTGCTCACGATCGGGCCAGCCATCGACGCCTCGGTGTGGTTGATGCCCACCCCGGATCAGCTGTGGCTGCGCGTCAGCTACGTGGTCGTGGCGATCGTGGTCAACGCGTTGGCCACTGCCCTCTACATCGGGGCGCGTTTCGGACCCGGTCCGCGCGATGGGCTGATGACAGGGCTGGTACGGCGAACGGGTGGCTCCGTGAGGCAGGTCCGAACCGCTATCGAGGTGGTCGTGGTGGCGACTGGCTTTGCTCTCGGCGGCACCCTCGGCATAGCGACTCTGGCTTTCGTGTTGACCATCGGCCCGTTGGTGCACTGGTTCATGCCCCTGCTGCACATCGCCTCACCCGACGACCCGAAGGCGGTTGACCCGCACTGACCACTCGACGGGCTCGGTGTCAGGGGGTCGCGACTGACCGCTCGACGGGTCAGGCTGACCGCTCGACGGAGGGGAAGCGCTGGTCAGACGAGACGGTGCATCCAGCCGTGCTCGTCAGCAACCCGGCCATACTGTATGTCGAGCAGCCGCTGACGAATCTTCAGCGTGACAGGGCCGGCGTCAGCGCCGGACGACACCTCTCCACCGCGCCACTTGAGCGTGCTGATCGGAGTCACCACGGCCGCGGTGCCACACGCGAAAACCTCCACGATCTCGGTGGCCGCGACTCCCGTGCGCCACTCGTCGATGCCGACCTTGCGTTCATCCACCTTGTGGCCGAGCTCATCAGCCAGCTCGAGGATCGACGCGCGCGTCACGCCCGCGAGGATCGAGCCGTTGAGCTCGGGCGTGACGAGTGTGCCGTCGCCATACACGAGGAAGACGTTCATGCCTCCGAGCTCATCCAACGAAAGGTGCTCCGCTGGGTCGAGGAAGACGACCTGATCGCAACCGTTGGCCGCCGCCTCCTGCTGGGGGAGCAGACTCGCCGCGTAGTTGCCACCACATTTCACAGCGCCCGTGCCCCCGGGCGCTGCACGGTCATAGTGCTCGCTGAGCCAGATCGAGACCGGCTTGACGCCGCTGGAGAAGTACGGGCCAGCCGGCGACATGATCACGGCGAACGTCACGTGCTTGGCCGGGCGCACACCGAGGAACACCTCGGACGCGAACATGAACGGTCGGATGTAAAGGGACTGCTCAGCCCCGGATGGGACCCACTCCTTGTCGACCTCGACCAGGGCCTGAATTGCCGCCAGGAAGTCGTCGACCGGGAGTTCGGGCAGCGCGAGCCGCTCGGCTGAGCGCTGGAAACGCGCGGCGTTGACCTCCGGGCGGAAGGTCCAGATGGAGCCATCGCTATGTCGGTAGGCCTTCATACCCTCGAAGATCTCTTGGGCGTAGTGCAACACCGCCGTGGCCGGATCGACGCTGAAAGGCCCATAGGGCTTGACGCTGTGACCGTGCCACCCCTGATCGGGCGTCCACTCGGACACGAACATGTGGTCACTGAAATGCCGCCCGAAGCCTGGGTCAGCCAATATCTCAGTACGCCGCTCGGCCTCGACTGGCGAGGGGTGCAGCTCCGTGGCGATAGTCGACGACCGCGTCATGAGAGCACGGTAACTCAAGCGTGCGAGATGCGGTCAGCGACCGCGTCCCCGACCTGTTCGGTTGCACGCGGGGCTCCTGCGTTTCCCGTGAGGTCGTCGTAGACCGCACGTTCGACAGATGCTGCCGCTTCCTCGAGACCGAGGTGGTCAAGCAGCAGAGCGGTGCTCAGGATGGCTGCGGTGGGATCGGCAATCTGTTGTCCGGCGATGTCGGGTGCGGACCCGTGCACCGGCTCGAACATGCTGGGGGTGGTGCGGTCGGGGTTGATGTTGCCGCTCGCCGCCAGCCCGATACCGCCGGTGACCGCCCCCGCCAGGTCGGTGAGGATGTCGCCGAAGAGGTTGTCGGTGACGATGACGTCGAAGCGCGCCGGGTCGGTGGTCAGCAGGATCGTGGCCGCGTCGACGTGGAGATAGTCGACCTCGACAGCAGGGTGCTCCGAGCCCACCTGGTCGACGATTCGGGCCCACAGCGTGCCTGCATGAACGAGGACGTTGGTCTTGTGCACCCAGGTGAGGTGCCTGCGGGGACGGCGTTCAGCCCGGGCGAAGGCGTCGCGGACAACTCGCTCGACTCCGTAGGCGGTGTTGATGCTGACCTCGGTGGCGATTTCAGCAGACGAACCTGCGCGCAACGAGCCGCCGTTGCCGACATACGGACCCTCAGTGCCTTCGCGTACGACGACGAAGTTCACGTCTCCCGGATTCGCCAGCGGAGTGGGTACACCTGGGTAGGTCCGAGAAGGTCGAAGGTTGACGTAATGGTCGAGCTCGAACCGCAGTCTCAGCAAGAGCCCCCGCTCGAGCAACCCCGGCGGCATCGAGGTGTCGTTGGGCTTGCCGCCCACGGCGCCCAACAAGATGGCGTCATGTTCGGCGATCTCAGCGAGCACAGCGGCTGGCAGGACCTCGCCGGTCGCCTGCCAGCGCTGGGCACCGAGGTCATAGCCGGTGCGGTCAAACTGCAGGTCGTGAAGCGGTGCCACCACCTCGAGCACCTTGAGTGCTTCGCTGACCACCTCAGGCCCAATGCCGTCGCCGCCGATGACGGCCAACGAGAAGGTCTGGGTCATTGCGACATCTTAGGAGCGGTTGCAGCGTCGAATAGGCGAGCTATCGACAGGTGGACTTCCGTCGCTTCAGTGGTCGCCCGGTCGCTCGCCACCCTGGTCGCGCAAGTCCATTGACTCCTGCAACGGACCAGTCCAGGCATCGGCACGCGTCGGGTGGTCTTCGGCACCGCGCGCTGGTTCCCATTCGGGATACATCTCGTACATGGCGTTGTCTCCGTAAATCATTCTCAGTCAGAAAGTGTGTTGATGCGCGGAGAAGGGGGTTCCAGCCCACCTGCGCGTGTGACGGGAACTCACGAAAGAAGGCGCGGATCTCGCGACGAGAGTTTCGGTGAGAATGAGCGCACCCGACGCGATCAGCGTGGGGAACGCATGATCTCTACCTTGGCAGGTGGACAGCCCCGTTCGCCAGGAATTGAGATCGATGTCCCATCTCTTGAGACGATAGCGATCCGACGTTCACAGCAAGGCGACGTAGCGGACCAGTTGCGCCTGCATCTCAGCGCCGATCTGATTCAGCACTTCGCTGGGGATGGCGCTGTCCACGGACAACGCGACGAGGGCGTGACCGCCTTGCCGATCGCGTGCCACCTGCATACCGCCGATGTTGATGTCAGCGTCTCCGAGGATGCGACCGATGGCACCGACCATGCCGGGGCGGTCCTGGTAGGTGAAGAAAGCCAGGTGGTCGGTTGGCTCGAGGTCGACATCGTAGTCGTTGATCTCGACCAGTCGCTCGCGCTGAGCAATGCCGATCAAGGTGCCGGACACGGACACCTGGTTGCCGTCTCGCAGCGTGCCACGCAGCGTCACCAGATTGCGGTGGTCCTCGCTCTCGGACTCGGTGATGAGACGCACTGCCATGCCCCGCTCACTCGCGAGCAACGGCGCGTTGACGTAGGACACGTTCTCTTCGACGATGTCGGTGAAGACACCCTTGAGAGCGGCTAGCTCGAGCACCTGGACGTCATACTGCGTGATCTCCCCGCGGACCTCGACATCGAGTTGCTCCGCCACCTCGCCGGCGAGCGCGGTGAAGATGCGGCCGAGTCTTTCGGCCAGCGGTATGCCGGGACGCACGTCTTCGGCGATCACGCCACCTTGGACGTTGACCGCGTCGGGAACGAGCTCACCGCTCAGCGCAAGCCGCACCGACTTCGCCACGGCGATGCCAGCGTTCTCCTGAGCCTCTTCGGTGGACGCGCCCAGGTGCGGGGTGGCGACCATGTTGTCGAACTCGAACAGCGGCGAGTCAGTGCACGGCTCGCTGGCAAACACGTCGAGCCCGGCTCCGGCGATTCGACGCTCTTTGAGTGCGAGGTGCAGCGCGTGCTCGTCGACGATGCCCCCGCGGGCCGCGTTGACGATGATGGCAGTCGGCTTGCAGCGCGCGAGCTGCTCGTCGCTGATCAGTCCACTTGTCTCGGCCGTTTTGGGCAGGTGCACCGAGATGAAGTCTGCGTCGGCCATCAGGTCCTCGAGGCTGACGAGCCGCACTCCGAGCTGAGCGGCTCGTCCGGCCTGCACATAGGGGTCGTACGCGATGATCTTCATGCCGAAGGCACTGAGGCGCTGCGCGACCAGGACGCCGATCTTCCCCAACCCGACGATGCCCACCGTCTTCTCGAAGAGCTCGACACCGGTGTATCTGCTGCGCTTCCACTCTCCCTGCTTGAGTGAGGCGTTGGCGGGCGCGATGTGGCGGGCGGCCGCGAGCAGCAGCGCGACTGTCAGTTCAGCGGCGCTCACTATGTTCGAGGTGGGTGCGTTGACCACCATCACGCCCGACTGTGTCGCCTGCACCACGTCGATGTTGTCGAGGCCGACCCCAGCGCGCGCGATCACCTTGAGGCGGGTGGCCGCAGCGAGTGCTTCGGCGTCGATCTTGGTGGCGCTGCGCACCAAGATGGCGTCGACATCCTTGATGGCGCGAAGCAGATCAGCGCGGGCGGCGCCGTTGCAGTGGCGGACCTCGAAGTCCGGGCCGAGAGCCTCGACCGTGGCGGGGCTCAGTTCTTCTGCGATGAGTACGACGGGCTTGGTCACGGAGGTGTAGGTCCTTGCGGGGTGTAGTGGTAGCGGGCGGGAGGGCGGTCGCACGAGCTCAACGGTTGACGCTTCAAAGGCGCTGTCTGGAGGACTAGTCGCAGCGCGTCCAAGGTGGATCACCGACTCCGGCGGCACCGCTGATCACCCAACGGTCGCCGACCTGCATCATCTCGTATGCGATCGACCAGATCAGACAGGTTGCATCCTCTGCGCCTTCCGGCCCGTAGCCAGGATCCTGCTGGCTACGAAAAGTTGCCGACACCCGTGGACTGCTGGCCGGGCCCGTCACCGAGCCGATCTGCAGCTGGTCGTCGTAGGTAGTCCCGTAGTCGGCTTGCCACTGCTCGGGGGTGCTGTCGGCGCGGATCTCGGCGCTGAACTGGCGCATGTCCTTGGCGTAGTCGCGGGCGTTGACGGCGTCGAGATGGTCCTGCAGAGTTTTCCGGACCCCTGCCAGCACCGGGTCGGGCTCAGTCGCTTCAGGCACACAGTCCGGCCGCTCAGGCTGTACGAGCGACGCCCTCTGGTTGACGGCGGGCAGCATCTGTGAGATGGGCACGGCGAAGCCGATTCCTTGGGAGCGCTTGCGGATGGCGTCGGCCATCCCCACGATCGACCCGTCGACTGTGACGACGGGGCCTCCGGAGTTACCCGGGTTGATGGCCGCATCCGTCTGCATCAGCCCCGTGTAGGTGCGGGAGTCGAAAGTGATCTCACGGTCGAGCCCGGAAATGGTGCCTTCGGTCAGGGACTTCGGCTCACCGAACGGGAAACCGATAACGGCCACCTGCGTCCCTGGCTTGGGATCGGCTCTCGCCACTTCGAACTGATGATGATCGACTGGCCGGTCGAGCTGCAAAACAGCCAGATCGATAGCGGGGTCGACACCTGTCACAGTGGCAGGCACCGTCTCGTCGTCGAACTCGACCTCGATGTCGGTCGCTCCCTCGATGACATGCGCGGCGGTGAGGAGTGTCTGGTCCGCCACAAGGAACCCTGAACCGGTATAAGAAGCATCGCAGGTCGCCACTTCGATGAAGCCGACTCCGCTCTCCACAACGGCGTAGGTGGTGGCGAAGTTCGGCGATGGTTCGGGTGACACGGACGGTGCTTCGGGTGACGCGGACGACGGTTCGGGCGACACGGAAGGCGTTTCGACGGGAGGAGTCTCGGTTTCGGTGATCACAGAAACGGGCGGCGTCTCCGGCGCTGAAGAAGGTGCCGCGATGTCGTCCTCGGCGCCGGGGCCATAAGTCTGGAACCAAAGCATCCCTCCGACAAGCGCTGTCAGAACGGCGAGGGTGCCGATCACGGCGGCGACGGCGCCACCCCTTGAGCGCTGAGGCTCATACGCCGCTTGGCTGGCGGGACCCATCGGGGCGTAGGCCGACGGGTCGAGAGGAGGAAAACTGTGGGTCGGTTGAGCGCTGCCTCCGGAGGGCGGCGGCGGAGATGGAGGCGGCGTTGGCGGCGACGGCGGTGGTGGAGTCGGCGCTGCCGCACGGCGTAACCCGCACTGGGGGCACTGCACAGCCTGGGTCGCAACGCCTGCCCCACAGCGCGGACACCGATCCATTATCACTCCTCGCTTGCCACAGGTCGCAATCTCATCCTAAACCGCTCAGTCAGCAGACAGGTGCGGCAGCT
>JACCXO010000145.1 GCA_013696975.1 Nocardioidaceae bacterium | reverse complement strand
GGCGAGGACCATCCCGATGGTGCTGTTCCTGCTGTTCGGTGGCGTGATCGCCGACCGGTTCCCGCGCACTCTGGTTCTACAACTCTCGAACCTTGTGTCGGCGCTCACCCAAGGCGTCGTCGCCTGGTTGATCATCAGTGGCTCGGCTGAGCTCTGGATGATCATCGTGCTGGAGGTGTTCAACGGCGCCGTGTCCGCGATCAGTTTCCCCGCGATGGCCAGCATGGTTCCGCAACTGGTCCGCCGCGAGCAGCTGCAACCCGCGAACGCCCTGCTGTCACTGTCGCGGGGAGGGCTCACCATCGTCGGCCCGACGCTCGCCGCCCTCCTCGTCGTCACGGTGGGGCCTGGCTGGGCGCTCGCCGCGGATGCCCTGTCCTGGCTGCTGGCTGCGGTGTTGCTCACCCGGGTCCGGGTTCCGCCGCGCCCAACGGCCGAGGAGCAGCCCGGCACACTGCGGGAGTTGCGCGAGGGCTGGACGTTCTTCGTGGGGACCACCTGGCTATGGGTCGTGGTCCTGGCCTTCGGCGTCCTCAACGCGATCCACACCGGCGCCTGGTTCACGCTCGGCCCGGCCGTAGCCAAGGACACCATCGGCGAACAGGGCTGGGGATTCGTGCTATCGGCGGAGTCGGTGGGTCTGCTGCTGATGACGGTGGTGTTGCTGCGGATCCGAGTCCGGCGCCCACTTCTCGTCGGGATGCTGGGATGCTCGCTGATGGGCGTGCCGATGATGGTGCTCGGCTTGGAGCCTCATCTCGTCGGGCTGCTGCTGACGACGTTCGTCGCGGGAGCAGGCATCGAGCTCTTCAGCATGGGGTGGAACCTCGCCATGCAGGAGAACATCGAGGATCGCATGCTCTCGCGCGCCTACTCCTACGACGCGCTTGGGTCGTTCGTGGCGATGCCCGTCGGCCAGCTCATCTACGGTCCGCTCGGGGAGGCATTCGGTTACCGTGACGTGCTAGTCGTCAGCGGGGTCGTGTACATGTTCGTCGCCTTACTCGTCCTGTCGTCACGGTCGGTGCGTAATCTCCCACGAAGCGGACTGGTGGAAGAGCAGGTCACTGCGTAGCTCCAGTTCAGGCGCGATGTCCGAGCAGGGTCGTATTTGAGCAGGTGAAGGGCTGCGGCGCCCCTACCACCGGTGTGGTCGCCTGGTATCCCGCAGCACACTGGTGGAGTGCAACGGGTAGTCGTCATCGTGTTGGTGGTCGCTGTGCTGGTGCTTAGTTTGGTCTGGGTTTTCCAGCGGCGTCTGATCTACCTGCCGTCAACAGCGCCCGTTCCGCCAGCCGAGGCGGTGATCCCGGCCGCCCGGGATGTGGTCCTCCAGACCAGTGATGGTCTGGAACTGGGGGCGTGGTTCATCCCTGCCGAGGAACCGGATCGTGGTCTCACAGTGTTGGTGGCCAGCGGTAATGCCGGTGACAGGTCCGTTCGCGCACCGCTTGCGGTAGCACTGGCCAAGGAGGGAATGTCGGTGTTGCTGTTCGACTACCGTGGCTACGGCGATAACCCGGGCAGTCCCACCGAGGAGGGGCTCGCCTATGACGTCCGCGCGGCACGGTCGTTCCTGGTCGAAGACGCCGATGTCTCGCCCACCCGTCTCCTCTACTTCGGCGAGAGCCTCGGCGCCGGGGTGGTGACTGAGCTCGCCTCCGAGTATCCCCCGGCGGGTCTAGTGTTGCGCTCGCCGTTTGTCGACCTCGCGACGCTCGGCGAGGTGCACTATCAGTTCCTGCCGGTCGCCATGTTGCTCCGGGACAAGTATCCGCTGGTCGAGCACCTTGCGGACGTAACGGCGCCGGTCACCGTGGTGTACGGCTCTGAGGACTCCGTCGTGCCGCCCGATCAGAGTCGCGCGGTGGCTGCGGCAGCGCCGGAGCTGTCGCAGCTCGTTGAGGTCGCCGGCGTCGACCACAACGACCCAGCGCTAGTCCACGGTGACCTCCTGATCGCCGCAGTCGTCGATCTTGCCGAGCAGATCCACCGGTCACCCTGAGATCTTCGGGTACGCGGCTAATCATGTCGCTTGCCGCGTGTCACGAGCTTGGACACGGGCCGGGTGTGCTCAGCCTGGACGCATGGCGCAGAGGTAGAGGCGGCGCTGGGTGAAGGTGAGGTCCCGTGCGGAGTTATGCAGGTCCAGCAACTCGGGCGCGTACCTGTCCACACTGAAGTCGTCGGGGACTTCCCAAGGCACGTAGGCGAGGTAGCGCACCAGCGTGGCTACGTCCGTGAAACGCGCCTCACCTCGCCACTCCTCGGCAGCCATCACATCAAAGCCAGCGGCGAGTGCTTCCGAGCGGAGATTCTCCAGCGTGATGTGTCGGTAGCTCGACTTTCCGCCGAAGATCGCCTGGGTCTCCTCGAAGTCACGGCCGTCTACCTGCTGGGTCAGAAAGCAACCTCCCGGCCGCAATACGCGGAAGACCTCACTGGCGACGTAGGCCTCGTGCCGGTCTAAGACGACGTCGAAACGCTGATCCGCGAAAGGCAGAGACGGGTCTGCCTCAGCGTCGTACTGCACGACCGGTATGCCCTGGCTTGAAAGGTTCTGCGTCGCCACTGGGATGTTCGCTGCCCATCCCTCGGTGGCCACCGTGTCCGCGGGCAGCGCATCGACCAAGTTGAGCAGCACTTCGCCGCCACCAGTGCCCAGGTCGAGAGCGCTGCCGGCCTTTGTGAGTACTTCACGCGCGAGTTCGGAGTAGGACCACGGGGGCTGCTGCTCGATGTGCCGACCGCTTATCTCGGAGAAGTCCCAGCCAGTCACTGGGGCCTCATGGGCCGCTCGCCAGTTACTGAGAAGACTCACCTCGGCCGCAGTCATGTCTGCGCTGACGTGATGGTTGTACTCGGCCCGTTGCTCTGCCTCTGGATTGGCAAAATGATGCTCAAAACCTCGTCGCGGAACTGGCTGGGCCCAGCCGGGCGCTCGAGTCGGGCGGTGCCGATTGAGCTGCCTTCCCTGTTTTCCAGCCATTAGTCATGATGCCGGGCCAGCGGTCCCCGGCTCGGTAGCCGGTGCATCCGGGTCCGCTCGTGCTTTCAGCCTTGCTGGCTTAAGCGAGTAGCGAGGAATTGCTTGCCTTGTTCTCCGCCTTTGCGACTCTCGGCCTGCGCCCGGCGGAAGAATTCGGCCAGCTCCTCGTCGCCGTCGCGGTCCGCGTCGTTGATGTAGGACTCAAGCCGAAGCGCGTTACTCAAGCAGGCCTCGGTGAACCAGATGAGGTTGTAGTCCTTGTCCTGGGTGCCGGTGACTGCGCCGGTCTCGCTGTTGTCGGTCATCGCTGCGTTCCCTTCTGACGTTGGTGAGGTGTAGGGAGTACCCAGTCGGTGGAGAGGCATTCGGTCCCAGTGGGCTGGAATGGACGGTTCACTTAGATCACTCTGCCGAGCGCGATCCGCAGCAAATCCCGTTGTTGGACCAGTCGTCAGCCGGACTTCCAAGGTGCCTCACGAAGCGTTGCCTCGACTCGCCCTCGGTACCGTTAGCAACCATCTCCCGCGCGGAGAATCCTGACGCCCGCCGAGGCGGCGACTCGTAGCGTCCGCCCAGAGTGGAGTACGCGCCTGCTGAGCCGTTTCGCGTACGTCGGGGCTGACGTAGCGGTCGCGCCCTCGGTTTGGAACGTTTCGGCGCTCCCGAGCGCGGCGTGGCGGCCTTGGTGTCCGCGATGCCACGGTTAGGCGCGGAGCGATGCCTCATCGACGTCAACCCCGACGATTCGCGCGACGCGATCAAGGTCGGCGTCGTAGGCAAGCAGCGCGGCTCCTCGACGCCACGCGACGGAGGCGATCATGTCCGTGGGGCGATCCCAGCGGCGCGGCACCCGCTAGGCGGGTCATATTCCACCCACGCGGATGTATCGGCCAGAATCATGCCGCGCCGCGTGGTACGACGTCTGCGGGGGCTGGGCTATGGCGTGAGCTCCCCGCATCGCCACGGCCTCCTCCCGGGTCATGGGCTGCCCCGCCAGGTGTCGGAGTGCGAGGTCAACGGCCTCGGTCTTAGTCCGGACAACGTACCGATCCATGATCGCCTCGACGTAACTGTCCTCAATCTCCATGTTTGTGCGCACCTTCGTCATACACATATCGTGCACCTGACGTGTATAGAGAACGTGTAGAGGGCGGAACCCCCGGGCCTCGGTTGGTGCTTCACACGGTTCGTTTCATAGCCCCCCGCCAGCCAAAATTGCATGAGTCTTAGCTCCTGCACACCGTTCTGACAACGGGGTAGTGAGAAGGCAAGGCGGTTGCCATCGCCTCCCGTTCGGGCAGGCGATTGAAGCGCTCCAATGGTGACGTAGTGACGTTACGTGCACTGGTAGTAATGGCTGTCGTCATAGGGTTCCACTTCCAAAAAGAGCGTGCCATACTCTGCACGACTCCGTTCGCAGCCACCACCGCCAATCCCGAGGAGGAGCTCATGAGACACGGCCCCACCACCATCGCCGGTTCCCTTGCTCTAGCCGTCACTGCGGCCAGCATGATGGCCGCCGCTACGGCGATCGAGACGCCGCCGGACCGGCCGGACCGGCCCAGCAAGGCAGCCGTTCAGCAGTCCATCGCCGACAAGCCCCAGAAGAGCGCGCTCGACACCGGCACGCTGGACCCGGGTGACAACCACGGTGAGAGCGACGGCCACCTACTACCGACCCGCAACAACGTCAAGGTCGTCGGAAAGGCACCGGTCTCCGACCGGGCGCCCGGACGGGTCTCGGACGTGACCGTCTTCCGCAAGCACGCCTACCTGGGCGCGTTCCGCGACCCGTTCTGCAACAAGGGCGGCGTGGCCGTCTTCGACGTGGCCAACCCCCGCGAGCCCAGGGAGGTCGGCTTCATCCCGACCGGGCCGAACAGCTACGTCGGTGAGGGTGTTCAGGTCGTCCACCTGGACACGAAGCACTTCACCGGTGACGTACTGATCTTCAACAACGAAATCTGCGAGGGCCTCGAGCCGGGGACGGTCGGCGGCGCGACGATGGTCAAGGTGACCAACCCCGAGAACCCGAAGTACCTGGCGCAGGGGTTCGGCGACGACGAGCTGACCGGCGGCGCCTTCGCCCATGAGGTGCACAGCGCCTTCATCTGGAAGGACGGTCGCAAGGCGTACGCGGTTCTCGTCGATGACTACGAGGCCGAAGACGTCGACATCTTCAACGTCACCGACCCGCGCAACCCCCGCAAGATCGCCGAGCACAACCTCGCCGAGCTCTTCCCGCAGATCCTGCAGCCTGGCCTCGAGGAGGTCTTCCTGCACGACATGGTCGTCAAGAACATCGGCGGCCGTCCGGTCATGCTGGCGTCGTACTGGGACGCGGGGTACGTCAAGCTGGACGTGTCCGACCCCCGCAATCCGGTGTACCTGGGCGACTCGGACTTCACCAGGCCGGACCCGGAGTTGCTCGAGCGCACCGGTCTGCTGGAGGAACCCGAGGGCAACGGGCACTACGCCGAGTTCACCCGCGACAACGAGTACATCGTGGGTGCGGACGAGGACTTCAACCCGTTCGGCCTCCGCGGGTCGACCAACGACGGGAACACGTTCCCGGCGGTCGGCGGCAGCGCCACCCCGCCGATCCTGCCGGACGACCCGCTGACGGGGACCACCGTGTACGTCGGGCGGGCGTGTGACGCCGACCCTGCGGTTCCCGCACCCCCGGAGACGGGCGGCCCCTGGCTGGCTGTGGTCGAGCGTGGTGTCTGCACCTTCGACGAGAAGGTCGCCAATGTCGAGGCTGTCACCGCCAACGGCGGGTACGAGGGCACGATCATCTTCAACCGCACGGGCTCGGACGGGTGTGGACTGTTCGGCATGTCCGTGACGGGTGAGCGGCCGGCGGTGGCAATCACGCGGCGCGACGGCTTCGGCCTGTTCGACATCGAGGAGCAGTACGACGAACAGGAATGCCGCGCCGGGACGGGCGAGGAACTCGCCCCGATCGAGTTGGGCGCCACCGGTGACGTGGTGACACTGACCTCGTTCTTCAACGGCTGGGGCTACGTCCACCTGTTCGACAACCGCCGCGGGAAGCTGGTCG
>JACCXO010000142.1 GCA_013696975.1 Nocardioidaceae bacterium | reverse complement strand
CCAGCTGCCGGGATGCGTAGACGTTGACCAGCCGCTGACTGGCCGTGATCGCGTCCACCAGCTGCGCATCATCCAACGCCGACCGTGCACCCGAGTCGAGCAGCGCGGCCAGCTCGGCACCCGCGGCAGCCTCGCGCAGCTGTGCCCAGCCCAACGGCTCCGCGGACGCGGTGCCGGTGCCCGGTCGAGACGACATCTGGCGCTCCTCGTAACGTTCGAACAGGTGTACCCATACTATCCAGCACCACCGACAACCACCACACCGCACAGACAACCTGTGCACAGTGAAGTGAACCGACCCAAGCTCGGCTCGTGCAGCGCTGCTGTGCCGTCGGCTTGCTAGGTCTCGATCACCCTGCTGATGACCTGGCCGGCCGTGATGACGGCAGGATGTGTCAGCGTCAGCGGCTCGGGCTGGTCGGCCAGCGCAAGTCCTCGCCGATCCCACAAGCCGTAGCTGGCCCAGCGGGGATCGCGATAGGACCACCAGGTGACGCCAGCATGACCGCCGGCTTCGAAGATCGCCCGGGCCCACTGCTGGGTCACAACACGCTCGCGGGTGACGACCGAGCTTGGCCTCAGGCCCTGGTCGACGAGAACGTGGGGGTCGTCCAGGTCCAGGACCTCGACATCGCCGGTCAGGCGCACGAGCGCGAGCGCACTTCCGGCTGGCGATGCTGGCGGCGTGGATAGCACAGCTGCGGTCCAGCGGGGATAGTTGCCGAGATACTCGGCGACCGCCCCTTCGGGGCTGTCCCCGGCGTACAGCACCAGATACTCGCCCTCTGGATCGTCGACTCGACCAGCGCCCTGCATTGGCCGCACAAAGAGCGGGTGGCCGTTGATCGTGGGCTCGGACGTAGCAGGGGTCCATGCGCACACACGCCACAGTTCCACCTACGCGAACGCACCTTGCTCATGTGCGCGGATGGCTTCGACAACCGGAGCGCTGCCATGGATGCGGTATGCATCCAGGGGACGTGCACCGAGATGCGCGTTGTCGCCGACTAGCCACATGCTCGCCTGCTCGGGAGTGAATGCTGCTAGCAGTCGGGCAACCAGCGCCTCGAGATCAGCGAGTGCGGTCCGGTTGGCGGCGTCCGGCGATCCATCGCCCTTCGCCCACCTTCCCGGCCTGTCCCGGGCGACGCCGAGCAGGTCGGCGGCGGTGTTGTTGCCCAGCACGCCTATGAGCCGCCGGGCAGTCGAGGCCGCGTCGTACTGTGACGCGCCCTCCCGCTTCAGGTCGACTCTGGCCGGTGTACGCCGTTGGGCGTTCCTCGTGCGCTGGGGCGTCTTGAGGGTCGTCGAGGAGGTCAGTTCCTTGGGTAGGAGCAACTCGCCATTGCGGACTGGGACTGTGAATTTGCGGCCACCACTTTTCACAGTGACCTCCCCCTTGCCTAGATCCAGAGCCTTGCGAGCGGTCTTCCGAGTCCCCATGTCCCAACGGTAACTGTTGGGTGACCACCTAGGCAAGCCGCCTCTGACGTCGCCGTACTCCCCGGCGAAAGGCTGTGCGACGGAACGGCCGTTCCGCTGACCTCCCAGTCATCCGCCCCCGACGTCAGCGGGGCCGGTAGACGTCGGCTCGATGGTTCACCCTCAGAATCTCCACGGTGGCGCGGGCGTCATCGATCACATACAGGACCCGGTAGGGTCCGCGCCGAGCGCTGAAAGTGCCGGTGAGTTCACGCGCGAGCGGTTTGCCAACTCGTCGGGGTTCATCGGCGAGCGTGCCGTACGCGAACGCGATGATGGCGGCAAGGATCCGCGGCGGGATGGCCTGCAGGTCTCGCCGGGCAGTACCGGCGAAGACCACCTGGTAGGTCACCGACCGCGTTTGGGGACGCCGAACTCTGCTCGAATCTGCTCTTCGGTGAACACCCGTCCGTCCGTGATGTCCGCCTTCGCTTCCTCGAGGCTGTCTAGCGTGCCTGGCTGTGACAGCCAAAACAGCGTCTCCTGGAGCGACTCCCACTCATCTGCGCCGATCAGCACCGCGGCCGGTGACCCATTCTTGGTGATGGTGACCTGCTCGTGCGTGGCGGCTGCAGCGTCGACCAGCTCGTTGAGCCGGTCCTTGACCTTCGAGATTGGCAACGTCTGCATGGCCGGAGTCTAAGCCTGAATCGAGGCCCACACAAGGCCTGAATCTGGGCATGCCAACTTGCCCTAGTGAGATGGCGACGGTTTCGGCGTCGAGGCTGCTGTGGTGGTGCCAGTGCGCCAAGGGGTGAGCCTGGACCCGGTCGTCGTCGCGGTCGGCGCTCGTGCGCGGGTGGCGGTCACTCCTGCCTCGATCCTGCGCCCGGCGCTGCGGCTCAGGGCCACCGAGATAGTCCTCGCGCACAACCACTTCGCTGCGGGCACATCTGGTCCTGGGCAGCACTGGCTGGTCGGACTGCCTCCGAGCCGGCGAAGGACCGACGCCGTACCCCAGCAGCCTCACGGACAGGCCGGGCACGCTGCCGTGGCCGAAGGGCGCCTGACGAACGAGCCAGGCTCGGGTTGCGGGCGCCCGGTCAGACCTTCAGCCGTTCGCCGGCGCGTTGGGCGCCCTCGACCCGCGCCGCGATCTTTCGAAACGCGATGTCCCGGGCGACGTCAGGCGAGCCGTGCTTCGGTTTGAGATCGATGCTGAACGGCGAGAAACCACAGTCGTCGGTCGCCCCGAGACGCTCCTTCGGGATGTACTTCGCGGCGGTGACGAGGTCCGTCTCGACCTGTTCCGCGGTCTCGACTCGCGGGTTGAGCGGATCGATGACACCGATGAAGCACACCTGAGCCACGCCGTTGGCATCGTCGCGGCTGTGCTCACCGACCAGCCGGTACACGTTCTCCTTGCTCTGTTCGCTGGCCAGCTGCATGAGAAAGTAGCCGGCGTTCATCCTGAACATCGACGGCAGCAGGTCGGCGTAGTCGACGTCGGCCGAGTGCACCGAGTCCATGTCGCCACCCGGGCACGTGTGGATGCCGATGTTCGTCCGCTCCTCGGCCGAGAACCGGTCGATGACACGATTGTTCAGCTCGATGAAACCCTCGAGCATGTGGCGGCCGGTCCACGGGTTGCGCGGGTCATTCTTGCAGGCCAGTCGGCCCTCGGTGAAGTCGATCGAGACTCGCGAGGCACCGGCAGCGAACGCCT
>JACCXO010000128.1 GCA_013696975.1 Nocardioidaceae bacterium | reverse complement strand
GCAAGGCGTACTCGGCGCCTCGAAGCGTGAGGATGCACAGCGCGACACCGACGATGACAGCCTCGACGAAATAGCCCTGCCACATGCGTGATCCGGAGAACCTGCTGTAGCGGGCCATCGGTCCGCGCGGGGCGTTGGACAGCCGGATCGCGATAAGGGCAAGGATCGACGCGAGCATCAGCCAGGTGATCGCTTCGCTGAGCCACTCGTAGACCACCCAGTGGCCGATGAGGGGCAGCGCGAACTCGGCGTCGAACAGCTGCCCGAAGGCCGTGAGCAAGGTGAAGAACAAGAAGCCGAACCCGATGAAGACGAACCAGTGCGCGATGCCGACATGGCTCCACTGCAGCATCCGCGTGTGGCCGAGTGTCTCCTTCGCCATGGTGAGCCAGCGCTGGCCACGGTGGTCGCGACGCCCGACCACCGGCTGTCCGGTCTTGATGACCCCGACGATCTGTGCGATCGCCTGAGCGAACAGCGCGATGGCCACCAGCGCGATCGCCAGCGAGACGACGATCGCGAACACTTGCATGGCCGACTCCTCGCTCTTGAACCCGTCCGGCGACCCTAGTGCCCGCATCTCGGCATTCGGCGGTGCTGTGCTGAATCTAACCTTTCAGCCGCGCGCCTCCGACAGGTCGGCGAAAGCGGCGAGGTCGCCCATCAGGCCTGGATTCACGAGAGGTGGCGGGCGGGCCATGCGTTCAAATGCTGGAGCCTCCGAGGCGACGAGTCAAGGTTGCTGCCGTCGCGTTCAGACGTCGTACGACGGCTGGCAGGTCCGTCGCGCGGCCCGTCTCGTAGGTGACGGCCACCGCCGCCACCGGATGGCTGACGTGGTCCATCACCGCGGCGGCGACCGACGACAGCCCGGGAGTGACCTCGCCCTCCTCGACCGCGTAGCCGCGCTGCCGGGTCTGGCTCAACAGCGATGACAGCGCCGTGAGATTGGCGGGACCCACACCATGCCTGGAGACGAACGCCGACTGGTCTGGGAACAAAGCCCTGACCTGTGCCGGGGCCAGCTGGGCCAAGATCGCCCGGCCGCTTGCCGTGAGGTGAGCCGGCAACCGGACCCCCACGTCGCTGACGAGCGGAGGTCGGCGGGCGGCGCGCTCCTCGAGCACGTAGAGCGCGTCTCGTCCGTGTAGCACCACCAGATGCCCCGACTCGCCGACGGCGTCGACCAGCTCGGCCAACGGTCTCCTAGCCAGCCGCTGCAAGGCGCCTTGGTGGGTATAGCCGCTGCCGACCTCGAAGGCGGCCACCCCGAGCCCATAGCGGTGCTCGTCTTCGATATGAGAGACGAAACCTTCGTCGATCATCGCGTTGAGCAGGTGGTAGGCCGAGCTCCTGGGGATGCCGAGGGCTCTGGCGATGGAGTCCAAGGGGACTGGCTCGGTCTGGCTGGCGAGGAACTTGAGCACACGGAGTGCCCGGGTCGCCGCCGGAGCCTGCCGCGCATTGACAGCCGAAGCCTGCCGCGCCTTCACGAAGCGTGCCTCCTTGTCCACCCCGACTTGTCAGACGCTCAGGCCGCTATAGCGGTCCGAACACCGCTTAGCCCGCGAGACCATGGCACTTTGGGCTTGACTTGCGGGTCAAGCGGTGTTCGGTGCAGAACGCGGAAAAAGATGGCTGTCTGAGATCCGAGACAGTATGGCGAGCCGGCCTCTGGCGTCAAGGGTGGGCCAGGCGATCTGATGGGTCATGGTCAACAGCGTTACCGTCGGGACAGGTCCGGTGTCCTTCGCCGACGTGGTTGCCGTGGCGCGTCACGAAGCAGCTGTCCAGCTCGCCGATGATGCCGTGTCAGCGATCCGCTCGTCGCGTGTCGTGGTGGAGGAGCTGGCTCGGGCGCCCACTCCGGCATACGGCATCTCCACCGGCTTCGGCGCGCTCGCCACCAGGCACATCCCCCAGGCGCAGCGTGCCCAACTGCAGAAGTCGCTGATCCGGTCGCACGCAGCGGGTTCAGGACCAGAGGTTGAGCGTGAGGTGGTGCGCGCTCTCATGCTGTTGCGCCTCTCCACCTTGGCCACTGGGCGAACAGGGGTGCGGGTCGAGACAGCCCAAGCACTGGCTGGGTTGCTGTCTGCCGGCATCACCCCGGTCGTGCATGAGTACGGCAGCCTGGGTTGTTCCGGTGACCTTGCCCCGCTGGCGCATTGTGCCCTCGCTCTGATGGGGGAGGGAGAGGTTCGCGATCGAGACGGCGTACGACGACCGGCCGCCGACGTCCTCGCCCAAGCCGACATCAGGCCCACCGAGCTGGAAGCCAAGGAGGGACTCGCCCTGATCAACGGCACCGACGGCATGCTCGGCATGCTGGTGCTCGCCACCGACGACCTGCGGATGCTGCTGCAGACCGCTGACATCGGCGCGGCCATGTCGGTCGAGGGCTTGCTGGGCACGGATCGAGTCTTTGCCGCCGACCTGCAAGAGCTGCGACCACACCCCGGCCAGGCCGTCTCCGCGTCCAACCTTCGCTCGCTGCTTGCCGGCTCGGCTGTGGTCGCCAGCCATAGCGGACCTGAGTGTCACCGAGTGCAGGACGCCTATTCATTGCGTTGCTCACCTCAAGTGCTCGGAGCTGCTCGCGACACGGTCGACTACGCAGCCGAAGTCGCCCAGCGTGAGCTCGCCGCAGCAGTCGACAACCCGGTCGTGTTGGCCGATGGACGAGTCGAGAGCAACGGGAACTTTCACGGTGCGCCAATCGCCTACGTGCTTGACTTCTTGGCCATCCCGGTCGCCGATGTCGCCAGCATGGCCGAGCGACGTACCGACCGGTTCCTCGACAGGACACGCAACGCTAATCTGCCGCCCTTCCTGGCCGACGACCCCGGCGTCGACAGCGGACACATGATCGCGCAGTACACCTCAGCCGCGATCGTGTCAGAGCTCAAGCGCCTCGCCAACCCGGTCAGTGTCGACTCGATCCCGTCAAGCGCGATGCAGGAAGACCACGTCTCCATGGGCTGGTCATCAGCGCGCAAGCTGCGGCAGGCGATAGACGGCCTCACCCGTGTGCTCGCCATCGAGATCCTCACCGCAGCAAGGGCCCTCGACCTGCGAGCACCCCTCGAACCGGCACCTGCGACAGGCGCTGTCATCGCCGCCCTTCGCGAGCACGTCGCGGGCCCCGGCCCCGACCGGCACCTCTCGCCCGAGATCGAGACCACCGTGGAGCTGGTGCGCTCGGGTGCCCTCGTCGCGGCAGCAAACTCCGTCCTCTCGACCCCGCTGTCATGAGCAGAGAAGGAAGTCTCGTATGAGCACGTCCCGCACCTCCGGCTCGCGCATCGTCCGCGCCACGCGCGGCACCGACCTCACCGCTCGCTCGTGGCAGACCGAGGCGCCCCTGCGGATGCTGATGAACAACCTCGACCCCGAGGTGGCTGAGCACCCTGAAGAGCTGGTCGTCTACGGCGGCTCAGGCAAGGCCGCCCGCGACTGGCCGTCATACGACGCGATCGTCCGGTCGCTCATCGACCTCCAGCTCGACGAGACGCTGCTCGTGCAGAGCGGCCGCCCGGTCGGCATCATGCGTACGCATGAGTGGGCGCCGCGGGTGCTCATCGCCAACTCCAACCTGGTCGGCGACTGGGCCAACTGGGAGGAGTTCCGCCGACTCGAGCAGCTCGGGCTCACCATGTACGGCCAGATGACTGCCGGGTCGTGGATCTACATCGGCACCCAGGGCATCCTGCAGGGAACCTACGAGACCTTCGCTGCCATCGCCGCAAAGCTCGCGGCCGCCGGCCGGATTCAGAACGTCAACGACACCCTCGCCGGCACGATCACGCTGACGGCCGGGCTCGGCGGTATGGGGGGCGCGCAGCCGCTCGCCGTCACCATGAACGAGGGTGTCTGCATCTGCATCGAGTGCGACGACACCCGCATCAAGCGACGCATCGAGCACCGTTACCTCGACGTGCAGGCCGATTCGCTCAAGCACGCTGTCGAGCTCGCCATCGAGGCGCGTGATGCGCGCAAGCCGCTGTCCATCGGGGTGCTCGGCAACGCGGCCGAGATGGTACCCGAGCTGTTGGCGATGGACGCCCCCATGGACATCGTGACCGACCAGACCTCGGCCCATGACCCGCTGATGTATCTGCCGGCCGGCGTCGACTTCGACGACTGGATCGGCTTTCGTGAAAAGGATGCGAAGGACTTCACCGCCCGGGCGCAGGAGTCGATGGCTCGCCACTGCGGGGCCATGGTCGGCTTCCTTGACAAAGGGGTCGAGGTCTTCGACTACGGCAACTCGTTGCGCGCGGAGGCGAAGCTCGGCGGCTTCGACCGGGCGTTCGACTATCCCGGCTTCGTTCCGGCGTACATCAGGCCGCTTTTCTGCGAGGGGAAAGGACCGTTCCGCTGGGCTGCGCTCTCGGGCGATCCGCAGGACATCGCCGCCACCGACCGCGCGATCCTCGAGCTCTTCCCCGACGACGAGAAGCTCGCACGCTGGATCCAGAAGGCCGGTGAACAGGTCGCCTTCCAAGGTCTGCCGGCGCGGATCTGTTGGCTCGGGTACGGCGAACGGCACCTCGCGGGCACCCGCTTCAACGACATGGTCGCGTCGGGTGAGCTGCAGGCGCCGCTGGCAATCGGGCGCGACCACCTCGACTGCGGGTCGGTCGCGTCGCCGTACCGAGAGACCGAGTCGATGCTCGACGGGTCCGACGCGATTGCCGACTGGCCGCTGCTGAACGCCATGGTCAACGTGGCGTCGGGGGCCACCTGGGTCTCGATCCACCATGGCGGCGGCGTCGGCATCGGTCGCTCGATCCACGCGGGCCAGGTGGTTGTTGTCGACGGCACCGAGCTGGCCGGTCTCAAGGCCGAGCGGGTGCTCACCAACGACCCGGGCATGGGCGTGATCCGCCACGTCGACGCGGGCTATGAACGCGCCGAAGAGGTGGCGGCCAACCGCGCAGTCGTCATACCCATGAGCGCAGCCGATTCAGGGGAGACACCCTGACAACACCGAGGAGCAGACCATGAGCACGTGCGCGCTTGCGGATCGCGCCTAGATGATGCACATCGTCATCCGGCAGTGCTCTTGATCAGGCGGAAATTCGGTTTGAGTGTGAGATGGGTACTCAGACCCATCCGGCGTCTCGTGGTGAACCACATAGCGGCGAAGACCGCGACGGTCACTGCTGCGGCGCTCGCAGCCAGGCCGACGGCGCCGAACAGCAACGCTGTCGCCACTCCGAGCACTACGCGGGCCACCACCCCACACCATTGAACAGTCGCCACCATACCTTCGTGGTGGCTCATGATCAGCACCGTGCCGCACATGCCCACGAGAACGTTGGCGATGTTGCCGAACGTCAGCAGCATCAGGAGGGGGGCGGCCTCTGAGAAGCTCGCGCCGAAGACCCAGCCCAGCAGGGTGCCGGGCACCAGCAGCATGGGCAGCCAAAGCGCAGCGGTGGCCGCCGTCGCCATAGTCGAACCAGTACGCAGCAAAGGCTCCAGGCGTTGGTCGTCATCTCGAACGAGGAGGCGCGAGATGACGGGAGCAAAAACTACCTGCAAAGACGTGAGCGGGATGACCACGAGCATCGCCAGCCGTTGAGCCGCGCCAAACTGTGAGGTCGCAAAACTTGTCAACACCAGCCCGGCGAGCCACAGTTCGATGGTCGAGTTGAGGGTCGCAGCCGCCTGGTTACTGACGAACCGCCAGTCTCGGCCTATGACGGCTTTCACCTCCCGCAGCACGTTGCCGCTCACCGGGACATGCCGCCAGATGGACACGACCCTTGTGCGCGCCCATACGACTGGAATGGCGAAGCCGAGGGCGGTCGCGCCGAGGGCGCCGGCCAGCCCCGCGCCTGGGATCAGCAACCACACCATCCCGACCAGCGCACTCTGCAGGACTGATACGAGCGCACCGCCGGAGCGGCCTTCGAGCAGGCTGGCGAAGCGGACCTGGCCAAAGCCGCGCAAAAAGTTAGCCCAGATCTTCTGCTGTCCGCTCAACAGCACAAGGGCACCGATCCCCAAGGCAGTCCCCCACCGGTCGACGAAGCTGCCGACGTCGACGATCAGGAAGGTGACGATGGCGCTCAGTAGACTGACGAGAGGCAGCGTCACGAGGTTGACCGCCCGTACGCCTCGACGCAGTTGAGCCAAGCCTTCGATGTCCGCCGGATCAAGCCGAGCCGCTTCGCGTAACCCTGAGCGGTGCACGCCGAGGAGGCCGACCTGGCTGATCAGGGTGGTAGCTGTGATAGCGATAACGAAGTAGCCGAAGTCGCCGCTCCCTAAGAGCCTGCTGGCCGCGGCGTTGAGCGCCAGGTAGCCGAGGATCGCGACTCCGTAGGACAACGCAAACCACACCATCGCACCTCTCAGGGAGACGCGACCCTTTGCCACGCTCACGCCAGAACCGACTGGGAGGCGGCGGTGAACTCGGCTCCCACGGCCGGACGATAGCGGTGAGCAGCCAGCGCCCCTGCGACGAAGCCCAAGGTCACCCATTCCACGGGGTTGATCAAGCCTCCACCGGAGGTGACGAAGCGGACGATCGGCAGCACTAGTGCCGCAGCCACAGGTAGCATCAGTACCGGTTCGAGGTGGAGCCGTATCACCAGGGTGAGCCAGGTCCAGACGACGCTCAGCACCACCACTGCCGCCGGCAGCGCGACAAAGATGCCGCCTCTCAGCAGCGCGTCAAGGACAAAGTTGTGGGAGCTCGCCGACTCGGTGTCCACCCCGCCGACGAAGAAGGAGTCTCCTAACCGAGAGAAAGCTTGCGCATACAAGCCCTGTCTCGCTTCGTACGACGACGTGTCCGATGTGAACCGGTTCCACAGGACGACCCCAACTCCTGATGCGGCAGCCAGTGCCACGACAGCCAGGCTGATATAGGTGAGAGCAACCTGGCGCCCGGTGAGGGTCAAGGTGCGTGCCGAGCGAAAGAGCGACAACATGGGCCAGACGGCTGCCGCGATCATGATGCTGCGGCTCAGCGAGCTCAGCAGCAGCAGGACGCTGAGCGCCATGGAGAGCTGGTATGCCATTCGCGTAACCGTCGTTGAAGGGGGACGGGAGCGCGCCGCCCAGGCGGCGACGTACATGGCGCAAAGCACGGCGCCGAAGACCTCGTGCCGGATGTTTCCTCGAACGCTCTCCTCGTCATATCCGAAACCCACGAACGCCGTCCTGAACAGCTCCCTCTGAAAGATTTCAGGGTCACCCGCGCTGATCGTCTGCGCCAGCACCCGACCAGGATTTACACCGTTGCGCACCATGGAGTAGGCCAACGCAATCAGAACTGAGATCGAGGCGGCGGCGGCTGCCCAGCGCAGTACCTCCATTGACCTGAACTCCCGGTCGGTGCCCGCACGGTAAACAAAGGCACCCACCGCCAAGAAGACGCCCAGATACAGAAACTCCTGCAGAGGGCCGATAGGGAGTTTTCCGTGAAAGAGCTGGATGGCTGACCAGACGGTGAGCATGCAAATGTTGGCAAGCACAAAGGGCCCCAGCTGGCGGTGCAGCGGCACCACCACATTCGGGCGGTAACGCAAGAAGAATGCTGCAGCGAAGGTGAGAATCGCTACCTGATGAAGCCGGCCCACCCCAAGCGGGCTAGAGGCGACGACGTACCACTGCAGGGGGAGGGCGGCAAGGGTCGCCAAGAGGGCCCACTTCACCTGACCTCTTTCCCCTCTCGTCGAAGCAATGGACTCGGCAGCGGCGCAAGGTCGGGAGTTTCGCCCTGCGCATTCCTGATTTTTGAGACGCCGTTGAGATGTATCATGCCAGGTGTTGTCCGGTGGTTAGCCGGCGTTTCTGGTTTCGATGGGGGTGGCCGTGGAAGGCGACGTGGTCGATCTCCGTGCTCAAGCGGTGACGTTGCGCCGTAGGTGGCGCACGATCGCGCTGATGACTCTCTTGGGGTTGACCGCGGCGTTAGCGCTGGCTTACACCCAGACCCCCAAGTACATCGCCCGGGCCGACGTGCTCGTCGACCCCCTCTCGTCACAGACTCCGTCCAATGGTGTGGTCGTCCCTTCTGAGGAGGTCTCGACACAGCTCCAAGTATTGGGTTCGGAGCCAGTGGCGGAGCAGGTGATCGATGAGTTGAGGTTGACAGAGTCGCCCTCTGAGCTGCTCCAGACGGTGACGGTCATACCTGTCGAGGCCACTCGGGTGCTCACTATCGAGGTGACCCGCACCGAGGCGCAGGAGGCTGCGGATGTCGCAAACGCGTTCGCCGACGAGTATCTGATTTTTCGGCAAGAGCGCGCTGTGGAACAGGCCGAGGCGCAGCAGCTGGCTTTTGACGAGGAGTTCGCGGCCCTCCAAGATGAGCTCGCGAGCGTCACCAGTGAGATTCAGAACGCCAGCGGCAGCGCTCGGGAAAGCCTCGTGGCTAGCAAGAATTCGATTTTGATCCAGCTCACCCAGGTGGCCGCGCAAACGTCCACGCTGGGTTCTCCGGTCGACACGGTGCGGGGCGGAGAGGTGTTGCGGCCCGCGACACGTTCCGATTCTCCTGCAGCACCCCGACCAATCCGCCTCGGCGTGCTCGGGGCTGTGATTGGCCTACTGCTGGGTATTGGGCTGGCGTTTGTCCGCGACCGCGTTGATGACGCGGTGCGCGACGAGGACCGGTTGCGCGAGGTCTTGGACGGCCGGCCGGTGTTGGGCCACATCCCCCGTTGGGGTGGCTCTCGCTCAGGGCGGATCGCTACCCTGATCGAACCGCACTCCCCGGTCAGCGAGGCCTACCGTGCTCTCAGTACGAATGTGCGCTTCCTGTTGGCCGCCTCGACGCGTCGGACACTGGGAGCCAGTGAGGGCAGCACGCTGATGGTGTCGTCGGCCGAAGCTTCTGAAGGCAAGACCTCGGTGGCCGCCAACCTCGCGGTGGCCGCCGCGCGGGTGGGACTCGACGTCATCGTCGTCGACGCAGACCTGCGCCACCCGATGTTGTCGGAGATGTTCGGCGTCGGTGGCTCTGCCGGGCTGTCTGACGTGCTAGCGACCGGTAGATCCGTGCATGAGCACGTGCTCGACGTCGGCATCGCCAACCTGCGGGTCTTGCCCGGTGGGTCGGTGCCTCCCAACCCCGCCGAGCTGTTGGCATCGCCCGGCGCCCACCAGCTGCTGAATCTGTTACGCCAAGACTGCGACCTCCTGATCTTGGACAGTGCGCCCATCCTGCGCGTGGCTGATTCTCTCGAGCTGGTCACTCACGTCGACCTGGTGTTGCTGGTGGCCCGCAATGCGGTGAGCCGTCTGCGCAACGTGTCCGCCGCCGTCGGCAGGGTTAAGCAGGTGGGCGGGGTCATCTCCGGAGCCGTCTTCAACGACGTGGCCGCCCGGGCGAGCAGCTTCTCCGACGGCTACCACCCACCTTCCACGCGGTCGAATACACGTCCAGCACCCTTGGCGCGGCTCGGCACGGGAGCTGCTGAGGAGCAATCGGTTGCTCCAAGAGAACGGACTTGATGTTGACTCGTCAAACTGGTCCGGACCTGGTCATCGCAGGAGCTGCCCGCAGCGGCACGTCCTACCTCGCCTCAATCCTCAGCTCTCATCCATCGATCGACGCAGGTGCGGTCAAGGAGCCCAATTACTTCAGCCGTGAGTTCGGACGCGGGGATCAGTGGTACGAGGGGCTGTATCGCCCGCGCGAGCCGGGCCTGCTAAGGCTGGACGCCAGCGTGTCGTATACTTTCCAGCATTTTCCCACCGCGTTGAATCAGCTATCTGCCGCATCACCGGGCGCGTATGTCGTTTACGTCGTCCGAGAACCGATATGCAGGGCACACTCACATTATCTCTTGCGTCGAGATTACTTCCGCCGCGAGCCCTCTCCTGATTTCGGCACCGCCATTCGAAACGATCCCGTGTATGTCGGAACAAGCGACTATGCCCACTGGCTCAGCTCTCTGGTCGAGCATTTTCCGGTGAATCAAATACTCGTGATTCCCTTTCCGCAGATCACAGCGAACGGTGTCGAGGTGGCGAACCGCATCTGTCGGATGATCGGACTTGCGTCGATCTCCGAGGATGTGGCCCATGCGGACGCTCACCGAAACGATGTCGTGGAATTCCGTCATGATGCAATCAAGCGGGCTCGACGACTCATGAAGCGCTCCGGCGCCTATCCGTGGGTGCGGCGCACACTGGGTGCTGAGCGAATGCGCGGCCTCCGATCCCGTGTCACTCGAAAAGCTACTCCGGAGACGCTCACCGAGGCCCTCAGCTCATGTGATGCAGAGCAGCTCGATAGCCTTCAACATCTGTATGCGTCCGCGCAGGCGGCGGTGGGCGATGTACTGCAGGCGCAGGACCGCCGGTTGTCGCTCGACTGGGCCACTGCTTGGACGCAGACGGTTCCCGAGAAGGCTCCAAGCGCTCTCACTACCGCACTTCGCCTCGCAAAGTGATTGAGATCAAGCAACCACGTCTTGCTGAGCCGGAATCAGTCCAGCGCGCGCTGGACGTCGCCGGCATACTGTGGCCTCCGCCCTCGAGGATCTCGCTCAGGCGATGGCGTGCATACGGAGCAGGCAAGGAAGAATGGCTGATCCTGCCATCGCTGCGGAAGGCGTGGTGGCTGCTTCCAATTGGTCGGTGCTCCGCCCAAGCCTTGCGGCGCCATGACATTGGTCAGCGAAACGGTGCTGCCTGGAAAATTTTGGCCTCGTTGCAGGCGCGAGGGATTCTCGGTGTGCTACCGCTCGCCCGGCTGCATGTCGAGGATTCCGAACACGAAGGGACCATCGGAGCGGAACTGGCGCGGATAATGGGAAAACGCGTCGAGGTGTCTGTCCGGCTTGGTCGTCACCGAGTGAACCGTCAACTGGTCCTGCAGGCATTGTCGGAGAATGGCCAGGTGGACGCCTTCGTAAAGGTGGCCATCTCGCCAGCCTCTGATCTGGCCCTTCGGCGCGAGCAGGATAATCTGGAGCGGGTGGCCAGCCTTGTGCGTGGCACGGTTGCATGCCCGAAAGTCCTTCACTTCGGATCTTGGAATGGGAAAGCGCTTCTCGTCATCACTCCCCTCTTAGCAGGAGGAGAGCCGACGGACGAGGCTGTTTCTGTGCCGGTCTCTCAAATGGTTGACTTCGCCCGGACAGCTGGGACAGTTCGTGAACCCATCAAGCAAGCAGACTTCCTCATGCGGTTAGAAACGCAAATCGAGGCCTTGCCTCCAGATATGGGTGGTGCGGCACTTCGGCGAGCGTGCGACTTCCTGCACGATGAATACGGCGAAACCTCCCTGGAACTCGGATGGTGGCATGGCGACTGGGTACCGTGGAATATGGGATGGGACCATCACAAGATTCAGCTTTGGGACTGGGAGCACTTCGCGGAGGGGGTGCCCGTGGGGTGGGATCCGCTCCACTACCTCTCCCAGCGTATACGCCATGATTCGGGAACTCGGACGGAGTTCGAAGTGCAGTGGCAGCGGGAGGCCGAGCAGCTGATGGAGCAGGAGTTGGGTCTCAATGGGCGGCAGGCATTCGCAGTGATGCTGTCATATCTCATTGAGGTCAACACACGCTATGTCGCTGATCGATCTTCCACCTCGGTCGGGTTTCAACCGAGGCCAGGGTGGGGCTTGCCGCTTATTATGCGCCTGATGAACGGCTCCCAATCGTGACCAGCACCTCGCATCATACTCCGCTTCGAATTCTGCATATCAGTGAGGTCACTTGGGGAGGTGTAGTCAGTTTGCTCCGTCACTTTGTGGCCGAGCAGAGTCACAACGGACATGAAGTGCATGTTTTGTCTCCCGATAGCATGCCTGCGTTGAAAGGAAGTTCGCAGCATCGCTGGCGACTGCGGCGTTCTCGGCCATGGACGGTGCTGCCTGCCTTGATCGACTTGCGTCGAGAAGTCCGGGCCGTTTCCCCCGACGTGGTGCATCTGCACTCGTTCGTTGCGGGCTTCCTAGCACGGTTGCCGGTTGCGCAGGCGCTGTGGGGCCGAGATGTGGCCGTTGTATATCAGCCGCATGCCTGGTCATTCGACCTCTACAAGCTTCGTGTCTTCGGCTACCTGTTGCGTCGATGGGAGGCGTGGTCGTCAACGCGCACGGACGTTTTGGTAGCCAACTGCGACGACGAAGTCCAGGAGGGACGTGAGATCGGCGTCCATACGCCGGCTCAAGCCCTCGGCGTTGCGGTCGACCTCACGCGCTTCCATCCCTTGCCGGCGGGGGAACGCGAGGCACTTCGGCAGAGCCTCGGGATAGACGGTCGTAACGCGGTGTTGTGTCTTGGCCGGTTGGCACACCAGAAGGGTCAAGACTTGTTGCTCGAGGCATGGGAGCGTTCCCGTCCTGACGAGACGTCGCTTTTCTTGGTGGGCCCAGGAAGTTCAGAGTCACTGAAGCCGCTGGCTCTCACGCAGTGGGGGGTCACAGTCCACGCTGTGGGCGAGCGCGACGACGTCGATGCGTGGCTCGTAGCCTGCGACGTGCTTGTTCTTCCCTCACGCTATGAAACGGTTGCGATCGTCGTGGCAGAAGCCCTGGCATCTGGAACACCCGTCGTCGCGACGGCTGTCAACGGCGCTCGGGAGACGGTCCTTGACGGGCCGCTCCCGCCTGGCGGGGCTGTGGTCAACTTGGGGGACATGAATGCGCTCGTGCGTGAGGTGGGCAAGCGGCTCCGTGATTCCGAACTACACGGTGCCGAAAGCCGGGCGGGCCGCCTCAGGGCGGAAGCCCAATTCGATCCGGTAGCCGTCGATGCGAGGCTCGAAGCTGCCTACGCCCAGGCGATAAGGCTGCATGGTTCACAGAAGAGCAGCGGATGACAACGGGCACGGTCCCCAACTTCCTCGTCGCCGGAGCGGCAAGGTGCGGCACTACGGGTCTCGTTGAAGGCTTGAGGGCCCATCCTCAGGTGTTCGTCACTCAGCCGAAGGAACCGCACTACTTCGCACTGCACGGCCGCGGCGCCGACTTCGAAGGTCCCGGCGACTCAGGCACGATCAACCGGGTCGCCGTGACTAACCGTGCGGACTATCTGGCCCTCTATCCCCAAGAGCACTGTTACCTTGCCCTAGGCGACGGCTCGGTGTCGACGTTGTACTACTTCGAGGAGTCGCTGCCTGAGATCCTGCGGCTCAATCCAGAGATGCGCCTTATCATCTTGCTGCGCGACCCCGTGGAACGCGCGTACTCCAGTCACCAATACATGAGAGCGCGCGGCTTCGAGCCACACGAAGACTTCTTGGCCGCCGTCAGGGAGGAGCCGCGACGGCGAGCCGAGAACTGGCATCACATCTGGCACTACACGCAGATGAGCTTGTATGCAGAGTCCATTGCCGCGGTCCAGGCGGCACTGCCTCCCGAACAGATTGGCATCTGGTTCTATGACGATCTCGATAGAGACTACGACGAGACCCTTCAGCAGATACTGCGTTTTCTCGACGTCCCGCTAATCGAAGGACAAACTGGGAGCATTCCTCGAGTCAATATCTCGGGTCAGCCGCGTTTCGCCCCCCTCCATTCCGGAATTAGTTGGGCCACCCGAAATGATTCTTTACGGCGGGCGGTTAAGCGCTCGACGACCTACCGCTTTCGTGAACGGATACGGCGGTATACTTTGCAGCGCGAGGGCATCACGGAGGAGGCTCGAGTGATCTTGACACCTTTGTTCTCCGAGGATCTGCGCCTTCTGAGATCTTTACTTTCAGGAGACGTTCCACGCTGGCTCCAGCCCGGAGGGGAGCGGCACTAGACATGCGCATTCTTCAGCTACACAACCATCATGCGAACAAGGGTGGGGCGATGGAAGTTCTTGCGCACGAGTCTTCATTGCTCAAGGCAGCGGGTCACGACGTTGACGAGTATACTGTCGCCGCTACCGAGGATCTTAGTCTCTCTTCAATGCGTGCGGGGATTAAAGCTATCTGGAATCAGCAAGTTGCCAGTGACCTTAACCGTCGTATCGCCACACTCCGCCCTGACGTGGTGCACGTACATACGCCATTCCCAATCATGTCTCCAGTGGTTTTTAGGGTAGCCCACAAACGTGGCATTCCGGTGGTGACTACCTTGCATAGTTACCGTTATTCGTGCATCGCCGGAACCTGCTGGCGCGACGGCCACGTCTGCGAGGATTGCATCGGTAAGAAGTTGAAGCTTCCCGGCGTCCGTCATCAGTGCTATCACGACAGCGCCGCGGCGTCAGCTTCTCTGACGCTGAGCCTCGGGGCGCACCGAGGCTTGGGTACCTTCCACCAGCACGTTTCGAGATACTTGACGTTGACAGATTTCTCCCGACGTTTGTTGATTCGCGATGGTTTTCCGGCCGACCGGATCACGGTCAAGCCGAATTCGGTGCCGGATCCCGGCGTCCCTGCTTCTCGCGGATCGGGTGAGCGACTGGTGGCATTCGCTGGCAGGCTCATCGACATCAAGGGTGTGCGGACTCTCCTCGACGCGTGGGCACGCGTTCCCGCCGGCATGAAACTGGTCATTGCCGGAGACGGCCCCCTGCGTGGCTTGGTGGAAGAACGGGCTGCATCCGACACGTCCATCGAGTTCGTGGGCTGGGTCGACGAAGATCAGGTCTTGGATCTGATGGGTCAAGCTGAGGTAGTCGTCGTACCTTCTGAATGGTATGAGGGACTCCCTCTCGTCATCCTGCGGAGCCTGGCCGTCGGAACTCCGATTCTAGTGTCCAACCTAGACAACTGCTGCGAAGTTGTCGAAGCTGACGGCGTCGGCTGGACCTTCCAGGTGAAGGATTCCCATTCCTTGGTTGAACAGCTAACCCGTCTCGTCTTGGAGCCCTCCCATGCTGCGGCGCTGCGCAATGCCGCGCGACAGTCCTATGAGCGCCGGTATTCGCCGCCGGTCGATCTGATCCGGCTGGAAAGGGTCTACAGAGAAGTGATTGAACAAACATGAGCCTTCCGCAGACCGATTGTGTCACGATAGCTCTGCATAACCCAATGGACCGCATGGTCGCCGCTGAGATTCCCCCGCTCTCCAGCATCGACCCTGATCAGGGGAGCTACGTTCGGCTTGGAGATGCGTCTGTCACGGCTCCCCGGTCCTGCGTTCGCGCACAAGACCGGGGGACGCCAGGTGGCGGACTCTGCGGGCGAACCGGCCAATCAGTTGGAGGTCACTGATGCGTGTTCTACAGTTGCACAATCATCACGCGAGTTTGGGCGGCGCCATGGAGGTTCTTGCCTATGAAGGCGCCTTGTTGCGTGGGGATGGCCATTCGGTGCGTTCCTATACCCTTCCCGCCGCCGAATCTCTTGGCTTGTCGTCACTCCGTGCCGGCGCTAAAGCGATCTGGAACCGCGACGCGTGTCAAGCGGTGGCACGTGAAATCATCGACTTCAGTCCGGATGTAGTCCACGTCCACACTCCCTTCCCACTTTTATCTCCAGCCGTGTTTCGAACCGCCGTTCGGCTGGGAGTGCCCGCAGTGACCACGGTCCATAGCTTCCGGTATTCTTGTATCGCCGCCACGTGCTACCGAGATAACCACGTGTGCGAGGATTGCATCGGCACGCGCCTGAAGTTGCCCGGTCTCCTGCACAAGTGTTATCACGACAGCTATGCTGCCAGCGGGGCGCTCACTACCAGTCTGGTGCTCCACAAGCGGCTGGGCACTTTCGACAAGTCCATCAGCCGATTTATTGCACTGACCGACTTCGCCAAGCAGCTGCTAATCCGCGATGGCATTCCCTCGACACACATTGCCGTGAAGCCGAATTCCGTACCAGATCCCGGACCCGAGTACGTCGCGCAAACACCTAGCCAGTACGTCGCCTTCGTCGGTAGATTGGTTAACGTAAAAGGAGTGCGTGTATTACTAGACGCCTGGCGTCGAGCGCCTGCGGGCTTCACATTGAAGATCGCTGGTGATGGGCCGATGCGGACTCTGGTCGAGGAGAGGAGTGCGCTAGATCCAACAATTGAGTACCTAGGATGGCTTGAGGAGGAGGCAGTTACCCATCTCATCGCAAGCGCCACCTGTGTCGTGGTTCCCTCTGAGTGGTACGAGGGTGGTGTGCCCTTGGTAGTATTGCGTAGCCTCGCCGTCGGTACCCCAGTGATCGTCTCCGATCTCGACAATATTTGCGCTGATGTGCTGCGTGATGATGCGGGGGCGGCCTTCGTCACAGGTGATGCCGATTCGTTAAGCCACCTTTTGACGAGCCTTATGGTCGAAGAAGAGCGATGGACGGATAGGCGCAGCATCGCACGCAAGGCTTACGAGGAGCGGTATACGCCGGAGAGTAACGTTGCTTCGTTGACAGAAATTTACCGCCAGGTCGTGGCCGAAGGAACCAGATAAAGTATCGTAATGCCGCCGTGAGGTGTGGTCCACGAAGGCGAGTAAGAGGTGAAAGATGAGCCCCATTTCTAGTTTGATCAGTGCCTTCCTTGTGAACCGTGCCGGGTGTCTCTTAGACTCAAGATCGAAGAGCCCACAAAGTTGCTTTCTCGCTTCTTCCATGCGCCGCTCTCCATCGGTGTCCTCGCAGCATTTCGCCTTATTGGGTCCTAGAAGTTGCGTGGCATCCTCGCTGCCTGATTTCAACGGGTGTGGGCAAGCAGTTGCTGAACTATTTGCTTATCAGTGCGAAAGTAGTCGGCGAGCTCCGCCCGGATCTCCGGAGCTATGGTTGGCGGCGTCTCCGGCCGCCACATATTACTCTTCACTCGCGCCACGAGAGGGAGCGATGTCGTCCGCGACCACTGGCGAGCATGCTGCATCGTAGATGCCAGCACAGCCGGTGGTCGGTGAGTTAGCCGTCGCAACACGGATGACCGGTACATCTTGTTGCTAGCATTGAACACCTCGAAAGCCGGGCTTGGTCTCTCTGAAATAGCCAAGAAGCGGGTGAGCTCGGCCCATACGATCTCTGGCTGGGTTGCTAGTAGATCGAATGGGACGATATGGACCGACTTCCGTGGCACAAGGTTTAAGAGACGTACCATTGCTTGGCCTAGAGCTCCCACCCGAGGATAGTCGACAATCTTCGGGTCGAGCGGCTCTACTCCTGGTAGGCGGCCGGCAAGACTTCTTCGCCAAGCTTTCTCGAAGTCTACCTCGTCTTCGTTGAGGGCGACCAGTTGACTCCGGTGATAGGAGATGAGGAGGTCCACTGGATCGCGGACTGCGACAATGAATCGGGGTCGTTCGACCGCTGAGAGAATGTCGGTGACAGCAGTCTGCGAGTAGATGTAGAACGTCGAACCCTCCGCGCGCAGCGTCGCGGTGGCTGCGGCGGGTCCATCAAACAGCGCTTCGTACGAGCCGCGAGTAGCGAATCCATAATGATCTCGCACCCGGGGAAAGTCTGAGGCCCAATAAAATGGCTCCTTGGGAACGCTGAAGTAGACCTGCGGATGCTGGGACAACCAGCGCGCTAGGGATGTCGTACCGGCCTTTGGTGCTCCAATGAGGTATACGTCTGGAAGTGTCATGTAGTACCCGCCCGCCCCATATCACGTTCCCCTCCGAGCAACTGGGCCCCGGATGGTGTTATCCGAGCTGCCTTGGCGTCATGCTTCGGATCAACGATCCTATCGGTCACGGACCTATCTGAGTGGCGGCAAACCAGGGGTCGCTGAGCCGTTTCGCGACCCGTCAGCAGGCGTCTGAGGTTCGCCCACGCCGGGTCGGTCTTGCCCGCTCCGAGCGACCGGCCTCCGCACAAAATACGCCGGAGTTTGCTGATGACTTATCTCGGGCTCGACCAGGCTGAGAAATCTCGGCCGAGAAGTTTGCCCAGGAGTGCTATGTCTTCGGCGAAGAAGTCACCTAGCTCACGGCGCATCGGCTCATCCACAACGGGCCTTTCCTCGTTCCGCCACATAGTACGGCGCACCCTCGACCAGAGCGGATTCGATGTGCTTAGCGACCGCTGCCTCATCTTGCGGATCGGACCGGCGAGCAACGCCGGTGGACGATGTTTGAGCCGATGCAGCAGTGGTGACCGATACATTTTGGTGCTCGGATTATGCGCCTTAAAGGAAGGGGTTGGTTCATTCGGTATGTCAAGGAATGTCGTTAACTCCACCCATACTGCGGCCGGCTGCGTAGTCAGGTCGTCGAACACGACGAAGTGCACGCTATCGCGAGGGGCTACCTTCAAGAGTCGTTGCACCGCCTGACCAAGGCAACCGATGAGAGCATAGTCAACGCGCTTGAAGTCGAGAGCATCCGTCCTTGGAGAGCCTCCTTTCAGGCTCCTCCGCCAGGCCGCCGCGAAGTCGGGCTCATCTTCGTTGAGAGCGAGCAGTTGAGTCCGGTGCCAGGATGCCAGTAGGTCAATTGGGTTTCGCAGCGCTACGACGAAGTGCGCCCCAGGCACTTCCTCCAAGATCGAAGGTACGGCGGTTCGCGAGTACAGATAGGTCGTGGAGCCATCAGCGCGGTGCGCGGCTGCCTGAGCCTCCCTTGATTCGTATAGGGATTCATAAGCCCTTCGCGTGGCAAAGCCCCGATGCTCGCGCATACGCGGGTAATCGGTCGACCAGTAGAACGGCTCTTTAGGCCGGCAGAAGTAAATGTCGGGATGGCTCTCCAGCCACCGGGTGATGGAGGTCGTCCCTGCCTTAGGAGCACCAATGAGGTAAATGTCGGGGAGTTCGGCCATAGCTCCTGCCATCTCCGGTCGAGGTACATATGCCTGCAAGGCAGAACGGCCGTGCCTGAAGGTAGCCTGCTGCTGGACTAGCGTAGCGCATACCGCTTCTAACGGCTTCAAACCGCTGAGATCCACCAAGTGCTCGCGAGGTGTGGCACGTGCCTCACGGGAGGAATGCTCGCGAAAACCACCGGTCGGGCTCGTCGACCGGCGGGGTGCCGTAGATCTGGACCGCCCGCATGACCGGGTTCCACCCGCCACCGGCTCGAACCTGATCGATTCGACGGTCTGGCCGTCGCGACCGACCCGTTCACACGCCGACCGGCGGGCTCGCTCGGTCAACGCGGCTCGACCGCCGATCACCGCGGTGGACTCCGACCAGGTCCAGGCAGATCAGCGTGTCGAGATCTCGCTATCTACGTTTGGAGAGGATGGGCCCGTTATTGAGCCTGAGGTCCCAGGCCTGTCAACCAGCAAGGCCGGAATCTCCGGCGTGGCGCGACCCCACGCTTCAGGGGAGATGTCCCCAACCCTGTACCCGCCTGACGAGGGTCACCGGTTCTGGTCGAGTTCGAGTTAGGCCGCTCGGTGTGAGGCTCTGTTGGGACAAACGGGCACGAGTAGTGCAAACGGGCACGAGCCGTGTGACTCCTAATTCGGACCATATTTCTGCGAAACGTCTCATAGACGCAGATGTACATTCCTCGCAGAACACCCCGCGCTGTAACCACTTGTAAATGAACAACTACAATGCGCGCCCTTACATCCCGCAAGAAGCAAAGTCAATTAGACGATGACGGATTCCTATGGTCGACTACTCCTCGCCGCAAGCGTGGTGAACGCGACTTGCGCCCCCTGACTTTGTTGGCTAAACGGAATTGAGGATAAACGATGGATAGACGCATGTTCCTGGCCTCCGGAGCTATGTCACTGCTGTCGCTGAAGGCGGTAAGTGGCACAGCGTTTGCTGGTACGACCCTGCCCCTGATGCCGGCACGGATGGCGGAGTCGTTGTGCGAGTCCTACATGGTCAACACCAAGATCTTCTACGCCTCCTCGGTCTATGGTCACACCGATGCGGTGGTCGACCTGCTGAAGGACCTCGGCGTCCGGACGGTTCGCGAACGCATTTCCACGGGCACCTCGAGCGGCACGCGCAACCAGCAGTCGGCCATGCTCCGCCTGGCCGCGGCCGGAACCAAGTGGCACGGCACCGTGAGCACCATAGAGCAGTGGCGAAATGCCGGTGCTGCGAACAAGCAGGTCCTGGACAGGCTCACCGAGTATTACACCCCGCGTCTCGGCGGCGACCTATCCTTGTTGATGCGCTCGTTGGGCGGCGTCAACGAGATCGACAACCCCCACAACGGACCGGACTGGGCCAAGCATGCTCGTCTGATGCAGACGGCCCTGTGGGACCAGGCGACCGCTCGCTCTGCGACTCGTGACATCCCGGTCGCGGGGCCGACTACCCGCAGCGACTATACGCGGGAGCGGGCGGCCAAGCTGGGAGACCTCAGCGCCATCACCGACGTCGGTGCCTTCCATTACTACAATGGAGGCACCAGCCCCACGCGCGGCATCTCTGAGCGGATCGCCATTTCGCGGCCCAACTTCCCCGACACGCAGCGATGGATCGTCTGCGAGACGGGTTACAACGACTCTCCACAGGACAACAAGAACG
>JACCXO010000070.1 GCA_013696975.1 Nocardioidaceae bacterium | reverse complement strand
CCTGCCCGACAGCATCGACACCATCGCCTCCTGATCTCGCTCAGGCACTTGCCGATTCGGGATGCACCGCAATCTTGCGACCGACTTCGAATGTGATCAGGGGCGCATGTCGCTACGCGTTCAGCCAAGACCGGGTGTCGCGAGTGGGAGACTGCCGCGACGGCATCAGGCTTGGCTGAGAATATGACGCGAGCGCGCTCCGGTTAGACTGACGCTACCCCGCGGCGCCTTGGGCATGACGTTTGCCTGGCGAGCCACGAAGCGGCCCCACCACGACCGTAGTTACCAGGAAGCGACGATTTCATTCGATGGCGACGACCAATGATCTCAAGAACGGCATGGTGCTCAATCTGGATGGGCAGCTCTGGTCTGTCATCTGGTTTCAACACCACAAGCCAGGCAAGGGTGGCGCCGTCATGCGCACCAAGCTCAAGAACGTCATGTCTGGCAAGGTCGTCGACAAGACCTTCAACGCCGACGTGAAGGTCGAGATCGCCAGCGTGGACAGGCGGGCGATGACGTATCTCTACCACGACGGCGAGTCGTACGTCTTCATGGACGCCGAGACCTATGACCAGATCGCCGTCTCGCCAGTGACCATCGGTGACGCCTCGCACTTTCTACTCGAGAACCAAGAGGCAACTGTGGCGATGCACGAGGGCAACCCGCTTTATCTCGAGCTGCCGGCGTCGGTCGAGCTCCTCATCGACTACACCGAGCCTGGTCTCCAGGGCGACCGCTCCAGCGGCGGCACCAAGCCGGCGCGCTTGGAAACCGGTTATGACATCGCGGTGCCGCTGTTCATCACCACTGGTGAGAAGGTCAAGGTCGACACCCGCGATGGAAGCTATCTCGGCCGCGTGTCGAGCTGATGGGCGCGCGGACCAAGGCCCGCAAGCGTGCGCTCGACATCTTGTTCGAGTCCGAGCTGAGAGGACTCGAGACAGGCGCGACCCTCGATGAGCGGCGTCAGACGGTCACCGCGCTCAACGCCTACACCGTGACTTTGGTGGAAGGGGTGGTGGCGCATCGAGACGAGATCGACGAGCTGCTTGGCTCGCACTCCGAAGGCTGGCCGCTCGAGCGAATGCCGGCGGTGGACCGCAATCTGCTGCGGATCGCTGCCTTCGAGCTCCGGTATGTCGCCGAGGTGCCCGACGCCGTGGCCATGAGTGAGGCGGTGTCATTAGCCCGGGAACTGTCCACCGACGACTCACCGGCCTTCGTCAACGGGTTGCTTGCCAAGATTTCGGGGCTGCCCCCAGTTGAACCCAGAGCAGATGACGCAGACAACGCCGACGCAGAGCTGCAGGCTCCGGCGCCCGACTCATTCAGGGTCTGAGGAACGACCGGGACGCAGCACACCCCAGCTGATGAGACGCTCCGCCAGCTGGCTCGGTGCTTCGTCATAGATAACGGCCAGCGTCAACAGGTCCTCTTGGCGAACGGACAAGACCTTGCCGTTGTAGTCACCGCGCTGGGCCTGGATGGTGCCGGCGAATCTGCCGAGTGGTGCGGCCTCGTTGAAGTCGAGTTGCTGGATGCGCTCAAGGTCGAGCACTAGCCGCGGTGGAGCCTCACGCGCGGCACTGAACGCGTTTGCTCCGGGCAGCAACTCGCTCATCGGGATGCCGTAGAAGTTAGCCAGCTCAGACAGGCGCTGTACCGTCACGGCTCGGTCGCCACGTTCGTAGGAACCGACGACGACGGCCTTCCAGACACCGTTGGACTTCTCTTCAACCCCCTGCAGGGACAGCCCCTGTTGTTGGCGAATAGCCCGGAGTCTCGCACCTAGTGCCTTCGCATAGTCCTGCGCCATGATGGTCCCTTCACTCGCCGTGACTGAATTCTACTCAATTTCGTTGTCCTCCGTGACATGTTCGGGCTAGTAATGCGTTACTGGCGGGCCGCTGAGCTGGCAACTTCCACAATCACGCGCGGCGGGCGGAGGACAACTCAGGTGACGCTGTTAGCATTCGGACCGACAGACATCCTTTAACGAGCCGTCCAGTGAGGCGGAGAAGGAGGTCAGGCACTTGTCGTCTGCTTCTCGCAGCCACGATCACACTGCCGCCTCGCGCGAGGTGATCGATGCTTCTGACATCGCCCGCGCTCTGACCCGCATTGCCCACGAGATCCTCGAACGCAACAAGGGCTCCGCCAACGTCGTCATCCTCGGCATACCCACGCGTGGAGTTCCGTTGGCGGCACGCATAGCCGCCGCCATGGCCAACGTCGAAGGCGTCGAGATCCCCGCTGGTTCGCTCGACATCACCATGTATCGCGACGACCTGCGACTGCACCCCGCACGGGCACTCGAGCCCACCGACATCCCTGCGGGCGGAATCGACGACGCCGTGGTCATCCTGGTCGACGACGTGCTGTTCAGCGGGCGCACGATCCGCGCCGCTCTGGACGCGGTCAATGATTTGGGTCGACCGGCAGCAGTGCAGCTGGCCGTGCTCGTCGACCGCGGCCACCGCCAACTGCCTATCCGCGCCGACTTCGTCGGCAAGAACCTACCCACCTCGCTCAGTGAGACCGTGCGGGTCACGTTGAGTGAGTACGACGACAACGATGGCGTCGTGATCTCCAATACCAACGTCAGCCGGGGCTCATCATGAAGCACCACCTGCTCTCCAGCGCGGACCTCGCCCGCGATGATGCTGTCCTAGTCCTCGACACCGCGGCCGAGCTCCTCTCGCTGGCCGACCGGCCGATCAAGAAGCTGCCGACCTTGCGCGGCCGCACCATCGTCAACTTGTTCTTCGAGGACTCCACCCGTACCCGTATCTCCTTCGAGGCAGCCGCCAAACGGCTGAGCGCCGACGTGATCAACTTCTCGGCCAAGGGGTCGAGCGTGTCCAAGGGAGAGAGCCTCAAGGACACAGCGCTCACGCTCGAGGCGATGGGCGCCGACGCCGTGGTGATCCGGCACGGTTCCTCGGGAGCGCCTCACCGTCTGGCGAACAGTGGCTGGGTGCGATCCAGCGTGGTCAACGCAGGCGACGGCACCCATGAGCACCCCACCCAGGCGCTCCTCGACGCCTTCACGATGCGGAAACATCTCGGTGACCTGGACGCCAAACGGGTCACAATTGTCGGCGATGTGCTGCACAGTCGAGTGGCCCGCTCCAATGCCTTGCTGCTCAGCACGCTCGGGGCCGAAGTCACTCTTGTCGCGCCGCCCACCTTGTTGCCGGTGGGGGTTGAGACGTGGCCCGTCCAGACGTCATACGACCTCGACACCTCCCTCGACAAGTGCGACGCCGTGATGATGCTGCGCGTGCAAGCCGAGCGGATGGACGCGGCCTTCTTCCCCAGTGCCCGCGAATACAGCCGGCGCTACGGGCTCGACGACAGGCGGTTCAAGCGCCTGCCTGAGCATGCCATCGTCATGCACCCAGGTCCGATGAACCGCGGCATGGAGATCTCGGCCGACGTCGCCGACTCCGCCCGCTCCGTCATCGTCGAGCAGGTCAGCAACGGGGTGGCGGTGCGGATGGCCGTGCTCTACCTGCTGTTGAGCGGAGCGGACCTCAGCCGCACCGATCCCACAGCGTCCGATTCGACGAAGCCTGAGGTCGTTTCGTGACCGCATACCTGATCACCGGCGTCAGCATCTGCGGCGCGGACCAACCCAGCGACCTGTTGCTGTATGACGGCCGGGTCGCCGACCCTGCCGAAGCGCCCAGCGATGCTGTGCCAGTCGACGGCACAGGGCTGGTCGCGCTGCCCGGCCTCGTCGACCTGCACACCCACCTGAGAGAGCCCGGCCGCGAGGACGCCGAGACCGTCGAGTCGGGCTCCCGCGCGGCCGCGATGGGTGGCTTCACCGCGGTGCACGCCATGGCCAACACGGACCCGGTCGCTGACACGGCCGGGGTCGTCGAGCAGGTATGGCACCTCGGGCAGATCGCCGGCTACTGCGACGTGCGACCCGTCGGGGCGATCACCGTGGGGTTGCGTGGCGAGCGACTGGCCGAGCTGGGTGCGATGGCCGACTCCGACGCCCATGTGCGGGTCTTCTCCGACGACGGCATCTGCGTGAGTGACGCCGTGATGATGAGGCGGGCGCTCGAATACGTCAAGGCTTTCGACGGTGTGGTTGCGCAGCACGCCCAGGAACCGCGGCTGACCGAGGGCGCACAGATGAACGAAAGCGCCATGTCGGGCGTTCTCGGGATGCGCGGCTGGCCGGCCGTTGCCGAGGAGGCGGTGATCGCGCGCGACTGCCTGCTGGCGGGACATGTCGGCTCGCGGCTTCATGTCTGCCACGTCTCGACGGAGGGTTCGGTCGAGCTGATCCGTTGGGCAAAGAGCAAGGGCTGGGACGTGACCGCCGAGGTGACACCACACCACCTGATGCTCACCGACGACCTCGTCGCGACCTACGACCCCATCTACAAGGTCAACCCGCCGCTTCGCACCAAGGCCGACGTCGAGGCGCTTCGGGCGGGACTCGCCGACGGAACCATCGACTGCGTCGCCACCGACCACGCGCCTCATCCCACCGAGGACAAAGAGTGCGAGTGGGCGGCGGCCGCCATGGGCATGCTCGGTCTGGAGACGGCGCTGAGCGTTGTGCAGCAGACGATGGTCGACACGGGCCTGCTGGACTGGGCGGCGGTGGCAGATCGGATGGCGGTGCGCCCCGCGCGGATCGGCCGGGTCGCGGATCAAGGGCATCCCCTGGAGGTGGGTGCTCCCGCCAACCTGGTGCTGTACGACCCAGCCGCTAGCCGTGTCGTCGAAGCAAGCACCCTTCAGTCGCTGTCGCGCAACACGCCCTATCGGGGGATGCAGCTGCCGGGGTCGGTGACGGCAACGTTCCTGCGCGGCCGGGCGACCGTGCTCGACGGGCAGTTGCAGTGACCGCTATCGGCACCGCAGGCACGCCGATGGAGAGTGTTGGCCGCGGCGAGGCGATCATGGTCCTCGAAGATGGGCGCACGTTTCGCGGCGAGTCGTTCGGCGCTCAGGGCGAGACGATGGGAGAGGCCGTCTTCTCGACGGGCATGACCGGCTATCAAGAGACCCTGACCGATCCGTCGTACCACCGGCAGGTCGTCGTCATGACCGCCCCCCACGTCGGCAACACCGGCGTCAACACAGACGATGCCGAGTCGTCACGCATCTGGGTCGCGGGTTATGTCGTGCGAGACCCAGCGCGTATGTCGAGCAGCTGGCGCGCCACCCGGTCCCTCGACGACGAGCTGCGCGCCCAAGGCGTGGTGGGGATCTCCGGGGTCGACACCCGGGCGCTCACCCGCCACTTGCGCTCACGCGGGGCGATGCGGGTCGGAATCTCCTCGACATCAACCGACGTGGACGCGCTGCTCGGGCGGGTGCGTGATGCCCCGGTGATGGCCGGTGCCTCGCTGGTCGACGAGGTGAGCACCCCGCAGCCCTATCCGGTTCCAGCTGTGGGGGAGCGCCGGTTCCGGGTGGCGGCGCTCGACCTCGGCATCAAGTCGACGACCCTTCGGCGGATGGCTGAGCGCGGCATCCAGGTCGAGGTACTGCCGGCGACGTCGAGCCTCGACGAGGTGCTGGCGACCCAGCCTGACGGGGTGTTCTTCAGCAACGGGCCGGGCGACCCCGCCAGCGCTGCCCACCCGATCGAGCTGTTGCGGGAGGTGCTGGCACGCCGCATCTCCTATTTCGGGATCTGCTTCGGCAACCAGTTGTTCGGTCGGGCTCTCGGCTTCTCGACATTCAAGCTGAAGTATGGGCACCGGGGGATCAACCAGCCAGTGGTCGACCTTGGCACCGGCAAGGTCGAGGTGACCGCCCACAATCATGGCTTCGCGGTGGATGCCGATTCCGACAGTCGGGTTGAGACGCCGTACGGATTCGCCGAGGTCAGCCATGTGTGCCTCAACGACGACGTGGTCGAGGGGCTGCGGCTGGTCGACGGGAAGGGACGGTTGCTCGCCTTCTCGGTGCAGTACCACCCGGAGGCGGCGGCCGGACCTCATGACGCCGACTACCTTTTCGACCGCTTCACCGAACTGATGGCAGACCGGTCATGTGCGCGGGGCGGGACGCGTGCCGATGCCTAGACGATCTGACATCGAGTCGGTGCTGGTGATCGGGTCGGGGCCGATCGTGATCGGCCAAGCCTGCGAGTTCGACTACTCCGGCACTCAGGCCTGTCGCGTGCTCAAGGCCGAGGGTTTGCGGGTCATTTTGGTCAACTCCAACCCGGCCACCATCATGACCGACCCCGAGATGGCTGACGCGACCTACGTGGAGCCGATCACGCCCGAGTTCGTCGCCAAGGTCATCGATAAGGAGCGCCCCGATACGCTGCTGGCCACCCTCGGCGGCCAGACCGCGCTCAACATCGCGGTGGCACTCGCCTCCGACGGCACGCTCGACAAGTACGACGTCGAGCTGATCGGCGCGTCCATCGACGCTATCGAGGCGGGCGAGAACCGCGAGACGTTCAAAGGCATCGTGGAGTCGATCGGCGGAGAGGTCGCGCGAAGCCGCATCTGCCACTCCCTCGACGACTGCTGGCTCGCCGCCGACGACCTTGGTTACCCAGTTGTCGTTCGCCCGTCCTTCACCATGGGTGGAGTCGGATCCGGCATGGCGTACGACGAGGACGGGTTGCGGCGCATCGCCGGCGCCGGCCTCGACGCCAGCCCGACCACCGAAGTGCTCCTCGAGGAGTCACTGCTCGGCTGGAAGGAGTACGAGCTCGAGGTGATGCGCGACGGTCACGACAACACGGTGATCGTCTGCTCGATAGAGAACCTCGACCCGATGGGCGTTCACACCGGCGACTCGATAACCGTGGCGCCGGCCATGACGCTCACAGACCGCGAGTTCCAGGCCATGCGCGACATGGCCATCGCCATCATCAGGGCAGTCGGGGTGGAGACCGGCGGCTGCAACATCCAGTTTGCGGTCGATCCGCGCGACGGCCGGTTGATCGTCATCGAGATGAACCCCCGGGTCTCTCGTTCTAGCGCGCTGGCATCCAAGGCGACGGGGTTCCCTATCGCCAAGATCGCCGCCAAGGTTGCCATCGGATACTCGCTCGACGAGATCCCCAACGACATCACGCGTGAGACTCCGTCGAGCTTCGAGCCGACACTTGACTACGTCGTGGTCAAAGTGCCGCGGTTCGCGTTCGAGAAGTTCCCAGCTGCTGATCCCACGCTGACCACCGCCATGAAGAGTGTGGGTGAGGCGATGGCGATCGGCCGCAACTTCACCGAGGCGCTGCAGAAGGCGCTGCGGTCACTGGAGCGGTCGGGAGCGTCCTTCTCGTGGGCCGGTGCGCCCGAAGACGTTGGGGAGCTCTTGGCGCAGGTCGCCATACCGCACGACGGGCGGTTGCAGCTCGTCATGCGCGCCATCCAGGCAGGCGCCAGCATCGACGACGTCTCCCAGGCCACCGGGATCGACCCGTGGTTCGTCGACCAGCTCCTGCTGCTCGACGAGGTGGCAGAGCAGGTCCGAGCCGCTAGGACCCTCACGCCTGAGCTGTTGCGGGTCGCCAAGCGACACGGCTTCTCCGATGCGCAGCTCGGTGAGCTGGCGGGCATGCCCGAGGACGTTGTACGCGGGGTGCGTTGGGCTCTCGGCGTGCGACCCGTGTACAAGACGGTCGACACCTGTGCGGCGGAATTCGCGGCCACGACGCCCTACCACTACTCGTCATACGACGAGGAGACCGAAGTGCAACCTCGCGACAAGCCCGCCGTGGTCATCTTGGGCAGCGGTCCCAACCGGATCGGACAGGGCATCGAGTTCGACTACTCGTGTGTGCACGCGTCGATGGCGTTGTCCGAGGTCGGTTTTGAGACCGTGATGGTCAACTGCAACCCGGAAACCGTCTCGACCGACTACGACACCTCCGACCGGCTCTACTTCGAGCCGCTCACCCTCGAGGACGTGCTCGAGGTCGTCGCTGCCGAAACGCGGGCCGGCCCTCTCGCCGGGGTGCTGGTGCAACTGGGCGGGCAGACGCCGCTCGGGCTGGCGGCCGGCTTGGCGGCCGCCGGAGTGACGATCGTGGGCACGAGCCCGGAGGCGATATCGCTCGCCGAAGACAGAGGCGCCTTCAGCCACGTACTGGCGACGGCACAGCTGCCGGCGCCGAAGCACGGCACCGCGGTGTCCTTCGCCGAAGCCCGCGCAGTGGCCGCTGAGATCGGTTACCCGGTTCTCGTCCGACCTTCCTTCGTTCTGGGTGGGCGGGGGATGGAGATCGTCTATGACGACGGGGCGCTCCGCGGCTACATCGAGCGAGCAACCGAGATCTCACCTGCCCATCCCGTCCTGGTGGATCGCTTTATCGACGATGCCATCGAGGTCGACGTGGATGCGCTGTATGACGGCACCGACCTCTATCTGGGTGGGGTCATGGAGCACATCGAGGAGGCCGGCATCCACTCAGGCGACTCGTCCTGCGCCCTGCCGCCCATCACGCTCGGCCGCGAAGACATCGAGCGAATCCGTAGCTCGACACGCGCCATCGCCCAAGGGGTGGGTGTTCGTGGGCTGATCAACATCCAGTTCGCGGTGGCCTCAGACGTGCTGTACGTGCTCGAGGCCAACCCTCGTGCCTCGCGCACGGTGCCGTTCGTGTCCAAAGCGACGGCGACTCCCCTCGCCAAGGCGGCTGCTCGAGTCATGTTGGGGGCGACGATCGCCGAGCTGCGGCGCGAGGGCATGTTGTCGCGCGACGGCGATGGCGCCGACCTGCCTGACTCTGCTCCGGTGACTGTCAAGGAGGCGGTCATGCCGTTCAACCGGTTCCGCACCCCTGACGGCCGCAACGTGGACACCGTGCTCGGTCCAGAAATGCGCAGCACTGGTGAAGTGATGGGTCTGGATACCGATTTCGGTAAAGCTTTCGCCAAGGCACAGGCGGCAGCGTTCGGCGGGCTACCCGTTTCCGGCACCGCCTTTGTGTCGGTGGCCAATGCTGACAAACGACACCTGATCTTCCCGATCAAACGACTGGCAGACCTGGGCTTCGAGATCCTCGCCACGGAGGGCACCGCTGTGAGTCTGCGGCGAAACGGCGTACCCGCCACTATCGTCCGCAAACACTCACAGGGACCGGGCGAAGATGGAGAGCCGACCATCGTGGGTCGCATCCTTGCCGGGGAGGTCGACCTGGTGATCAACACACCACACGGCACCACGTCGGGCGGTTCGCCGAGACTCGACGGCTACGAGATCCGCACCGCCTCCGTGGCGACCAACATCCCCTGCATCACGACGGTGCAAGGCCTGGCTGCCGCGGTCCAGGGCATCGAGGCGCTGCAGGCCGGCAACCTCGAGGTGCGATCGCTGCAGAGCTGGGCGGAGCAGTGGTGACTTCGGCGACAACTCGCGGGCCGATCCAAGTGGACGGCGAGGTGTTCTCAAACAAGCGGGTGGGTGCTTACCAGCATCTCACGCTGGTCGCTGATGGAATCGCAGAGCGAACCAGACCTGGCAATTTCGTCGCGCTCGCGGTCGGAGGCGCAACATCCGCCAACCTGCTGCGGCGCTCGTTTTCTATCTACCGGGTCCGGCCGGCGGGTGTCTACGGCGGCACTGTCGAGATCGTCTTCGCCGCATCCGGAGCCGGCACCCAGTGGCTGGCCGATCGCCAGCCACACGATGCGATCAACGTGGTCGGCCCGCTGGGTCGGCCGTTCGCGCTGCCCAAGGAGCCGGTTGCCTGCGCCCTCGTGGGCGGCGGTTACGGCTCGGCGCCGCTCTTCGCGTTGGCAGAGAAGCTGCGAGAGCGATCCTGCGCCGTACACATGGTGTTGGGAGCGTCGACGGAGTCGAGGCTGTTCGGTGCACTGGAGGCCAGACGAGCGGCCCAGTCCGTGACAGTGACGACTCTGGATGGATCGGTCGGAATCAAGGGCCTGGTCACCGACCCGTTGCCGGCCCTGATGGCGAGGCACTCGATCGAGGTTGTGTATTCGTGTGGACCCATGGGCATGCTGGCGGCCGCGACGCGCGTTGCCACCGATCAGGGCGCGTGGAGCCAGACTGCGGTCGAGGAGGCCATGGCCTGTGGAATCGGGGTCTGCATGACATGTGTTCTCCCGGTCGTCGGCGACGACGGTGTCACCAGAATGCTGCGCTCATGTGTCGAGGGACCCGTCTTCGCTGGTGACAAGGTCCGCTGGGACGCCGTCGGTACCATCCCTGCCGGCACGTTCGGAGCGCCCGAAGTAAGCCGTCAGTGATGGCGGCCGGCTTGCGCCCCCAAGACGTTGACCTGACCACGGTGCTGGCTGACTCGCGCCTCGCCAACCCGGTGATGACAGCGAGCGGCTGTGCGGCGGCCGGCCAAGAGCTCCAGCAGTTCTTCGATGTCTCGGACCTCGGCGCGGTCGTCACCAAGTCGATCATGCGTGATGTCCGCTCCGGGCGGGCCACGCCGCGGATGGCCGAGACCCCGTCAGGCATGCTCAACTCGATCGGCCTGCAAGGACCGGGTGTCAACGCCTTCCTGGCTCGCGACCTGCCGTGGCTGCTGCAGCACGATGCGCGTCCGATCGTATCGATCGCCGGATCATCACTGGGCGAGTATGCCGAGCTGGCTCGTCGCGTCGGTAACACGCCTGGTGTGGCAGCAATCGAGGTCAACATCTCGTGTCCCAACGTCGAAGATCGGGGTCTGGTGTTTGCCTGCCACCCGGTGCAGGCGGGCCGGGTGCTTTCCGTCGTACGTCGAGACACGCCTCGCGGTCTGCCGGTCTTCGCAAAGCTGTCGCCCGACGTCACCAACATTGTGGACATCGCCCGGTCGGTGGTCGAAGCCGGCGCCGATGGCCTGGTCCTGATCAACACGTTGCTCGGGCTCAACATCGACTTCACGACGATGCGACCCAAGCTCGGCGGAGTGATGGGCGGTCTGTCTGGCCCGGCCGTTCGTCCGGTCGCGGTCCGAGCGGTGTGGCAGGTCGCCAACGCCCTGCCGGGGATCCCTCTCATCGGTGTCGGCGGGATCCGGACTGGTGCGGACGCGCTCGAGTTCCTGGTGGCAGGGGCGAGTGCGGTGCAGGTCGGAACAGCGATCTTCAACGACCCGAACGCTCCGGTACGGGTATTGAGTGAGCTCCGCACCGAGCTTGCGGCGCACGGCTTCGCTCGCGCGCGAGATGCGGTCGGGTATGCGAACCGGCCCGCGCTGGAGGGCGTGATGGCGCAATGAGACCGTTCGGTGGACGGCTGCGCGCGGCGACCGACCAACGAGGGCAGCTCTGCGTCGGCATCGACCCGCACGCCAGCCTTTTGGACGCGTGGGGCCTGGACGACGATGTGGCCGGCCTGGAAAAATTCGCTATGACGTGTGTGGAAGCGCTGGCACCCGAGGTGGCGGTGCTCAAGCCTCAGTCAGCGTTCTTCGAACGTCACGGGTCGCGCGGCATTGCTGTTCTCGAGCGGCTCATCACGGCAGCCCGCGACCAGGGGGCGCTGGTCCTCCTCGACGCCAAGCGAGGCGACATCGGCTCGACCATGCGGGGGTATGCCGATGCTTACCTCGACCAGAGCTCGCCGCTCGCCGTCGACGCGGTCACCGTGAGTCCGTTCCTCGGTTTCGGTTCCTTGCAGCCGATGCTCGACACTGCTCGCGCTCAAGGAGCGGGAGTCTTCGTGGTGACGCTCACTTCCAACCCGGAAGGGTCGCAGGTGCAGCACGCTCGATGCCGCGAGCGATCGGTAGCGGGGGAGATCCTCGGCGCGATCCGCGCCGAGAACGTCGGGGCTGAGCCGATGGGTCTGGTGGGGGCCGTCGTCGCGGCCAACCTGGCGTCGCTCGACGAGGACGTCGCCATCAATGGACCCCTGCTCGCGCCTGGCTTCGGCGCCCAGGGCGGCAGCGTCGACGACGTACGACGATTGTTCTCGCAGGTATTGCCGACCGTGCTGCCCTCAACCTCCCGAGAATTGTTGCGTGTCGGGCCCGACGTCGCGGCGCTTCGTCGCGCGACCCGACTCACGATCGACAGCGTCAGACATGCTGTCGCCTGAATCCGCCTGCCAGCGGCTTGTGTCATCACAGCCGCCATCGGCTCGTGTGCGAGAGTGTCGTTCCAGGTCGTCCACGAGGCGCTCCCACTGTCCCGTGCCGCTCAGGCTGAGATCTGCTTTCACCCACCCCAAACGAAAGTGAAAAGATGAAGAAACTGGCATCCCTCAGTGCCGTTGCCCTGTTCACGCTGGCAACCTTGACCGGCTGCGGCAGTGACAGTGACGAGTTCTGCGACCAGGCCCGAGAGGCCGCTGACAGTGCGACTGACAGTGCTGACTTGTCACCAGAAGACGTCCAGCAGCGGTTCGACGACTTCAAGGACTCCGCGCCGGAGGAGCTCCAGGATGACTTCGACGTACTCAGCGAGATCGACTTGAGCGATCTGGCCAACGTCGATCCCGACAAGGCTGCGGCGTACCAGCAGGCAAGCGAGAACATCGCGGACTACGCCCAGGACGAGTGCGATGTCGACTTGGGGTGATTGCGTGGCTTAGGTGACGGCGGCCACATCAGCATGCTGGACCCTGATAGGGCAAGGACGGGCACTTTGTTGTGCCTGGCCAGAGCCTTCATACTTGACTGTCTAGCGGGCGGCTACGCCGCATCACAATTCTCACGGAGGGGGCGCGTATGTCGGACCAGTGGCCGCCGTCTTCTCCGTCGCCCGATCCGCCAAGCAGCTTCGGCGGTCAGCCGTCATACGGTCATTTCGGAGGTGGGCCGCAGCCCGCTGCGCCGTATCCCCAACAGCAGCTGCTGCCGCAGGAGGTGCAGCCTGGCCGTAGCCGACTTCCGCTCGTCATCGGGCTGGTCGTCGTACTCGCACTCATCGGGGGTGGTGTGGCCGCTTGGTTCCTGCTGCGGGACGAAGGCGAGGACACCCGGGCTGAGTATTGCGCTGGGCTCAAAGAACTGACCAACGACGGTGACTTGCTGGGAGTCGTGGGCGCGGCTGATGAGTCGACACTGGTACAGCTCGAGAAGGTTGCCGACCTGGCCCCCAGTGCAGTGGAGGCGGACTGGCAACGACTTCGAGATCTCGCGGCCTCCGAAGAATTCACTGCATCCAGCGGCTTTGCTGCCTACGCTGCATTCCAATCCATCGTCCGCGATGCCGAGGACAAGTGCGGCATGGACATTCCCCTACCAAGCTTCTAGTGCACTGAACCCGAGGGAGAAATCATGAGCTACGGCGACAATCCGCCACCCAATCAAGGCGGCGGTGGCAGCTACCCGCCCTCAGGTCAAGGCGGCTACCCAGGAGAAGGTAGCGGTGGCTACCCGCCCCCAGGTCAAGGCGGCTATCCGCCGGGACAGGGTTTCCCGCCACCAGGGCAGAGCTACCCTCCGCCGAATTCAGGCGGCTATTCGGGCGGTCAAGAACCGCCCGGGAGCAATCCAGGGGCCACGAACCAAGGCGAGCCACCGCGAGGGGGCTCGAAGCTGCCGCTTCTGATCGGGCTGCTGGTGGCACTGTTGCTCATCGGTGGAGTCGTCGCGTACACCCTGCTCAGTGGCGACGACGACGCAGACAACGAGGCCAACGAGGCGACGCAGACGGAAGCGACCGTAGAACCAACCACCGAGGAGCCGACCACTGAGGAGCCGACCACCGAGGAGCCGACCACCGAGGAGCCAGCTGACGGCGACGACGCTGCCTATTGTGCTGAGCTGACCGAGTTGCAGTCGCGCTTCACCGAGTTCAACACCGGCAATGTGACCAATGAGCAGCTGGCCTCCATGGTGTCCGGACTCGCAGATCTCCAGGAGGTTGCGCCCGACGACGTTTCTGGGGACGTCGACACTTTGGTGACCGGTTTTGGATCCTTGCAAAGCGTGCTCGACGACCTGGGCCTCACTTTCGAGGAGCTGCAGGATCCTGCGGTGCTCCAGGAGCAGGCGCCGGAGTGGACACCGGAACAGCTGAAGAGCTTGAGGAACCTCGACAAAGAGCTCAACAACGCCAAGTTCCAGGGAGCGGGCGATGCGCTCGACGCAGACTATGCGGCCCGGTGCTGAGCCACTAAGGTGACGTTTGGGTAGGTCGATGAGACCCATGGCAGATCTCGCCATACCCGGAGTTCAGCAGAATCGTGCGAAGTTGCCCTGACAGCATTCGATGAAGTACCGAGGACGATGCCGTGGCAGTGCCAGAGTTGACGACCGAGCAGCGCCGCGCTGCGCTGGAGAAGGCAGCTGTGGTGCGCCGGGAGCGGGCCGAAGTCAAGAACCGCCTCAAGAACTCTGGTGTTCTCCTGCCCGACATCGTGCGTGACGGCCAGACCAACGAGGTTATCGGCAAGATGAGAGTCATCGACCTGCTTCAGGCGATGCCGGGCGTGGGTAGAGTCCGCGCCCGCAACCTGATGGAGCGCATCGGCATCTCTGAGTCTCGGCGGGTCAGAGGTCTCGGCAGCAATCAGATTGCCGCTCTCGAGCGCGAGTTTGAGCAGCGCGCCTGAGTCGCGTGCAGTGGGGCGACGTCGGCTCACCGTGCTCGCCGGACCCACCGCTGTCGGCAAAGGTGCCCTAGCCGCAGAAATTCGCGCTCATTACAGCGAGATATGGATCTCGGTGTCGGTGACCACGCGACCCCCTCGCCCAGGCGAGATCCATGGCATCCACTACCGATTCGTCGATGACGACACATTCGACCAGCTGATCGCCGACGGTGAAATGCTGGAATGGGCGGTAGTGCACCAGCGTGCACGCTATGGCACTCGCCGGGAGCCCGTTGAGGAGGCGTTGAGACAGGAAAAGCTTGCGTTGCTCGAGATCGACCTGCAGGGCGCTCGGCAGGTGCGACAGACGATGCCCGACGCGTTCTTCGTCTTCTTGAAGCCACCGTCATGGGATGAGCTCACTCGCAGACTGGCTGGCAGGGGCACGGAGACGGAGGGCGAGCAGGCCCGTCGTCTCGAGACTGCCGTGCAGGAGTTGGCGGCCGAAAGCGAGTTCGACGCGGTGGTCGTCAACTCTGAAGTTCCTGCCGCAGCGCAAGAATTGGTAGCCTTGATGCGGAACACCTCCCAGGCAACCCCGTTTGCCTGACCGACCCCTACTGCAAATGAGGCTTTCGCGTGCCAGGCACCCTCCCCGTAGCTGAGGGGATCACCCACCCTCCGATCGACTCGCTGCTTGAAAAAACTGACTCCAAGTACAAGCTGGTGCTCTACTCAGCCAAGCGTGCCCGCCAGATCAACGCCTACTACTCCCAGCTCGGCGAAGGTCTCCTGGAGTATGTCGGTCCGCTCGTCGACACCCACGTGCAGGAGAAGCCGCTCTCCATCGCTCTTCGCGAGATCAACGCCGACATGCTGACCTGCGAGGACATCGAACCCGAGCCCACGATCGACTCCGACCCCGCCACAGCCTGACCTTCTGAAGTCGAGCGGTGCCACCTGTGGCTGAAGACGAGCCGCACGGTGGGGTGAAGCCAGTGCCGGACCGGCCCCGGGTGGTGTTGGGCGTCGGTGGCGGCATCGCGGCATACAAGGCATGTGAACTGCTTCGCCTCTTCACGGAGACTGGTCACGACGTCACGGTCGTGCCGACTGCCGCGGCGTTGAGATTCGTGGGCGCCGCCACCTGGGAGGCGCTGTCTGGCAAGCCGGTCAGCAGCGACGTGTTCGCCAATGTGCCCGAGGTGCAGCATGTGCGGCTCGGGCGCGATGCCGACCTTGTCGTCGTTGCACCCGCCACCGCGGACTTGCTCGCCAAAGCGGCGCACGGTCATGCCGACGACCTCTTGACCAGCGCGCTGCTGACGGCGACGTGCCCAGTCATCTTCGCGCCGGCGATGCACACCGAGATGTGGGAGCACCCCGCGACCCGCAACAACGTTCAGACACTGCGCTCGCGCGGCTCAATAGTGATGGAGCCAGCCTCCGGCCGGCTTACCGGCACCGACACCGGTATCGGACGGTTGCCGGAACCAGCGCAGATTTTCGAGTTCACGAGCAATGTGTTGCGATCGGCAGCTGTCCGGACGTCATCCGATTGTGAAGGTGACCACTGCGCCGCAGAGGCAAGCTGGGGATTCACACCGGTTGTAAGCGATCTGAGAGGCCGTGTGGTCATCTCCGCTGGTGGCACCCGGGAACCGCTCGACCCTGTGCGCTTCCTTGGCAACAAGTCTTCCGGCAAGCAGGGATTCGCCTTGGCCGCTGCTGCCGTGGCCAGAGGTGCTGATGTCTGCCTGATCGCCGCGAATGTCTCCCTGGCGACGCCCTACGGCGTGGCCGAGCGCTACGACGTTGCGACGACGGCGCAGTTGCACGACGCCATGATGATCAATGTCTCCGGTGCGCGTGCCGTGATAATGGCTGCGGCGCCGGTCGACTTTCGGCCAGCCACCGTGATGGACCACAAGATAAAGAAAGGCCCTGATCGCCCGGCTCCGTCCATTGACCTGGTCGAGAACCCCGACATTCTCGTTGAGCTCGTCGCGAACCGGGAACGTCAGGCGCTGGAGCAGGTGCTGGTCGGATTCGCCGCAGAGACTGGTGACGACGAGGGCACTGTACTTGGCCATGCTCGCGCCAAGCTGGCCCGCAAGGGCTGTGACCTATTGGTGGTAAACGACGTAAGCGGCGGGGCGGTCTTTGGATCCGACGACAACCACGCAGTTCTCCTGGGACGTGACGGCTCCGAGCGGGCACTCGACCCGAGCTCAAAGATCGACCTGGCGCACGCCATCTGGGACGCGGTGAGCGCGTTGTGGAGCAGCCGTACCCGCTGAGTCAACCTTTGCTAGCGGATTACCGGTTGCTCCTACCGTAGAATCGCGACTCATACCCGCTGTCACCGTAAGTCCCGAGGAGAGTTTCGTTGTCGCGCCGCCTGTTCACGTCTGAGTCGGTCACCGAGGGCCATCCCGACAAGATCGCCGACCAGATCAGCGACTCGGTGCTTGACGCGCTGCTGGAGATCGACCCCTACAGCCGGGTCGCCGTCGAGACACTGGTCACGACCGGTCTGGTGGTGGTGGCGGGAGAGGTGACCACGACGGCATACGCGCCGGTGTCCGACATCGTCCGCCGACGCGTGCTCGAAATCGGCTACGACTCGTCGAAGAAGGGTTTCGACGGTGCATCGTGTGGGGTCCAGGTCTGTATCGGCTCCCAGTCTCCCGACATCGCCCAAGGTGTCGACGACGCGGTCGAGGAGCGGGCCGGCGGTTCCACCGACCCACTTGATCGGCAGGGCGCCGGTGACCAGGGGCTGATGTTCGGCTTTGCTTGCGACGAGACCCCTCAACTGATGCCGCTTCCCATCACGATCGCGCACCGGCTCGCGGAGCGGTTGTCGCAGGTCCGCAAGGACGGCACGATGGCTTACCTGCGTCCCGACGGCAAGACTCAAGTGACTATCGAGTATGTCGATGACGTTCCGGTACGCGTTGACACCGTGGTGGTGTCCACCCAGCACGCCGGTGACGTCGACCTGGATGCGCTGCTCACGCCTGACGTCAAGCAGCACGTGGTTGACGAGGTGCTGTCTGACTTCGACATCGACTCCCACGACTACCGCCTGTTCGTCAACCCGACGGGCCGCTTCGAGGTCGGCGGGCCGATGGGTGATGCGGGGTTGACCGGCCGCAAGATCATCATTGACACGTATGGCGGCATGGCTCGTCACGGTGGCGGCGCCTTCAGTGGCAAGGATCCTTCAAAGGTCGACCGTTCGGCGGCATACGCCATGCGCTGGGTCGCCAAGAACGTCGTGGCTGCTGGTCTCGCTCGGCGGTGTGAGGTGCAGGTGGCCTACGCCATCGGCAAGGCACACCCGGTTGGTTTCTATATCGACTGCTACGGCACCGAGACGTTTCCGCTGGATGTGATCCGCACCGCCGTGCTTGACGTCTTCGACCTGCGACCGGCGGCGATCATCCGCGATCTCGACTTGTTGCGGCCGATCTACGCGCGTACCGCGGCCTATGGGCACTTCGGTCGCGAGCTGGACGACTTCACCTGGGAGCGTACCGACCGCGTGGCGGCTCTGAAAGCCGCCATCGACGACGACGGCCGCTCAGCTGTGGATTGAGCGCTCAGTCTGTCGCTGCGGGCTGATAAGACTGGTTCATCATGGTTGAGTCATTCACCCGCACCGAGCAGTTGGCTCTGGCCAAGGGTCGGGCGCGAGCCGCTGCGCCGCCGCGGACCGACGTGGCGGCGCCTGATGTCCCGGTGGCGCGGATCGCTGTCGACATCCCGCTGGCCCATCTCGATCGGCTCTTCGACTACGTGGTCCCTCTCAACCTGCACGAGTCCGTGGTGCCCGGATGTCGGGTGAAGGTTCGCTTCGCCGGCCGCGACGTCGACGGGTTCGTCGTTGAGCGGGCCGAAGAGAGCGGCCACCTCGGTGCGCTGGCGCCGCTGCGTCGAGTCGTCTCCAGCGAGGCGGTGTTGCATCCTCAGGTCCTGGCCGTGGCCCGCATGGTCGCTGACCGCTATGCCGGCAGCCTCGGAGACGTGCTGCGAATGGCGGTGCCGCCTCGCCATGCTCGCGTGGAGGCGGAGGGGCCAGGTGGAGAGGCGACCCAAGAACCCACCAAGCCGGCACCTCTGCACCCCGCCTCCTTGGGCTTGTCGTGGACGCGTGAGGTCGGTGGCGAGGCACTTCTCGAGCGACTCGCCAACGGAGGCTCGCCCAGGGCGGTTTGGACCGCACTGCCCGGCATCGAGTGGGCATCGCAGCTGGCCGAGGCGGTGGTGGCGACAGCTGCGTCTGGGCGGGGGAGCGTGGTGTGTCTTCCCGACATCCGCGATGTCGAACGAGTCGGCGCTGCGTTGGAGGCGCTGGTTGGCCGCGACGGGTTTGTTGTGTTGACGTCGGAGCTCGGCCCGGCGGCAAGATATCGAGCCTTTTTGGCGGTGGCTCGCGGCCAGGTGCGCATCGTGCTAGGCAACCGGGCTGCTGCCTTTGCCCCGGTGCGCAAGCTCGGCCTGGTCGCGATCTGGGACGACGGCGACGACCTGCACGCCGAGCAGAGAGCCCCTTACCACCACACCCGGGAGGTGCTGCTGTTGCGAGCCCATCATGAGCGGTGTGCCGCGCTTCTTGGCGGTTTCGGTTGTTCGGTCGAGGCTCGGTCGCTGATCGAATCGGGTTGGGCGGCTCACGTGTCGGCGGCACGCGAGCAGGTGCGACGGGCCGCACCGCTCGTTCATGTGACAGGCGACACTGACGCCGAGCTCGCCCGGGACTTCGCGGCGACTGCGACCCGGATGCCGAGACGCGTGTTCGAGGTGGTGCGGGAGGCTTTGCGCGCGGGACCTGTGCTGGTTCACTCGCCGCGCTATGGCTACCTGCCGGCCTTGACGTGCGAACGCTGCCGCCAGGCGGCTCGCTGCGCTGCGTGCAGCGGCCCCTTGAGTAGGCCATCGGAGAGCGTCTGGCCAGGGTGTCGTTGGTGTGGCGCCGTGGCCGAGCAGTGGTCCTGTCCGCACTGCCAGGGTCGGGTGCTGCGGGCCCCGGTCGTCGGATCGCTGCGCACCGGGCAGGAGTGGGGACGCAGCTTCTCCTCCGTCCGAGTCCACAACTCCGGTGGCGATCACGTGTTGTCCGACGTCGACGATGATCCGGCGATCGTGATCGCAACCCCGGGAGCGGAGCCCGTGGCCCAAGGGGGCTACGCGGCCGCGGTGCTGCTCGACACCTGGCTCACCCTGAGCCGCCCCGGGCTGCGGGTGGACGAGGAGGCTCTTCGCCGGTGGCTCAACGTGGCGGCGCTGGTCCGGCCTGGGAGTGAGGGCGGGCGGGTCATCGCAGTCGGCGAGCCGACGTCTCCAACTCTGCAAGCGCTGGTGAGGTGGGATCCTGCGGGGTTCGCCTCACGCGGACTTGACGAGAGAAGGTCAGCCCATCTCCCACCGGTGTCCCGGCTGGCCACCCTCACGGCCAGCCCTGACGTTCTCACCGAGGCTCTCGTCTCGCTCGAGTTGCCGAAACTGACCGAAGTGTTGGGTCCCGTTGAGGTGGCCGATGGTGAGGCGCGAGTCGTGCTACGCATCCCGCGTGAGCGTGGAGCCGGCCTCACCAAGGCATTGCAGCAGTTGCAGGCTGGGCGCAGCAGTCGCAAGCTGGCATCCGTTCGGGTCCAGGTGGATCCGCTCGAACTGACGTGAGCGTGATAGGCGCGACTAGACTGGGCGGCGTTTGGTGCCGGTCGATCCTGGGAGCAGTTCCTTGTCTGTGCGTGACATCCGGTTGTTCGGGGACCCGATCCTGCGCAGTCCGGCCGTCCCCGTGGTCGACTTCGACAAGCAGCTGCGCGCGCTCGTGCACGACCTCACCGAGACCATGCTCGACGCCCCCGGTGCTGGCTTGGCCGCGCCGCAGATCGGGGTGGGTCTGCGCGTGTTCACCTACCAGTCAGACGGTGTAGTCGGGCACCTCGTCAACCCAGAGCTCAGCTTGAGCGACGAGACCCAGACGGGTGACGAGGGTTGTCTGTCGATACCTGACCTGTCGTTCGACTGCACTCGCGCGTATGGCGTCGTCGCCCGCGGAGTCGACATGTATGGCGAGCCGCTCGTTCTCGAAGGCACCGAGTCGCTGGCCAGGTGCATCCAGCACGAGGCCGACCACCTTGACGGCATCTTGTTCGTCGACCGCCTCGACCCGCAAACCCGCAAAGCCGCCATGAAGGCGATTCGAGAGGCGGAATGGAGCGGCCTGTCAGCTCCGGTGGTCAAGGAGTCCCCCCATCCGATGTTCGGCCGAGGGCTCTGACGGCGTGCGGCTCGTCTTCGCGGGCACGCCTGCCGCGGCGCTGCCCTCGCTCGCCGCGATCGCGGCCAGCGACCACGAAGTCGTGGGTGTCGTCACCCGGCCCGACGCTCCCGTCGGTCGGGGGCGTCGGTTGGCGCCGTCCCCTGTTGCCGAGGCGGCGTCTGCGCTCGGCATCCAAGCTGTGAAGCCGGTCTCCTCGCGCGATCCCGACTTCTTGGCCTGGCTCCATTCTCTCGCCCCGAATTGTTGCCCGGTCGTCGCGTATGGCGGATTGCTACCTCGGCAGGCGTTGGAAATCCCACCCTCCGGGTGGGTCAACCTGCACTTCTCGCTGCTTCCCGCCTGGCGTGGAGCGGCGCCCGTGCAGCGGTCGATCCTGGCCGGAGACGAGGTGACAGGTGCTACGACTTTCCGGCTCGTCGAGGAACTCGACGCTGGACCGACATACGGGTTGCTGACCGAGACCATCAAGCCCGACGACACCGCGGGCAGCCTGCTCGCCCGGTTGGCCCAGCACGGAGCGGATCTGCTGGTCGCCACCCTCGACGGCATCGAAGACGGCAGTCTCGATCAGCGAGCTCAACTCGAGACCGGCCTTTCGTGGGCGCCGAAGCTCAGCACCGAGGACGCCGAGATTAGGTGGGACGCGCCGGCCGTCGCCGTTGACCGTCAAGTGCGCGCATGCACGCCCTCGCCCGGGGCTTGGACGGTAATCGCCGGACAGCGCTGCAAGGTCGGGCCGGTTTCCATCCCCCCGAACTCGGACAGCCTGCCCGCAGGCCATCTCCGCATCACCAAGTCGGCCGTGCTGGTTGGAACCGCCACCCAGCTCGTCGAGCTGGGAGAGGTGCGGCCCGCCGGCAAGCCAGCCATGCGAGCAGCAGACTGGGCGCGCGGCTTGCGTGAGGTGCCCGGCAAGGTCGGCTCGTGAGCTGTAGTGACGGTGACGGTTGATATGCCGGTGAGCGAAGGCAGCCGTCGCACTCGACGCGCCCGGCCACGCACTCAGCTGGATGCCGCACGGCAGACGGCGTACGACGTCTTGCGGGCCGTGGACCACTCGGACGCCTACCTCAACCTGGCTCTGCCGCGCCTGCTCGCGGAGCGCAACCTTGCTGAGAGAGACGCGGCGTTCGCCACCGAGCTCGCCGCTGGGAGCGCCCGCATGCAAGGCAGCTATGACGTCTTCCTTGGCGGTTGCGTCAAGGGTGGTCTGACTGCCCTGCAACCAGAAGTGCTGACCGCGCTGAGGTTGGGCGCTCATCAACTCTTGAACATGCGAGTGCCGGCTCATGCTGCTGTCGGTACCAGTGTCGAGCTCGTTCGCGGAGCCGTCGGTGAGCGACCAGTCCGGATGGTGAATGCCGTGCTGCGGCGAATCGGAGCCCAGTCCTTCGACGCGTGGGTCGAGGCAACTGCTCCGTCGCGGAGTGGAGATGTGGTCGGCCACCTCTCCGTCCGTCACTCCCATCCTCGCTGGGTGGTGGGGTCCTTCCTCGCGGCGTTGCACGATGTCGGTCAGGTCGAGGCGCTGCTGGCCGCCGACAACGTCGCGCCGGAGGTGACACTCGCGGTGCGTCCCGGGTTGATGGACGTGGCTGCGCTGTGCGAGCAGGGCGTGGTGCTGGACGGCGCCGCCACCGGGTCGATACGACGGGGCCGCTGGTCGCCGTACGCGGCCATCCTCTCCCGCGGAGACCCAGCCAGCTATCCCGCGGTCAAGGCAGGAACCGCCGGGGTGCAGGACGAGGGTTCACAGCTGGCTGCGCTGGCGGCCAGTCGAGTGGAGATCGACGGTCGGGACACCAGCTGGCTTGACCTGTGTGCCGGACCCGGGGGCAAGGCGGCGCTCTTGACCGGTTTGGGGCGTGCTCGCAGAGCTGTCGTGGTCGCGGGGGAGCTGCGGTTGCATCGGGCCAGGTTGGTGGCTTCAGCCCTGCGGGCCTATCCCGGCTCACCGGCGGTTGTCGTGGCCGACGGCGTCCAGCCACCCTGGGGAGCGGGCAGCTTCGACCGAGTCATCGCCGATGTGCCGTGTTCGGGTCTGGGCGCGCTGCGGCGTCGACCTGAGTCGCGCTGGCGGCGGCGACCCGGGGATGTGGAGGACCTCGTCCTCCTGCAGAAATCGTTGCTGTCTTCGGCGCTCGGCTCCACGCGGGTCGGGGGAGTCGTCACCTATGTGACCTGCTCACCGCACCCGGCCGAGACCCGTGGGGTCGTCGATGCTGTGTTGGGTCAGCGTGAGGACGACGTGGAGGAGCTGGATGCTCGGGCGGTGCTGAGCGACGTACCCGATCTAGGTCCCGGGCCGCACGCGCAGCTATGGCCGCACTTGCACGGCACGGATGCCATCTTCATCGCCCAGTTGCGGCGCCGCTGACGGCGCGCTGACTACACTCGCTGCTCTATGGGCATCCAGATCTCCCCGAGCATCTTGGCTGCAGATTTCGCGAACCTCGAGGCTGCGGCCAAATCCGTTCCCAGCGCTGACTGGCTACATGTCGACGTCATGGACAACCACTTCGTCCCCAACCTGACGTTGGGTGTGCCCGTCGTGGCGGCCCTGGCAAGAGTTGCCGAGCAACCGCTCGACTGTCACCTCATGATCGAGGATCCCGATCGTTGGGCCCCTGCTTATGTCGAGGCGGGTGCCAGCAGCGTGACCTTCCATGTTGAGGCGTGTGCGGCCCCGGTGCGGTTGGCCCGCGAGCTGCGATCGCTTGGCTCTCGCGCCGGTATGGCGTTGAAGCCAGCGACCGCGATCGAGCCGTTCGCAGATCTGTTGCCTGAGCTCGACATGGTGCTGATTATGACGGTCGAGCCAGGCTTCGGCGGTCAACAGTTCCTCGAGATGTGCCTGCGGAAGATCGAGCGCACCAAAGCGATGCTGGCGGACACCGATGGTGACGTCTGGCTGCAGATCGACGGTGGAGTCTCGAGCGAGACGATCGAGCGATGCGCGGCCGCAGGCGCAGATGTGTTCGTGACCGGATCCGCTGTGTTCGGTGCAGATGGGCCGGACGGGATGATCAAACACCTGCGTGATCTTGCGGAGACGAACGCCGGTTGACGTCGGGCTGAGGGAACTGTCGTTGCCGAGAGGAATGCTTCTCCTCATTTTCGTCTCCACCGAATCCGCTCGTTCATGGCCTCTTGGATGCTGGCTGCTATTTCTCAGCACGGACTGTTCCTCGATCGAGCACATGCCATCCTTGCCCGACAGCGCCGAAGCCACTTTGCTGATTCCCGTGCGCGAAACACCCTCCGATTCGCGGAGGCGACACATCAAGGCGAATGGTTGGCGGCACAGTCTGGCGAGGACCCGGCCCTTGTAGTCCCGTGAAATCGAAGTGACCACCCCCCGGTCGAGTAACGAAGACGAGTTTCGATCGCTGTTCGAATGACAAGTTCCGCCAACTCCAACTCCTCGCGCTGGACCTCGGCGCGACGGATACGGAGCGACGCGAGGAGCGCTGCATCTGGATCAGTAGAGATCCTGGTCTTTTCACCGGGTGAGGCGATGACTGCCCGATCGTGTGACGACATGCCGACAGAGTCGCAGTCAGCCACCCGCCGGCGAGTCCCGACTGTAGTCCCTGTGGAGAGATCCGCCTCGACCCTCGGTTGTGT